>JBBKXJ010000242.1:0-18830 GCA_037969395.1 Pseudomonadales bacterium
CTAGAAATGATAACGCGGAGCCTGGGCTCGTCTGTAAGCCCCGAAGGGCGCGACCTGAAGCGCACATCTGCTGCGTCGCCTAAAAGCGCCTACTGTTGGTGCAAACCTCACCAAGGACAACCAGCCTTGGCCTTCGGCTTGCGCCTTGCAGCTGCACGCTTCAGGTCACGCAGAGGCCGCAAGCAATTAATAGAGGTGCCCATGAGCTGATAGCGAACGAAACGGTGCTTGTCGAAACATGGTTATACGAAAACTAGAAACATTCAATGACGGCTTATCATCGGGATGGAGATCACTTGTTGGCCACGCATTACTGTCCCCAGGGAAACCAGCCGCGGCTGCAAATGAAGCAAGTTGCTCAGTCTAGCGATATTATTTTCGAATTTCGCGACGCAACAAATCTGTATAGCCTGAAAGATTCCCACCAACACTCACTACGCTTCAGCTTGGAGGATAAAAATACATCCATCACAAGAGGCGAAACATACCGCAGTGAAAAAGGGGATGAGACTACGGCGATGATATTGCAACGAATAGGTAAAGCTTCTGCCAACAAGTAGGCCCGGTAGCACTGCCTGTTATACCGCATATCCACCGCCGCAGCGGTAAAATTACCCCTGGCCAAACCCTCCGGCAACTCTACGCGCCACTGGCTGATCAGGAAAGGCAGTGTCTTGGACGGCGACGACGGCAACAAAAATAAGCGATGTAGAGTCGCTCCCCGCATCTCCCACCGGATGACTTTCCCTTGCTATCAGCGCGCGAAACAGAGAGGTTATCTGCCGGGCACTAAGTACCACTTATTTTAAAGCGAGCGACTATGCCTGACTCAACAAAAACTCAATCAATGCCTTCTGCGCATGCAGGCGATTCTCTGCCTCTGCCCAAATCACGCTGTCTTCGGCATCCATCAACTCGGCGCTGATTTCCTCACCGCGATGCGCCGGCAGGCAGTGCATTACCAGTGCGTCGCTGGCGGCGTGCTCCAGCAGCGCGTGGTTAATCTGAAAACCGGCAAATTGCGCTTCGCGGTGTGCCTGCTCGTCTTCCTGCCCCATCGACGCCCACACATCGGTGGCGAGCAAATGTGAGCCTTTGGCAGCGTCTACCGGGTCATGGCAGAGATAAACACGATCTTTATTCTGCTCAAGCAACGCAGCGTCTGGCTCGAACCCCTTCGGGCAGGCAATTCTAAGCTCAAAATCGAATTGCCGTGCGGCGTTGATAAAGCTATGGCACATATTGTTGCCATCACCCACCCAGGTAACCGTTTTGCCCTCGATGGAGCCGCGCTGCTCAATAAAAGTTTGCACGTCAGCCAGTAGCTGGCAGGGGTGGTAGGCATCGGTCAGCGCGTTGATTACCGGCACGCTGGAGTACGCAGCAAAAGTTTCCAGCTTCTCATGCGAGAAGGTGCGCAGCATCAGAATGTCCACCATGGAAGATAAGACTCGCGCGCTGTCTTCTGTTGGCTCGCCGCGGCCAAGCTGGGTATCGCGCGGTGACAGAAAAATAGCGTGGCCGCCGAGCTGTGCCATGCCGGCTTCAAAGGAGACGCGGGTACGGGTGGAGGACTTTTCAAATACCATACCCATCACTTTATTAGCGAAGGGCGCAGTGGCACGGCCATGTTTGTGCACGCTTTTCAATTCGATAGCGCGCGCAATCAGCGCCTTCAGTTCCTGTGGGCTAAGGTCGAGTAATGTTAGAAAATGCCTGACGGCCATAACACAAATCCTGTTAGGTTTGGTGTTCTGCATTGATAAGACGGGAAAGCTTGTCGCACAATATATCGGCCTGCTCGTCGCTAAAAATCAGCGGCGGCAATAGCCGCACCACCGAGCCGGCGGTGACGTTAATCAGCAGGCCGTCGTGCAGAGCCTTGCTGACTAGCTCAGCACAGGGTCGATGCAGTTCGATACCAATCATCATTCCCTGGCCGCGAATCTCCTTGACGACATCCTTGTTTAGCGCTGTGCGAAAATTATCGCGAATACGTTCACCTAACGTGGCGGCGCGCTGGGCAAGCTGCTCCTGCACAATCGTCTCAACCACCGTCAGCCCCACCGCGCAGGCCAGCGGGTTGCCGCCGAAGGTAGTGCCGTGATTGCCCGGGTGCATCGCCTGGGCGGCTTTGCCGCGCGCCATGCAGACGCCAATCGGCATGCCGTTGCCCAGCCCTTTTGCAGTCGTAACCACATCCGGCAGCAGCCCGTGCTGCAGATAGTTAAAATAGCTGCCGGTGCGACCGTTGCCGCTTTGCACCTCATCGAGCATTAGCAGCCAGCCGTGTTGATCGCAGAGGGCACGCAAGCGGGTGAGGTAGTCGGCCGCCGGGCTGCGCACGCCACCCTCTCCCTGCAGCGGTTCAAGCAATACAGCGACAATATTCGGATTATTGTGCGCGATAGTGTTGATGGCGGCCATGTCGTTAAACGGTGCACGCACAAAGCCAGTGACCAGAGGCTCAAAGCCGGCCTGGATTTTGCGATTGCCGGTAGCGGTCAGTGTTGCCATGGTGCGACCGTGAAACGCTCCATCGAGCACAATAATAGTCGGAATGTCGACACGCTTTTCGTGATGGCCATACAGGCGTGCGATTTTAATGGCCGCTTCGTTGGCCTCCGCGCCAGAGTTACCGAAAAACATAGACTCCATGCGCGATACGCCCGCTAACGCGTCACCGAGTTTTTCCTGCAGGTCGATGCGATAGATGTTTGATGTGTGCAGCAGCTTGCCGGCTTGCTCGCTAATCGCCTTTGTTACGGCGGGGTGCGCATGCCCGAGCGAGCACACGCCTATGCCCGCCAGCGCATCCAGGTAACGCTTGCCGTCGGCATCGAACAGCCAGGCACCGTCGCCGTGAGTAAAGCTCACCGGCAGACGATTGTAAGTATTCATCAAAGTGCGCATGTTTGGCCCTTAAAAACGCAAAAAGGCAGCCAAGGCTGCCTTGAGGAAGAATGTTATAAAGATTTGGCTTGCTTGGCAATGGCTAGAGCAAGTAAGTTACTTTTTGTGAAAGGACCAGGACAGCAAAATTAATGAACGCCATTGAACTGAGTGTATTTGCCAGCCGCATGGACGCCATCTGCGAAGAGATGGGCGTGACGCTGCAGCGTGCGGCGTTTTCTCCCAACATCAAGGACCGGCTGGATTTCTCCTGCGCCATATTCGATGCAGAGGGTGGGCTGTGCGCGCAAGCAGCCCACATTCCGGTGCATTTAGGCAGCATGGCATTTGCCATGGCGGGCATTGTGCAACAGTTTGAGTGGCTAGCCGGCGACATGGTGGTGTTTAACGATCCTTTCCTCGGTGGCACCCATCTGCCCGATGTCACGCTGGTCGCGCCGATATTTCATGACAACGCACTGCAGGGCTTTGTGGTTAATCGCGCTCATCACGCCAATATCGGCGCCGAGGCACCGGGGTCAATGCCAATCTCCCGCCGCCTCGAAGAAGAGGGTGTGATCATCGCGCCGTGCAAGCTGATTGCCGGCAACGAGGTGCGTGAAGAAGTGCTGGCGGCACTACGTAACGGACCGGATTCACCTGCACTGGGCGGTGACTTCGTAGCGCAGATCAGTGCCAACAAAGTGGGCGCTGCCCGGCTGCACGATTTAATAGTACAGCAGGGGCGTGACAGCTACGCCGCAGGGCTGCTGGCACTGAATGACTATGCCTACCGTCTTGCCCAGGCCGAACTGGCATTGTTGCCGCCGGGCGATTATCGCTTTACCGATTACATGGACGACGACGGCGTGGGCGGCAGCGACATTCCTATTACGGTGCATGTAGCCATCAGCCAGCAAGCTATCAACGTCGATTTCTCCGGTACGGCGGCGCAGGTGGAGGGCAATATCAACTGCCCGCTATCGGTCACAGCGGCGGCCGTGTTCTATGTGTTTCGCTGTTTGCTACCGCCGCATGCGCCCGCCTGTGCGGGTTTGTTTCGGCCGTTAAAAATCAGCGCGCCGCCGGGATGCCTGGTCAACGCCGAACGGCCAGCTGCGGTTGCTGCCGGTAACGTTGAAACGTCGATGCGTATCGTTGACGCACTCCTGGGCGCGTTGGCTGTTGCACTGCCGGAAAAAATTCCGGCCGCCAGCCAGGGCAGCATGAATAATATTGCGATGGGCGCGGTCACGCCGCGCTGGGACTATTACGAAACGGTGGCCGGTGGTTGTGGCGCGCACGCGCACGGGCAGGGCTTATCCGGTCGTCATAGTCATATGACCAATACGCTCAACACGCCGGTGGAAAATCTGGAAATGCACTACCCGCTGCGGGTACTGCGTTACGCGTTGCGCGCCGGTTCGGGCGGAGCTGGCAAGTATGCAGGTGGGCAGGGCATCGAGCGTGAGTACGAATTTCTGGCTCCCGCCCAGGTCACGCTGTTGACCGAACGACGCCAGCGGGCGCCGTGGGGGCTGAACGGCGGTCAATCAGGCGCTGTAGGGCAAAATTTACTCAATGGCGAGCCGCTAGCCGCGAAGTGCAGCATCGCGGTTAAAGCGGGTGACAGCGTCATGGTGGCAACGCCGGGCGGAGGCGGTTGGGGCGCACCTGGTTGACGTGTTTGCTAAACAGGCCGGCTAAATAAGTCGCACCCTCGTGTTGAACATAATAGAATGACCGCAGTCTCACTCGTCACACACTAATGGTTTTAAATCGATGGATATTCTCGACACAATCAAAGAACAGGTAGAAAGCAACTCAATCCTCCTTTATATGAAGGGCGCGCCCAATGCACCTCAGTGCGGTTTTTCAGCGCGTACGGTGGAGGCGTTGATGGAATGCGGTGAGCGTTTTGCTTACGTTGATATTCTCAGTAACCCTGACATTCGCACCAATTTACCCAAATATGCCAATTGGCCAACTTTCCCGCAACTGTGGGTTAACGGCGAACTGGTCGGCGGCTGCGATATCATCACCGAAATGCACGAGCGCGGTGAATTAAAGCCGCTGATTGCCGATGCGGCCGCCAAAGCCGAGCCGCCCGCCGACGGCGAATGAAGTTGGGTCAGTAACCACCAAAACTTCCAGCAGACGACAAATCCTTGCCGGGCAGATGTCCGGCTTGCGATTGCGCTGATCTCTTCCAAGCGCGCGGTCATGCCATCACGGCAGTACACCGATTGCGCGATTAAATTATTTTCACATTTTCTTTTGAGCTGACTATACTGCTGTGCCGCTGAGTCAGGGTGTTTTTCTCTCATCCTGAAGTGACAACCTGCGCTTTGTGGCTGCGGATGGCAAGAAGCCTGTCGTTCCGATAATTAAAACGTATCAGCTAAAGGAGAGTCACCTTGAATATAAGACGCGCGTTTTCACTTCCCACCATCATAGTAGTTGCCTTTCTTTCCGCCTGTGGAGGTGGCGGGGGCAGCAACAGCCCGGTGCCACAACTAGTGCAAGGTCCTGGGAAAGTTGACGGCCAAATAATCGTCCCCGAAATTCCCACAGCGGATTCTGGTGTCGTTGCTAAACTACGCCAGAGCAAAGCTCAAGGTGGAATTGGCCTGGCGGCTGAGGCGTCAGCTTGCGACACGATCCCGCCGGGTTATCGCGCACTCGCAGATGCCACCGTTGAAGCCAAAGATCAGGATAACAACGTTGTGCAGACGTTCACGACCGACACCTGTGGTGCTTTTGACGTAACACTGCCGGCCAACGTGACTTCGTTGAGCACCACGCTAACTGGCTATCAGCCATTGTCTGTCGATGTTGCGGTGTTCAGTGATACAGAGCAGGGCAAATTGGCATCCATGCTGCCGACTGGAGCCGAATACCAGATTTCCAGCTTGCAGTATGTTGGCAACAACCGGGTGGTGTTTTCAGTTGTAGACAGCGTTAGCAGGCGTGCAGTGATTGGTTTACCCCAAAGTGCGTTTACTGTGGCTGTGAATTCGGTTGACCAGCCTATTCAGGACATCAGCAGCGTGGCAGCTACCAATAGTGAAGCTTCTGTGGTTCTAGTGATGGACGCCAGCGGTTCAATGGTGACTTCTGTTACACCGGATCTCGACAGGATTGATCTGGCCAGCATTGCAGCGCACACTTTTATTGACGGCAAGGGTGCCGCCGATGAAACAGGCTTTGTTATTTTTGGCAGCTCATTTGACAGAATTACCAGCGATTTTCTGGAAAATACCATTCCTCTTCAAGACTCCAGCGGCACACCTGTGCCTTGGCAGTTTACTGACAGTGGCTTTGTGGATTCCAACCAGACGCTGCACCGCGTAGCCGATGCCTACAACCGCAACAGTGAGCTTTATGGCGCAGGCGGTGTGGCGCTGCACGCTGAATCCGGTGACGTGTTAACCAGTGAGCGCTATCCGTTTGGCGGCACTACCGCATTATGGGATGGCGTGGTAGAAAGCACTGTTATGCTTGGTGCTGCCAGCAATGGCAGGCAACTCATTGTGGCTATGACTGATGGTCGGAATAATAGCTCGAGCAATGACGTTGATGATGCCATTGCGCAAGCGCAACAGGTCAACGTACCCGTTCACACAATTGGTTTTGGTGACGAGGGCGATGTCAATGTTGACGAGCTAACACGACTGGCCAACGAGACCGGTGGTGAGTTTCAGCGAGTTGAAGATGAGCAGCTAGCCGATCTGTACCAGAATATTCAACTAGGCGTAAGATTTCAGTACGAAATTGAAACCGTTGCACTGAATATCGGCGATGTCGTTGGGCTGAACATTGCCAACGGTGATGCCGTTACCGTCAGCAGAAGCGTAACAATTCAGTAGTTTCTTCGTTCTTTTGCTTGCAGCCAGACTCTAGAAGGGCGCGTGCCTCATCGCCCGCGCCCTTCTTTTGTCTGCATCAGCAGACAGGATATTCTAGTACCGAAGCACTTTGTTGCCGAAGTTTCCTGCCTGCGATTAAATTTCAGCCTCCCGAATCCAGCCAGCCGCCTAAATCGCGCCAGCGATTAACAATCAGACAGAACAGCTCGGTTGTCTTTTGTGCGTCGTACAGAGCCGAGTGGGCGCTGGCGTTGTCGAAATCGATGCCAGCGGCGTCGCAGGCACGCGCCAACACGGTTTGGCCGTAGGCCAGCCCTGCCAGGCACGCCGTGTCAAAGGTCGAGAACGGGTGAAATGGATTGCGCTTCAAATCGCAGCGTTCGCTGGCGGCGTTGATAAAACTTTGATCGAAGGTCGCATTGTGCGCCACTATAATAGCGCGCGTGCAGCCGTGCGCCTTAATGGCTTTGCGTACCACCTGGAACAGCTGCCGAAAAACTTCATCCTCGGGAAGCGCCTCACGCGCCGGGTCGTATGGGTCAATACCGGTAAACTCCAGCGCGGAAGGCTCCAGATTAGCGCCGGCGAAGGGCTGCACATTGGCGCTGTAGACGCGGTCTTCCAGCAGGTAGCCGTTGCTGTCCATGGTCACGGTCAGAGCGGCGACTTCGAGCACAGCGTCGGTGGCACTATTAAAGCCGCCGGTTTCAACATCCAGCACCACCGGTAAGAAACCGCGAAAGCGGCGGGCCAGCTGCGATTTCGGTCTGCCGTTACTGTCGCCTTGCTGCTCAGCAGTAGCGTTATCGTTCACGTTGTTTGCCCACTGTTGACCTGCCATTGCAGCGTGCTTGCGGCGCCAATCGGTACCAGCTGTTGGCTGCCAAGTTGTAGCGTAGCCGGCACCTGCCAGGGCTGTTTCTGCAGCGTGACCGTGTCGCTGTTACGCGGCAGTTGATAAAAATCGGGGCCAAAAAAAGACGCAAATCCTTCAAGTTTGTCCAGCGCGCCTGCCTGCTCGAACGCCTCGGCATACAGTTCCAGCGCCGCGTGCGCGGTGTAACAGCCAGCGCAACCGCAGGCGTTCTCCTTGCTGCCTTGAGGGTGTGGTGCCGAATCTGTTCCGAGGAAGAACTTAGGGTTGCCGCTGACAGCAGCAGCGATCAGCGCCTGTTGATGACTGGCGCGTTTCAATATCGGCAGGCAGTAATAGTGTGGCCGTACGCCGCCGACCAGCATGTGATTGCGGTTATACAATAGGTGATGGGCAGTAATGGTGGCGGCAACGTGCTCGTCGCTGTGCTCAACAAACTGCACCGCATCGCGCGTGGTGATATGTTCAAGCACCACGCGCAGTGATGGAAAATCACGCACGATCTGGCGTAGGTGCGTATCCAGAAATTGCTTTTCCCGATCAAAAATATCGACCTGATCGTGCGTGACCTCGCCATGCACCAACAGCGGTAACTCATGCTTTTGCATGGCTTCCAGTACGGCATGGATTTTATTGATATCGGTCACGCCAGCGTCGGAATTGGTGGTGGCACCGGCAGGGTACAGTTTTGCGGCGAATACCGTGCCACTTTGTTTGGCACGTTCTATCTCGGCGGGGTCGGTGTTGTCGGTCAGGTACAGTGTCATCAACGGTTTGAAGCGGCTGTTTGCAGCCACCATTGCCATAATACGTTCACGATAAGCCGCCGCCCGCTCAATGCTGGTCACCGGCGGCGTCAGGTTGGGCATGATAATGGCGCGGCCGAGGTAACGGCTGCAATGTGCCACCGTGTCGCGCAGTGCGTCGCCGTCGCGCAGATGAATATGCCAATCGTCGGGGCGGGTAATGGTTAAACTTTGCATGGGTCGAAGCACCGAAAAAGTACGCGGCATGCTACCGTATCGACCGTTAAAGTGACAGATTAAAGTTTTCCTGGCGCCTGCCGATATGCTAATTGTGCGACGGCCACGCACATTATTTACAGGGCAATGGAAGGGATAAGATGCCACGTTACGTGCTGACCACAATGTTACTGCTATTGATGAGTGCATCGCTCGCCGCCAACCGGGATTTGAGCGTTGCGGCGCGCATGGATGTGGCGCAGTGGCAGGTCAGTGATTCGATTCTGGAATGCCGCCTGACGCAGCCACTGCCATCGTATGGCGCAGCGGTGTTTTCTCGTCGCGCCGGCGAAAGCCTGCAATTTTATCTGAGCGCGCGCGACAACCCGCTGCGCGCGGGCACGGCCGAGCTGGTGTCGCAACCGCCAGTCTGGGCTCTTCAGCAGGCACCGCGTCACCTGGGCGAGGCCAGCGTTAAGCGCAGCAAGCAACCGATCACATTAGTCGACACGTTGCCGAATAAAATGATGGCCGAGCTGTTGAAGGGCATGACCCCGCGGTTTTTACATATCGCCTGGTATAGCGCCGTCGACCCTATTGAAGTCGGCGTGTCGCCGGTGCATTTTCAGGCGGCGTATCAGAAGTATCTGCAGTGTTTGAATCAATTATTGCCAACGAACTTTAACCAGCTTAAACATAGCAACGTCAGTTTCGCCACCGGTAAAAGCCGATTGCTGGCCGGTGCAGGTAAGCGGCTGGATCTTGTCGCCCAATACGTGCTGGCCGATGCAAGCGTCAACAAAATATACGTTGACGGCCACACCGACGACGTTTGGGATTCCTATTACAACAGCGATCTGTCACGCCAGCGCGCGCAGGCCGTGGTCGCGTATTTAAGCGCCAAAGGTATTGCCAAAAAAATGATTGTGCGCCGCTATCATGGTGAACGGCAGCCGCTGGTTCCCAACGATAGCGATTCCAATCGCGCCAAAAACCGCCGCGTTAGTGTGCGCCTCGAACGTTAGTGCCTGATTCGCGAATTTAGACGCGAATAGTCCGGCAACAGAGTCCATTTCGGTAAGAACCATAAACTAGTGTGTTAGAATTTTTAGCTGGGTAGCGCTTATTGCATCATTCTGCGCTGCACACTTCACCAATAAATTCTTCTCTCCGCGCAACGCGCAACTCGGAGCACTTATGGCAAATATCAACAAGGTCGTGCTGGCCTATTCGGGAGGTTTGGATACCTCCGTTATCGTCAAATGGCTACAGGAAACCTACGCCTGCGAAGTCGTTACTTTTACTGCTGATATCGGCCAGGGCGAAGAAGTCGAGCCCGCGCGGGCCAAGGCGCAGGCGATGGGCGTCAAGGAAATTTATATCGACGATTTACGCGAAGAATTCGTCACCGATTTCGTCTACCCGATGTTTCGCTGCAACGCAATTTACGAAGGCGAATATTTGCTTGGCACGTCAATCGCCCGCCCTTTGATCGCCAAGCGCCTAGTTGAAATCGCCAACGAAACCGGTGCCGACGCTATTTCCCACGGCGCGACCGGCAAGGGGAACGACCAGGTGCGCTTTGAACTTGGCGCCTACGCATTAAAGCCTGGCATTCAAGTCATCGCGCCGTGGCGCGAATGGGATCTTAGCTCGCGCGATACATTGCTGCAGTATTGTGAACAGCACAACATTCCGGTCGAAATGAAGCGCGGTAAAGCCTCGCCATACTCCATGGACGCCAACCTGCTGCACATCTCTTACGAAGGCGGCAATCTTGAAGACCCCTGGTCGGAAGCCAACGAAGATATGTGGCGCTGGAGCGTTTCACCTGAGGCCGCGCCGGACACGCCGCAGTATATTGAGCTTACTTACAAAAGTGGCGACATTATCGCCATCGACGGCGAAGCCAAGTCACCGGCCGAAGTGCTGGCTGCGCTCAACAAAATAGGCGGCGACCACGGCATAGGCCGTACTGATATTGTAGAAAACCGCTATGTAGGTATGAAAGCGCGCGGCTGCTATGAAACCCCGGGGGGCACCATCATGCTGAAGGCGCACCGCGCAATTGAATCAATTACCCTCGACCGCGAAGTTGCGCACTTGAAAGACGAATTGATGCCGCGCTATGCGTCCATTATTTACAACGGCTACTGGTGGTCGCCGGAGCGAGTATTGCTGCAAAAAACCATCGACGCCTCGCAAACCCACGTTAACGGTGTAGTGCGATTGAAGCTTTATAAAGGCAATGTGCTGGTCGTTGGACGTCAGTCTGACGATAGCCTGTTTGATGAGAGCATCGCCACTTTTGAAGACGATGCCGGTGCCTATGATCAGGCGGACGCGGCCGGGTTTATCAAGCTTAACGCTCTGCGTATGAAAATTGCTGCCAGCAAAGGGCGGCGGCTGGACTAACCCGCCGGTGCACAGCGCAGCTCACGGTCTTCGGTATCACGGACCAACCGCGGGGTGCGCTGTGCACGTTAGCTTCAAGCAGTCTTGCGCTGCTCAACAACCATTTTCACTTCTCCAGGCTTACTGAAATGTGACGCGAGCCTCATTTAGCTCCCGAGTGTCAGCAACGCTTTAAAATATCTTTGTAAGTCGCTGATTTAGTGGTTGCTGCTGGTTCCTTTCCAGAAATTGCTCTGCTATGATCAGCGCCAGCTCGGCACTTTTTGAAATGCGGCAGTTGAATAACGCAGCTATAAATAACCGTTACAGAGGTGAGCCATGTTAAGCCAGACGCGTAAACCCGGTGGTATTCTAATTTTTTGCTCGGCCATGCTAGGCGTTACCAGCGCAACTGCACAAGAACAGTTGATGTTGGAGGAGGTGGTGGTCACCGCTCAAAAACGCGCCGAGAGCCTCTCCGATGTCCCTATTTCGGTCAATGTCATGTCTGGCGAAAAAATCGCCCAGGCCGGCATTACCAACCTCGACGATCTGTCTGATTTCGTGCCTAACCTGTCCCTGAATCAGACCGGACTCAGTACCAGCATTGCCATTCGCGGCATCAGTTCTGGCATTAACCCAGCGTTTGAGCAATCGGTTGGCATGTATATCGATGATGTCTATTACGGTCGCTCGCAGCTTGCACGGGTGCCGTATCTTGATCCAGACCGAGTAGAAGTTCTGCGCGGTCCGCAGCCTATTCTGTTTGGTAAAAATGCAATCGCCGGTGCCATCAGTATGGCAACCAGACGTCCATCCCTAGAGGGCGTAGAGGGCTTCGTACAAGCCGAATACAATTTTGACCAGGAGATGAGGGACGTGCAGTTCGCGGTAAACGCGCCGTTAGGTGATACCTTCGCCGCACGTATTGCCGGTTTGTATCGCGATTCTGAGGGCTATTACGAGAACACCACTCTGGGCAGAGATGAGTCGCAACTTGAAGAGTATGTGCTTCGCGGTAGCTTTTTATTCGAACCCACCGACGAGTTATTGTTGTTGTTAAAACTGGAAACAGGCGAGTTTGACACGAAAGGGCGTTTTCTGGAGATTGTTAGTCCGTCGGAACTTCCAGGTGCCCCCGGCTCATATGCAGACACGTTGCGCAATCTCACCGGCGGTGCCTTTAATCTCGAAACCGAACAAAATTTCAAGCGCCAGGCAAACGGCGACCTGGAAGAGAACGAATTCAAGAACGCAACATTCACGCTTGATTACGCGCTTGGCGAGCATACGCTAACGGCAATAACAGGGTATGTAGACTACGATACCTATCTGTTCTGCGACTGCGACTTTACTGGCGCGGTTATTTTCGACGCACCGGGTTATGAAAGCTTCGAGCAATTCAGTCAGGAGCTGCGCCTGACCTCGCCAGGCGGTGAAACGCTTGACTATATTGTTGGCGCCTTCTATCAAAGCTACGAAATTGACCTCGACGATTTGACCAATTTCCCTAGCAATAGCATTGCGAATCTGGTGGTGCCAGCGTTACCGGGCACGGGAGCACAGCGCGCCTATGAAACCGACAGCGATTTGTGGTCGGTTTTCGCACAACTTACCTGGAACGCATCCGACGCGCTGCGGGTCACTGCCGGTGTGCGCTATACGGCCGAAGACAAAAGCGGCTCGCGTACCATTAATATTGTCGACGTAAACGAGCCGTCACCGGTGCGCAATATAACTGGTTTGCAGCCGACAACTGGCCAGGCCCCACTCTTCTATGGTGGATTATTCGCAATCGATAGCGAGCAGGGCAATGTCAGCGGTAATACCGATTGTGGCGGCGCATCCGATGCTGTCGGTCACAACCTTAACTGTGACCGCGACGAAGCCAAGCTCACCCCCGCGATCAACGCGCAGTGGGATGTTAACGATGACATGATGGCGTACGCGTCGATCAGCACTGGCTTCAAAGCGGGCGGTTTCGATGCGCGGGCTAACAATACCGGCTCGTTCGAATTTGAAGAAGAAGAAGCGCTAAGCTTTGAAGTGGGTACTAAATTGTCGCTGGCGGGCGGCGCGGCTGAGCTGAACGTAGCTTTGTACCGAACCGAGTATACCGACCTGCAAACCAGTCAATTTGACGGCACGCTGGCGTTTAACGTGACCAATGCCGGTGAAGCGACAACCCAGGGCCTGGAACTGGACGGTCGCTGGCAAGCCACTGAAAACCTGATGCTAACCGGCGCATTCGCCTGGCTGGATTTTGAATGGGATAAGTTTCCTAACTCAGAGTGCTTCTTTGGCGAGACTTCCAGCTACCCGGCGGGCAGTGAGTTCGCGGGGCTTTGCGATCGCGCCGGCGAAAGACGCGAGTTCACGCCTGAGATAACAGCTAACCTGGGCGGGCAGTACTTCGTGCAAGTAGGCGAGTCCATGGAGCTGGTGCTAGGACTGGACGTTGCCTACAGCGACGAATATTTCGTGTCGCCCTCGCTTGACCCGAATCTGGAGCAGGATTCCTTTTTCAAGCTGAACGGCAGAATCGCGTTGTCTTCACAAGAGGGTAATTGGGAAGTGGCGCTGTTGCTGGAGAACATGACCGATGAAGAAATTCTGACCTTCGGTAACCGGGCGCCAGTTTCTACAACTCTGACTGGCGGTACTGCTACGGCCTATTACGCGTTCTACGAAGCACCGATGAACGCAACCTTGCATCTTCGCTATAACTTCTGACGCCAAGCCAGGTGTGAAAAAGGCGGACCTGCGGGCTCGCCTTTTTTGTTTCCGAGTACCGATAATTCGCTAATTCCCGGTCAGTGGCAGCTGAGTTCGCACACGCCCAATCTCCTGTTTTGCAGAATTATGCTTTTCTGCGCAGCGGTGCCTACGGCGGGCCCTCTAGCTTTCCGCCATTGCTGGTAATGCGAGCTTAAAACCCTCAAGAGTCGCTAGTGTCGTGCTCACTAAGGTTGGTGCCCAATTTATCGTTGAGACTGCCCAGTCGCTTGCGCCCGCCGGACTTGGTTAGCAGCTCACGATAGGTGTTCTTGTCCCAGTGCTAATCGGGCCCCCTGTTTCTTTAATGCCCGATCGCAGCAAGCTCGGTGGCGAAGGCAGAAGGGTTAAAGTACTGACGGCGTGCAAACCGTGCGACGCTCTGATCTCGGCGCGCCCATTACGGCCAGCAGAAACTAGCAGCTCAATCAGTATCTAAAAAATACACTTTGTTGGTATTATGAATACCTTAACCAAGTCGAAAGCACACATTCTGCCTGGCACCCAACCTTCCGGTATGGCGGTTAGTTGGAGCTAGCCCCAAAATCCTTGCTGCCAGCGGGCTGTGTCGCGCTTACCGAAGGTTTGAACAACTACAACCGAGCGCCACCAAGCACTGTAAGTTATTACTACTGCGCTGGCTTCAAGCAAGTAACCCGGCGAAGATTTGCACCTTCAGTTGTTAGAGTATTGCGTTTGATGGCCTGAAAGGTTGGTGTGGTACAAAAGTAAAGACAGAAGTATAAACCAGAGTTTTTGAAATATGTCCGACAGTAAATTATCCAACGAAATCAGTAAGCGACGCACGTTCGCCATCATTTCTCACCCGGATGCCGGTAAAACCACCATCACCGAAAAACTGCTGCTATTCGGCAACGTGATTCAGCAGGCCGGCACGGTCAAAGGCCGCAAGTCTGATCGCCACGCAACGTCCGACTGGATGAGCATGGAGCAGGAGCGGGGTATTTCGGTGACCTCTTCGGTGATGCAGTTTCCATACAAGAACCGCGTCGTCAATTTACTCGACACACCAGGTCACGAAGACTTTTCCGAAGATACCTATCGCACCCTCACGGCGGTAGATTCCGCCTTAATGGTGGTAGACGGCGCAAAAGGTGTCGAGGCGCGCACCATTAAGCTAATGGAAGTATGCCGTCTGCGCACCACGCCGATTGTCAGTTTCGTTAATAAGATGGACCGCGATATTCGCGATCCCATCGACCTGTTGGATGAGATAGAAACGGTATTAAATATCAACGCCGCACCGATTAACTGGCCGCTGGACATGGGGCGCCAGTTCAAGGGCGTCTATAACCTTTATACCGACACGATCCACGTCTATAAGCAAGGCCAGGGCAAAACCATTCCCGAAGATGTTCAAATAAAGGGATTGGCCAGCGACGAGGCTAAACAGTATCTCGGTGATCTGTACGAGGCCGTGTTGGAGGAAATCGAGCTGTTGCGCGGCGCCAGCCATGAATTCGACGTAGACGAGTATTTGGCGGGCAGGCTCACCCCGGTTTACTTCGGCACCGCACTAGGCAATTTCGGCGTGCGCGAGATGCTCGACGGCTTTGTAGAGCACGCGCCGCCACCGCAGGGCCGTGCTGCGGCGACGCGCAACATAGCAGCCGGTGAAAGCGATTTCAGCGGTTTCGTCTTTAAAATTCAAGCCAATATGGACCCGCGCCATCGCGACCGCATTGCGTTTATGCGCATCTGCTCCGGCAACTACACGCGCGGCATGAAAATGCGCCACGTGCGCCTCGGCAAAGACGTGAAAATTGCTGACGCCGTGACCTTCACGGCGGGCGAGCGCGCGCACGTCGAAGAGGCGGCGGCCGGAGATATTATCGGCCTGCACAATCACGGCACTATTCAAATAGGCGACACCTTTACTGCCGGCGAAGACCTTAAATTCACTGGTATTCCCAATTTCGCACCGGAACTGTTTCGTCGCATTCGCATGAAAGACCCGCTAAAAACCAAGCAGCTGCAAAAGGGCTTGAAGCAATTGTCGGAAGAGGGGTCGGTACAGCTGTTTATGCCAGCGAGAAACAACGACCTGATTGTTGGCGCTGTCGGTGTGCTGCAATTCGAAGTGGTCGCCTATCGACTGAAAGACGAATACAGCGTTGACTGTATATATGAAAATATCAACGTTTACTCAGCCCGCTGGGTGGAGTGCGGCGACGCCAAAATGCTGGAAGACTTTAAGAAAAAACTGGCCGATAATATCGCTGTGGACGGTGGCGGCCAACTCAGCTACCTCGCGCCAACCAGGGTAAACCTCAGCCTAACCGAAGAGCGCTGGCCCGACATACGCTTCCGCGCCACCAGAGAACACTAACAAAATTGGGGTCAGATCGCCTTATTTTCAACCAATGCACCTTAGCCCGAGTTGCATTGGTTAAAAATAAAGCGATCTGACCCCGGTATTCACCCCCGGCTACCCCAAACCGGCACACACAGGGTTACACGATGAAAATTCTAAAGATCTCACTCTTTGTCGTTCTTGTGCTGGTAGCCGTATTGATAGCCGTGGGCGCGGCGCTACCTGACTCGTCGCACGTAGAGCGCTCAGTCGTTATCGACGTACCGCCCGAGCAGGTCTTTGAACTTGCCAATACCATAAAGAAATTCAATCAGTGGTCGCCGTGGTATCCCATTGACCCAGATACCGAATATACTTTTAGCGGCCCCGACGAGGGCGTTGGGGCCAGTATGGCCTGGCACAGCGATAACAAGCAGGTCGGCAGCGGCAGACAGACAATTACGCAGTCGCAGCCCAACGAGTTGATCAAAGTTGAGTTGGATTTCGGAGCTATGGGCATCGCCGACGCCAGCTACAAACTAACAGCGGAAGGCGCCGGGACTCATTTCGTTTGGGCTTTCGACGTAGAACATGGTGGCAGTCTTATCAATCGTTACTTCGGCCTGATGATGGATAAGTGGGTAGGAGCCGACTATGAAACAGGGTTGGCTAAACTGAAGCAGGTAGCTGAAACCAATTATCAATAGCATGGCCCGCGTACGGAAATCGGTTACAGACAAACTCAACGCACTGGACGATCTGAAGACGGCAGGCGATGCAGCGCAAGAATCGAACCAAAAAGAACTCAAAGCTGCCATCGCCGATCATCACTATCGTGTTGCAGGCAAAGCGGCGACCCTGTGCGGCGAGCAACTGTTATATGACTTTGAAGCCGATCTGCTAACCGCCTACCCGTATTTTCTGACTGACGCGGCGAAGCGCGATCCTAACTGCGTGGCAAAAAAAGCCATCGCCCGCGCACTGGTTGATCTGGATTGCCGCGACGTTGGATTTCTGGCGGCCGGCATTCACTACCGGCAACCTGAGCCTGTGTGGGGCGGCTCAATAGACACCGCCGTTGACGTGCGCTGCAGTTGCGCAATGGGTTTAGTAGCTACGGCTTACCCGCGCGCCATGCATGAACTGGTAGCGCTATTAAACGACCCGGAGGCCACCGCGCGGGTGGGTGCGGCGCGGGCAGTCGCCTGCGCTAATCCGCGCGAGGCAGAATTATTACTGCGCTGCAAAGTTCTCAGCGGTGACATCGAACCCGAGGTCATTGGCGAATGTTTTGCGAGTTTGATGCAGGTAGAGCCAGACGAATCGTTGGCTTTTGTTGCCAATTACCTCCAACACAGCGATCCGGTCATCGCCGAGCTGGCCGCTCTAGCGCTTGGCGAATCACGCCTTGAAGCGTCACTGCCGTGCCTGACCGGTGCATTGGAGCAGCCGCTGGTTCGAGCAGAACAGCGTCGCGCGCTGCTGCAGGCAATAGCGCTGCTGCGCCACGCGGCGGCTTTCGATTACTTAATCAACAGCATTCAGTCGCAGCGGCCCGACTTTGCAGTACAGGCCCTGCAAGCACTGGCGTTGCACAAATACAACGCACCGCTGAAAGAACGTATCGAGGCCGCGTTGAAAACGCTCAACAATCCGCACTTAATTGCACAGTTCGATGAGTTATGGGAATAGATTAGACAAGGGATAAAACACGGTCGGATCGCTGTTGACAAGAGTGCAGACTTTTCCGGCTTCCGGTGGCTTAAGGGCATCTCCATTAATTGCTTGCGGCCTCTGCGTGACCTGAAGCGTGCAGCTGCAAGGCGCAAGCCGAAGGCCAGGGCTGGTTGTCCCTGGCGAGGCTTGCAACGCAGCAAATGTGCGCTTCAGGTCGCGCCCTTCGGGGCTTACAGACGAGTCCAGGCTCTGCGTTATCACTTCTAGACGTGCAACCAGCATGCCTTCGAAATGATGCCTTGATCCTGAACTCGTCTGTAAGCCAGAGGCCACAAGCAATTAATAGAGATGCCCTTAACCATCAAACGGAAAAGCTACCACCGTTTAGGTAATTTGCGTGAGCTATGAAAGACACGGAGAATCTCGATACGCTCAAGCCGAGGGCGCACACGGTAGGGCACAATATATCGTGTGTCGGGGATGACAAGCTCGCGTGTACCTGGTACGCGCCCTACATGACCGAGAGCGGGGTTGGTTACGAGCGATGAAACTGAATTATGGATACGTTGTACGACCTGTTTTGCAGCGGCTGGATCATCCCTGGCGATGAACTCGGCTTCGTCATCTAAATTGCGCAATGCCCTCTTCAGCCATTTAATCTCCACTAACGGTCCACTTATTCAAAACGGCTTTTACTTCATCGTCGCCGGCAAAGTCACCTGCATCAGCTTCTTTGAGCGCGTCCTTGACCTCTTCAATCTGCCATTCGTTTAACTCAATAAACTCGCGGATTGCTGCAGCTGCGAGGAAAGATTTACTGCGCTGAGTGGCTACTGCTAAATGGTCCAGCCGGGATTTGAGCTCAGCTTCCAAGCGGATGGTCATAGTCGTCGTTTGCTGCATAACCACGTTGTTTCACAATGTGTTAAGTTGTGTACATCATAGCACAAGCATTCAACAGCAGCCGAGAAGGAAATCGACGGTCGTACGAGTCGACTTGCGGGCTACGACGTTAGCCAGCAACACATTACCCAGAGATGACGACCAGCGGGATGGTTCCCGATCAAGCGACC
>JBBKXJ010000243.1:0-63289 GCA_037969395.1 Pseudomonadales bacterium
AGCTTGAACTAACGTGTCGACTTAGCTGTTACAAATAATCGACTGGCGAACACACTCGTTACGCTTGGTTACAATGCTGACGTTAATTACGACGCTATATGCCAGTCAGATCAACAGCGGGGCTGCTATTCGTTCGCGGCATTCATGGTGACCAGTAGTTCAACCTATGCATTGACCGCAGCGACTCGGTGCCGGCATCAACCAGGGTTGTTTTCGCAACATTATAAATAGGACCGCATACCAGACCAGGTGCGAAAGCTAAATAAGAATGATTTGCATATGCACTAAAGTTTGATAATATGGCGGCTCGTTATTGGACAAGTTAACGTCAGCTAAGGGTTGTAGATGTATTTACGAATAAGGCTATGCGCCCTCGCGTGTATGTTTGGCTTTATAGCGCCGGCGGTGGCGCAGGCGGTTACACCTTCAGCGGAAGAGATGTGGGAAGTTATCCAGCGGCAGGCGAAAGAGATTGAACAATTAAAGGCCGCCGCCGCGCAGCGCGATCAGCAAATTCAGGAGACTGATCTTAAAGTTGAAGCCACGGCGGATGCCGTTGAGCAAAGTGACAGCAATGCGGCAAGTAGCCGCCAGCAGCAGACCAGCATCGGTGGCTACGGGGAACTGCATTACAATAATCTGGATGACGAAAGCGGCAGCGACGCGCCTGACGATGTGGACGAGATCGATCTGCATCGTTTCGTATTGTTTTTCGGCCACCAGTTTACAGATACAGTGCGACTTTACTCCGAGCTCGAAGTGGAACATAACGTTGCCGGTGAGGGGCAAAACGGTGAGGTTGAATTAGAGCAAGCATTTATAGAATGGGATTACGCCGCCCACCAGCGCGCTAAAACAGGGGTATTTCTAATACCGGTCGGCATTCTCAATGAAACCCACGAGCCCGATACGTTTTACGGCGTAGAGCGTAACCCGGTTGAAGCCGAGATTATACCGGCCACCTGGTGGGAAGCTGGCGTGGCGTTTAGTGGTGAGCTTGGCGCGGGTTTCTCCTATGACGCTGGCATACATTCTGGTCTGTTTCTTGACGCCTCCGAGGGCACGGACGGGCGCCTGCGTGGCAGTCGGCAAAAGGTCAGCGAGGCAAAGGCGGACGAGCCCGCGTACACAGCGCGCTTAAAGTACACCGGTGTGCGTGGCCTGGAACTGGCGGCCAGCGTCCAATATCAAACCGATCTTTTGCAGGGCGAAACGTTTGCCGGCGAATCAGATATTGACGCTGTGCTTTACGAAGTGCACGCGGCCTATCAGGCAGGACCGTTTCAACTGCGCGCCCTGTATGCGCAATGGGATATCGACGAAGGCATTAACACATTGACCGAGCGCGATGATGCCGACCAGCGCGAGGGGTTCTACATAGAACCTGCCGTTAAAATTACCGACCAGTTGGGTTTATTCCTGCGCTATAGCGAGTGGGATGAAGTGCGCGCCGACGCGGGCTCTGATATGAGCATGTCGGAACGCATGGCTGGCGTAAACTTCTGGCTTACCGAAACCGTGGTATTCAAGGCCGACTACCAGGACCAGGAAGGGGTCGACGGTCGCGCCGAACACGACGGTTTTAATCTGGGTGTGGGATGGAGTTTTTAGGCACGCTAGTCAGGCGCTTGCAGCAAAGTGGCCTGAGCGCCACTTTGCTGTTTGCTGTCATATGCAGCGTGCATGCCGACACTGTGTATCAAGCGCCGGACGAATTCCTGCAACAAGCTCTGGAAAATAATGCGCCGCAGCTAAAAACCTTATGGCTGGATCAGGACTTAAAGCAGGGCGCCAAAGACATACTGAAACACGCTTTTACCTCACTGCGTGTGCGTTACTGGCAGGATGGCGACAGAACTGCCTGGATTCTTGACGAAATTGGCAAAGAGCGGCCCATCACCCTCGGTGTCGTCGTTGAAAACGATACCATTGTGCAGGTCAAAGTGCTGACCTATCGTGAGTCGCGCGGCGGCGAAGTGCGGCATGCATTTTTTACCAACCAGTTTATCGGTGCAGCGCTGAACGAAAAGCAGCAACTGGACCGCGGCATTGACGGCGTTACCGGCGCCACCATGTCGGTACGTGCGGTCACCCGCGTGGCGCAAGTCGCACTGCTGTTCCATCAATACGTTATTGATTCTACTACTCGGGTCGCGCAAAAGTAGAGATGGTGCAACGCGCGCAGCGCATTCGTCACTTTTTGCTGCGCTGGCACCGGCGGCTTGGCGCGGCAGCCGCCGTGTTAGTCTGCTGGCTATCAGTTAGCGGCATTATTCTTAACCACACAGAATTCTTGCAGCTGGCCGAAAAACCAATTCATAACGGTGTAATACTGGCGCACTACGGCATCTCTGAACCCAAAATTAAAAGTTTTAAGCTGGCCGACCAGTGGCTTAACCATGTTGGCGGACATCGCCTGTTTATCGACAGCAACGAAGCCGTCGAATGTAAAGCGCCACTGCGGGGCGTCGTGCTGCACCAACAGCAGATTGTGGCGTTGTGCGATGCGGAGTTATTGTTGCTGACTCGTGACGGCGAGCTTATCGAACGTGTTACCGCATTGCATGGATTGCCGCCGCAGACGCTTGCCCTTGCTGAATGGCGCAATAGCCTGTGGCTTGCCACCGCAGGCGGTACGGTTGCAGCGGATATCGACAGTCTGAGCTGGCAGCCCGCCGCTCAACCCGTGCCGGATGCCGCGTGGTCAACGCCGCAACCGGCGCCACAGAAGCTGCAACAGGCGCTTAAGCAGGAATTTATCGGCGCCGATATCAGCCGCGAGCGGGTGCTGCTCGATATGCACAGTGGGCGTATTTTCGGTCAGTGGGGTGTGTATTTGATGGATCTGGTGGCGCTTGTCCTGTGCCTGCTGGCTGCTTCGGGACTGTGGGTATGGGGCAGCGCGACGTGGCGTCGCAGGCGTCGACCCGAGCGCTAATCTAACCGCACATTACTGCTACACTTATTAATTGTATTCAGGTGTTAGCGGTGACAAATGGAAAAAATAATCAATAAGGCGGTTGCTGAGATTGGCCGCGTGTTGCTTGGCAAGGAACCACAAATTCGGCTCGCCCTGTGTTGTTTATTCGCCAGGGGCCACCTGTTGATTGAGGACTTGCCCGGCATGGGTAAGACCACTCTTTCGCATGCATTGGCGCAGGTGTTGCGCTTGCAGTACCAGAGGGTGCAGTTCACCAGCGATTTGCTGCCCGCCGATATTCTCGGCTATTCGATTTACGACCGTAATAAAAGCCAGTTCGAATTTCACCCCGGGCCGGTATTCACGCAAGTTCTGCTGGCCGACGAAATCAATCGCACCACGCCAAAAACGCAAAGCGCGCTGTTGGAAGCGATGGCCGAAGGGCAGGTGACCATCGACGGCGCCACGCGGCCACTGGATAAACCATTTTTTGTGATAGCAACCCAGAATCCGATAACCCAGGCCGGCACCTATCCGCTGCCTGAGTCACAGCTCGACCGCTTCCTGATGCGCATCCATTTGGGCTACCCCGACCCTGCGGCAGAGCGACAGTTATTTTTAGGCGAAAACACCGAAGCCAAAATGAGTTCGCTCAGCCAGTGCCTGGCGGTTGATGACCTGGGTAAAATTCAACAGTCGGTAGACGCTGTTAAAACCTCGGACGCGCTACTGGATTACCTGCAGCGTATTATTGAGCACTCGCGCAGCGCCGAGGAATTTGCCTATGGCTTGTCGCCGCGTGGTGCGCTGGCGCTGCTGCGCTGCGCCAAAACCTGGGCGCTGATGCAGGGTCGCCAGCACGTCATACCCGAAGATGTGCAAGCGGTGCTGCCTGCCGTTACCGGACACCGGCTGCGGGCCGCCGCACATTTTCAGGGTGATGGCAAAGCGCTGGTGCACCAGTTATTGCACCATGTGCCGGTTATCGCCTAACGCTGATGCCCAGTCCTAGCAACCCGTTGACCAGGCGCTTCGACGCCTGGGTGCGTAAACGCATCCCCACGGCGGCCGACGTCACCCTTAATCAAAAGAAGATTTTTATTTTCCCGTCGCGCGCCGGTCTGACGTTCTTGCTGGTGTTGGCGGGTATTCTGCTCGGTGCAATTAATTACGAAAACAATATGCTGTTCGGCATCAGCTTTCTATTACTGAGCCTGCTGGTGATCAGCATTTTGCATACCTACAGCAACTTATCCGGCCTCAATATAAAGTGTGGAGCGGCGCAGCCGACCTTCGCCGGTGAGCCTGCGCAGTTTGAAATCATCCTGTCGCGCGCAGGCCGACGCGTGTACGAGGGCATTCGTTTAAAATGGCCGAATGCCGATGTGGTGACCGCCAGCCTGCTCGAAGGCAAGCAAAAACGCGTACCGTTGTTTCTGCCCAGTCAACGCCGCGGCGTGCTGAAAACGGGTCGCCTGCTGGTCGAAACCTGGTATCCGGTTGGGTTGATTCGCGCCTGGACCTGGCTCGATTTCGACGCTCAGTGCCTGGTGTACCCGAAACCAATTGAAACCAATGCGTTGGTCGCGGCCAGCAGCGAATTCAATCAGCAGGGTAAATATCTGCAGCAGCACGGCACCGACGATTTCGCCGGCTTTAAAACCTATGTGCCTGGCGATTCATTAAAACAGGTGGCCTGGAAAAACGCCGCCCGCGGCCTGCCGCTAATGACCAAGCAGTTCGAGTCGCAGGCCGATCAACGCATCTGGGTAGATTGGGCGCAGTTCGACGGCCAGGATGTGGAGCAAAGGCTATCGCAGATGTGTTATCTGGTGTTGTTAGCCGAGCAGCGCAAACTGGAATACGGTCTGCGTTTGCCGGGCATTGAGTTTCAGCCCGACCTGGGCGTGTTGCACAAACTCAAATCGCTACAGGCTCTGGCTCTGTTTGGGCTGGAGCGTGAGTTGTAATGTCTATCGCCTTTCAAATACCGCGTAACTGTCTGGCTATCTTACTGTTTGCGCAGGCGGCCGTGTTGCTGCCGCATCTGCTGCGCTTGCCTGTGTGGGTGTCTACGGTATGTGTGATCTGTGCACTGTGGCGCGTGTTGTTATTTACCGGTCGCGGCTTTTATCCCGGCTCTATGTTGAAGTTTCTACTGGTCGCGATCGCTTTTATCGGCATCTGGAACAGCTACGGCACACTGATTTCGTTAGAGGCGGTGGTGGCCTTGTTGATCACTGCATTTGCGCTCAAACTGATCGAAATGAAAAATCGACGCGATGTGTTTGCGGTGATTTTTTTAGCCTACTTCGTTGCTGCCATGGAGTTTCTGTTCGAGCAGAATATTTTGCTGGTAGTGTATATGTTCCTGGCGGTGTCGTTGGTAACCGCAGCCTTGATCGCCCTGCATGAAAGTGATGAGCGCCAGCGCTCGGTGCATGCGCTGACCACGGGTGCCAAACTGATGGGGCAGGCTTTGCCGCTGGCGATTGTGCTATTTATCGTGTTTCCACGCTTTGGGCCGTTATGGGCCGTGCCTTCACAGCAAAGCAAAGCGAAAACCGGTCAGTCTGACAGCATGGCGCCCGGCGATTTTGCTGAGTTGGCGAAGTCGAATGAGCTGGCCTTCCGGGTCAAATTTGACGGCGAGCAGCCGCCGCAGCAAAGCCTGTATTGGCGCGGACTGGTTTTTTCCAATTTTGACGGGCGGCGCTGGAGCGCGCAACAATCGGCGCCGTCCGGTTCGCAATGGCAACCGTACCGGCGTGCGGCGCAGTCCACAGGCGCTGCCGCCAGCAAGGGCGGCACGCCGATAGATTATACGGTAACCCTCGAGCCCAGCCAGCAGCCGTGGCTGTATGCGCTGCCGCTGGCCGAATCGAATGCAACCGATGTGGTGCAAACCGGCGACTTTCGCCTGTTGGCAACGCGCCCGGTTGAGCAGCGCTTTCAGTACCGCGCACGCAGCTACATGCAAAGCACACTGGAACCGCAGCTGAGCAAAGCACGGCGCCTGGCCGAACTGCAATTACCCGCACAGGGCGACTCACGCAGTCGTGACTTTGCGCGCCGGCTGCGCGGCCAATCCGCCAGCGATGCAAATTACGTGCAGGCCGTACTCAAACACTTCAACCAAAATGAATTCGTCTATACCCTGAGTCCCGGCAAACTGGGACGGCATACAATCGACGAGTTCCTGTTTACCAGCCGGCGCGGCTTCTGTGAGCATTATGCGAGCAGCTTTGTTTTTCTGATGCGCGCTGCCGGCGTGCCGGCGCGGGTGGTAGTCGGTTACCAGGGCGGTGAGGTGAATCCTTACGAAGACTATGTGCTGGTACATCAGTTTGACGCCCACGCCTGGGCCGAGGTGTGGTTACCGGACCGTGGCTGGCAACGCGTCGACCCCACATCGGCTGTAGCGCCAAACCGAATAGAGCTGGGAATGGGCGATACCCTCGGTGAAGAGTTGCGCGACAGCGGTTCGTTGTCGCTCAGCGATTTTCGACATATCAAAGTATTGAACTGGGCGCGCTTGCGCTGGGATGGTCTCAACTATTCGTGGACTCAATTTGTACTGAACTACGATGCTGCCGCTCAGGTCACATTTTTCGAGCAATGGCTGGGCGCCGTATCACCGCTGCGCATTGCGCTGTTTTTGCTGGGTGGCGGTGCGTTGGTGCTTGGTCTGGTGGCGGTCAATTTGTTGCGCGATAAAGTAGCGCACAAGCTACACCCGGTTGATGCCATTTATTTGCGTCATTGCAGCGCCCTGCAGAGAGCCGGTTTAGCTCGCCACATGGCTGAAGCACCGCACACTTATGCGTGCCGCATTGGCAAAACATACCCGGAACTGGCCGACAGCGCCCACCGCATTGAGCGCTTATATACACAACTAAGATACAACCCTGAATCGGAAACAGGCAGTCTTGATAGTGAAAAAAACAGAAAAATCAGTAAATTGAAAGTTGAAGTTAAATTTTTTATTAATAAATTAAAGTCTCAGACAAAACTCTGTTCGCCAGCCATGAATGCTGATAAGGCCGCCTTGTGAAAAATACATGCGTGCGTGTGCTGCTCTTGCACTATAATTCCAGCCGTTATTTTTTCGTCTATTCGACTGGCGGGGCGCAGCACAGCCGGTGAGCAAACGTATACCAACCCCATGCATCGGTGTTTGTTCTACTGTCTTCGGCGACGATGTCTGCCGCGGCTGTAAACGCTTTTCGCATGAAATAATTCACTGGAACAGCTACACCGACGAGCAAAAGCGCGTGGTGGATGCCAGGCTGCAGCAGTTACTAGCCCGCATTGTCAGCGGTTATCTTGAAGTGATTGACGATGAGTTGTTGCAGCGTCAGATAGCCGTCAATAAAGTAGCCAGTGCCGCACACCGTAACGTGTCCTGTCGAGCTTACGATCTGCTGCGTGCCGGGGCAGGGCAAATGCAATCGCTGGATAAATTTGGTCTGCGCGCCGTCGCCGAGCAGCAGCATTTGTCAGCGCTGCAGCTGAAAGAAGCAATCGATGCCGATTTCAGGGCGCTGTCAGAAGCGCATTACCATCGCTATTTCAACATGGCCGAGCGAGTCATCGAGTACTAGCCGATGCCGATCCAGACAATGAACTTTACTGTAAATGAGCACCTTTGTTATATGAGTATTTTTGTAGACAACTTAAGGCGATTTTTGGCGCTGATGCTGGTCGCTGCACTTGCTGCCTGCGGTGGTGGTGGCAGTAGCAGTGACAGCGGCGGTGGGTCAAACGACGACGACAACAGTCCACTGGTGAAGGTGTCGGGTACTATTAACTATACCCGCATACCCGCGGCTGCCGACGGTTTTGGGCTGGATTATGGCAACGCTGTTGACCAGCCTGCGCGTGGTGTCGTGGTCGAAGCGCTGAGTGGTAGCAATGCAGTTTTAGCCTCCACATTTACTGACGAAAACGGTGCATACAGTTTCAGCGTTGCCGCAAATACCGATGTAAAAGTGCGCGCCAAGGCACAGTTGTTAAAGACCGGTACGCCGGCCTGGGATGTTACAGTCACCGACAATACGAGCGGTAATTCACCGTATTTTCTGACCGGTGCGCTTGCCAACAGCGGCACCGAAGACTCCGGCCGGGATTTGCTGGCAGCCTCGGGCTGGGGTGGCAGCAGTTACACAAGTCAGCGCGCCGCTGCGCCGTTTGCCATCCTGGATACTGTCTATAGCGTTCAGCAAGTATTTTTGGCAGCGCAGCCTAACGCGGTGCTCGCGCCGCTGCAATTACGCTGGAGCGAGAACAACAAATCCGACAATGGTTTAGTCGAGAACGGCGACATCGGCACATCCTTTTACGACATTCGAGAACGGGCGATTTATATATTGGGATTCGAAAACAACGATACCGACGAGTACGATGAATCAGTCGTTGCGCATGAGTGGTGGCACTATGCGGAAGATGCTTTGCTGCGCTCCGAAAACCTGGGTGGACCGCATGGCAGCGGCGACCGACTCGATATGCGCGTGGCTTTTTCCGAGGGCACGGGCAACGCCTGGTCCGCAGTGGTCAACGGTAGTCCACTTTACGCCGACAGTGGCGGAGAAAGCCAGGGCCAGGGTTTCAGTTTTTCGCTGGAAACCAACAATGTTATTAATCCTGGCTGGTACAGTGAAGGCAGCGTACAGTCGATTTTTTACGACTTGCTGGACGGTGACGGTGCTGACGACGACAATTTGAGCCTAACTCCGGCAGCTGTGATTAACGCGCTGGCGACTGAGCACAAGCAGAGTCCGGCGTTTGCCAGTATTTATACATTTATCAATGCGGTTAAAAGTCAGAACTCCGCAAACGCGTTCGAAATTGACCAACTGGTAACAGCGCAGGATATTAATGCCAGTGCTGATGCGTTCGGCTCGGGTGAGACTAATTCGGCGGGAAATACTAAAGTGCTGCCTGTCTACAGCACTTTGACTGTCGACTCGTCGACCAGCCAGAACGTTTGCAGTATTAACAGCTTCGGTACCATCAACAAACTTGGTAATTATCGCTTTCTGCGGATTAGCATTGCAAATGCCGCGGCATATCAGATTACCGTCACCCGCAGCAGCGGCTTACAACCCAGCGACCCTGATTTTGCAGTCTATCGCAGCAGCGAGCTTATCGTACTTGCAGACTCGAGTGGCACGGGTGACAGTGAACAGGCGACCGTCGAGTTAACACCTGGAGAATATGTGATGGACCTGGTCGAATTCAGGAATGTCGGTGAGAGCGGTGGTGGCGAAACCTGCTTCGATGTAAGCATTGCAACCCAATAAAAGATTGCAACACGTAGTTTCTGCGTCGTCGCTGTGCAGCGTATCGACAAAATGCCGCTAATTTGTGGCGAAGCCGAGTATATTTTTAAAGAGAGGACGTTTCATGCGTTATTCCATGGTAATTTTTTGCGGCCTGTTACTGATGGCGTGCAAGCAGGCGGCTGTCGCTCCAGTGAGTGAATCCGGGCAGCCGAAGCAGACACAGCAGCGTACCGTCAAACCCGGTGCTGCCGTGCAGTTACAGCACCGCGTCTCGTCACCGGTGACACTGGCTGAGCCGGTATCGGTTGAACTGGATATCAGCAGCACCTCGCCGCAAGCGGAGGTGCAGGTGCGGCTTAAGCTTGATGATAATCTCAGCCTGTTGAGCGACCAAAGCGAGTGGCAGTTAACGCTGGGCGCCGACAACAACCCGGCAACGCTTCCGGTCGACGTAAGTTTGCAGTCGGGTGATACAGGTTATATCCACGTGTTCGTCAGCGAGACAACCGGCGACGGTGCACGCACGCGCAGCTTTGCGGTGCCGGTGCGACTGCCCGAGGCAGAACGCGCCGCCGCCGAGAAATCAAAACAGACGGAGCCGGGCATTATAGAAATGCCCGCTGAAGAAACCGTGTACTAACAGGTAAGGGCAACCGTGTCGGGTCAAGCATTACCTACGCCACATAAGTGGTCGCTGCCGCGCAGCGCAGAGCAACTGTTACGTTGCGCAACACCGGACGCATGGCTGCAGGCGGCGTTGAGGCAGCAAGACATATTGCTTATTGACCATGCAAACTGTGAGAAAAAGGCGGCCTCAACCGCGTTGAGCATGCTCTACCGCTACGTCGATCGCCCCGAGCTTTTGCAAAAATTGTCGCGCCTGGCGCGCGAAGAATTACGTCACTTCGAACAAGTGTTAGACCTGATGCAGGCGCGTAATATTGACTATGTGCAGCTGTCTCCGTCTCGCTACGCCGGCGCGTTGCACAAGCTGGTGCGGCCGCAAGAGCCACACAGGCTACTGGATACTTTATTATTAGGCGCGTTTATCGAAGCGCGGTCTTACGAGCGCTTCAAAGCGCTCGCCCCGTTGCTTGACGTTGAGCTGCGTAAGTTTTACGAGTCGTTATTGAAATCTGAAGAACGCCATTTTCAGGATTACCTGAAGTTGGCAGCGCATTACTTCGATGAAGATTTCAGTTCAAGAATCGCATTGATAGCGGAGCGTGAAGCCGAGCTGATCAGCAGCGAAGATACGGAATTCCGCTTCCATAGCGGCGTCCAGTGTGGTGTAACGAATAAAGCGTACATATAGAAGCTCACAATTTGTGCACTGCAAGGCGCAGTTTGCAGGGAATGTAGGTCACCTTTCCAAGAACTGCACCAACAGTAGGCGCTTTTAGGCGACGCCGCAGTGCGCGAATTGTGAGCTTCCCTTCGGGCGAGCCGCCAAGGGGCCATCCGCTACGTCGCCTAGAGCGCCTACTGTTGGTGCATTCCCTCGACATATGCCCAATATGCCTTCGGAAATGCGCCTTGCGGCTGACCCCTTGGCGACTCGCTATATGAACGCTTTATTCGTTACACCACACTAGCGTGCGCTGTGCGCAGGCGGCCCCTCGGCAGTACCGCTAAGCCGCAATATTCCGTTGCACCAACTCAAGCTGATCCGGCCGCAAATCCAGATACCACAACTTCTCACCCCAATCACCAAGCACAATTCGTTGTCCCTCACCCGTGGCTAAGGCCACCGAATGTATTGCCGGCCTATGCGTATGACCGTGAATCAAGCGGCTGGTGTTGAAATCCTGCAACTGCTGCACCACCTCGTCAGTCGTGACATCCATAATGTCTTCCGCCTTGTTGCTGTTGGCGCTGGCGCTACCAGCGCGTAGCTGAGCAGCAATGTCGCGTCGTTCAGCCAACGGCTTAGCCAGCAACTGCTGGTGCATGGTCGGATCGCGCATTTTAGCCCTGAACGCCATATATTCAGCATCGCTGGTACACAGGCTATCGCCGTGCATAAGCAGGGTAGCTTGCCCGTAAAACTCGATGACGCTGGGGTCGACCAGAAGTTCGCAGCCAGCAGCGCGACAAAACGCATCGCCTAGCAGAAAATCCCGATTGCCGTGCATGATAAAAGTTGGCACGCCGCTATCGGTCAGCGCGGCGAGCGCGGCGATAACTTGCTGGCTAAGTACGCTGTGATCGTCGTCGCCAATCCAGGCTTCGAACAGATCGCCAAGTATGTAGAGGGCGTCGCAGTTAATAGCTTCCTGCTGCAGAAACTCCACAAACGCCTCAGTGACATAACGGCGCGTGTCGTCCAGATGCAGATCAGATATGAATAAGGTGCGTCGCATAGTTTGCAAGTCGATGCTGACTAATCCGTAACCTCGGCGCGTTCGATAACCACTTCTTCGCTGGGTACGTCCTGATGCCCGCCTTTAGAGCCGGTAGCTACGGCCTTGATTTTGTCGACTGCGTCCATACCGCCGGTGACTTTGGCAAATACGGTATAACCCCAGCCCTGGGCTGTTTCGGCGGTGTGATTGAGGAAGTCGTTGTCTTTGACGTTTATAAAAAACTGCGCAGTCGCGGAGTGCGGGTCGCCGGTGCGAGCCATGGCCAACGTGCCCTGGTCGTTTTTCAAACCGTTGTTGGCTTCATTCTCAATAGGCTCGCGTACATCTTTTTGCTGCATATCCTTGTCAAAGCCGCCACCCTGAATCATAAAGCCGTCGATCACACGATGGAAAATGGTGCCGTCGTAAAACCCCTCACGCGCATATTGCTCAAAGTTGGCGGCGGTGTTGGGCGCGTTTTCGTGGTCGAGTTCGATTTCGATGGTGCCGTGGTTGGTGTGCAAAATAATCATGCAGTGTTCCTGAAGTAATGTTTAGACTAAGTAAAGCGAGCCGCTATAATAAGGGTTTTGCCAAGGGCAAACCAGTCGTTTGCAGCGCCATCATGAGCCACGCCAGCAGCAATTTTATCAAGACCATCATCAACGACGACCTGAAAACCGGTAAAAACGCCGGCCGGGTGGTGACCCGATTTCCGCCGCATCCAAACGGTTTTTTGCATATCGGTCATGCCAAGTCTATCTGTTTAAATTTTGGCTTGGCGCAAGAGTACGCCGGCGGCGAATGTCATTTGCGCTTCGACGACACTAATCCTGAAAAAGAGAATGTTGACTACATTAATGCTATTCAGGCTGATGTGCTGTGGTTGGGCTTTGAGTGGACCGGGCCCGTACGCTACGCATCGAATTATTTTGAACAGTTGTATGACTACGCCATCGAGCTTGTCAAGCAGGGCAAAGCCTATGTATGCAGCCTCACGCCGGACCAGGCGCGCGAGTATCGCGGCACGCTGACCGAGCCAGGTAAAAACAGCCCCAATCGCGATCTTGGGGTGGACGAGAATCTGCAGCTTTTAAGTGCCATGCGCGCCGGCAAATTTAAAGACGGCGAGCGCGTGTTGCGTGCCAAAATCGATATGGCGTCGCCAAATATTAATATGCGCGACCCGATCATGTATCGCGTTCGGCACGCCGCCCACCATCAGACCGGCGATAAATGGTGTATTTACCCGACCTACGATTTTTCCCACGGTCAGTCTGATGCAATCGAAGCTATTACTCATTCGCTGTGTACGCTGGAGTTTGAAGATCACCGGCCCCTGTACGATTGGTTTCTCGACGCGCTGAACACTGAGGTGCGGCCGCAGCAAATCGAGTTTGCGAGGCTGAATATTAATTACACCATCACCAGCAAAAGAAAGCTGCGGCGGCTGGTGGAAGAAGATTTTGTCAGCGGCTGGGATGACCCGCGTCTGCCTACCATCGCCGGTATGCGTCGGCGCGGTTATACGCCGGCGTCGCTGCGTAATTTCTGCGATGCCATCGGAGTTGCGCGCGGCGATAGTGTGGTCGATATGGCTATGCTGGAACATGCCGTGCGCGATGATCTTGACAAGACGGCGCCGCGCGCGATGTGTGTGTTGCGGCCGCTAAAGGTTACGCTGCAAAATTATCCGCAGGACAAAGTAGAAACGCTGCAGCTCGCCAATCATCCCAAAGACGAAAGTTTTGGCATGCGCGAGGTACCATTTAGCCGCGAGCTGTATATTGATCAGCAAGACTTCAGCGAAGATCCACCACGCAAGTGGAAGCGACTGCAACCAAACAAGGCCGTGCGTTTACGCGGCGCTTATGTGATTACCTGCGAACAAGTCGTCAAGAATGCTGAAGGGGAGGTGACCGAACTGCTGTGCAGTTTCGACGCCGACACGCTGGGCATAAATCCCGAAGGCTATAAGCCAAACGGAGTCATTCACTGGGTATCTGCAAAGCAGAACTTACCGGTGGAGATACGCCTGTACGACCGGCTGTTTACCGTCGAGCAACCCGATGCGGAGTCAGATCAGGACTTCGTGCAGTACATCAATCCGGAATCATTGCTGCTGTGTGCAACCGCGATCGCCGAGCAAAGCGTCCAGCAGGTCAAGGTCGAATCCGGCCTGCAGTTTGAGAGAGAAGGATTTTTTTGTCGCGACCCCGACATTAACCACAGCGGTAAGCCGGTGTTTAATCGCGTAGTAGGTTTACGTGATTCGTGGACTAAAAAGCAGTAAGGAAGAATGCACTGATGCAAGTTTTTAACACCCTCACACAACAGAAAGAAACCTTTGAGCCGCTGGAGGCAGGCAAGGTGCGAATGTATGTGTGTGGCATCACCGTGTATGACTACTGCCATTTGGGCCACGCGCGTATGCTGTTGGCGTTCGATGTTATCGCGCGCTGGTTGCGGCAGCGCGGTTTTGAGCTGACCTACGTGCGCAATATCACCGATATCGACGACAAGATATTGCGTCGCGCGGCCGAATTGAACGAAGATTTTAGTGACCTGACCGAGCGTTTTATCGATGAGCTGCACGGCGACGAGCGGAAGCTGGGAATAGCGCCGCCCGACATTGAGCCCAGAGCAACCCGGTTCATCGATCAAATTGTGGCGATGACAAAAAAGCTGATCGACAAGGGCTATGCCTATGCCGCTGAAAACGGCGATGTGTATTATTCCGTAACCGCGTTTGAAGGCTATGGAAAGTTATCCCACAAAAACATCGATGAGTTGCTGTCAGGCGCACGGGTTGAAGTAGGAGAGATTAAGAAAGACCCGCGTGATTTCGCGCTGTGGAAAGCGGCAAAACCGGAAGAGAATGCAAGCTGGGAGTCACCGTGGGGGCTAGGTCGACCAGGCTGGCATATCGAATGTTCGGCTATGGCGACCGAAAATTTAGGCGACAGCTTCGACATTCATGGCGGCGGCACTGACTTAATTTTTCCGCACCATGAAAATGAAATAGCGCAGGCAGAGGCGGCCACCGGCTGCGAATTTGCCAAGTACTGGCTGCACAACGGTGCGGTACGCGTAGATAAAGTAAAGATGTCGAAATCGTTGGGCAATTTTTTTACTATTCGCGAAGTACTGGACAAATATCCCGCCGAGGTGGTGCGCTACTTTCTGATTTCCAGCCACTATCGCAGTGCGATAAATTATTCGGATGAAAACCTGCAGAACGCGAGAGTCGCGCTGGACCGTTTTTACGTTGCGTTGCGCGGGCTGCCACTGCAAGCCGCTGCGGAAAATTACAATAACGATTACAGCCAGCGTTTTAGCGACGTCATGGACGACGACTTCAATACACCAGAAGCACTGGCAGTATTGTTCGACTTGGCGAAGGCGATTAACACCTGTAAGACTGACGCGCCAGAAAAAGCTGCAGCGCTTGCCGCGCAACTGAGACAAATCGCCGTGCCTTTGGGCATATTGCAGTTGGACGCGGAAGCGTTTTTAAAGACGCCTGCGTTTACGCTGCCGTCAATGGAAGCCGCCGGCACTCAGGGTGAGAATAAAACGGGGTCGGCAGAAAACGACGCAGAGATCGAAGCACTGGTGCAGCAACGCGAAGCGGCCAAGCAAGCCAAAGATTACGGCCTGGCCGACCAGATTCGCACAGACTTGGAAACCCGGGGCGTTGTATTGGAGGATTCCAGAGCCGGAACTTCCTGGCGCAGAAAGGTTTAGTACGACTTTACTCAGGCCAACTTCTTCTCTGCCGCCTCAATCGTCTGCAAGATTAAAGTATTAATTGTCATCGGCCCAACGCCACCCGGCACCGGCGTAATGGCACTTGCTCTATCCTGTAACGGCTTAAGCTCAATATCCCCGATACCACCGGGATGATAACCGGCGTCAACGACTACAGCGTCGTCTTTAATCCAATCGGCTTTAATGAACTCCGGTTTGCCCACCGCGCCGACGATGATATCGGCGTGCTTAATGTGGTCCTGCAGGTTCCGCGTGCGAGAGTGGCAAACGGTCACCGTCGCGTGCTCGTTCAATAGCATCAGCGCCATGGGCTTGCCTAAAATGGGGCTGCGGCCAACCACCACGGCGTGCCTGCCTTTGAGTTCGATATTGTAGTGCGCAAGCAAACGCATTATTCCGGCTGGGGTAGCCGAACCATAGGCCGCTTCACCCATGGCCATGCGGCCAAAGCCATGGCAGGTGACGCCATCTACATCTTTGCTAATATCGATCGCGTCGAAGCAGGCGCGCTCATCGATTTGTTCCGGCACCGGATGTTGCAGCAAAATGCCGTGGACGTCCGGGTTGGCATTTAGTTTGCCGATCTGTGCCAGCAGCTGGTCGGTAGTGGTGCTGGGGTCGAGCTCCACTTTCAATGACTGCATGCCCACCCGAGTACAGGCGTTGCCTTTCATTTTTACGTAGGTTGCCGACGCCGGGTCATCGCCCACCAGTATAGTGGCCAGAATGGGCGTTTTACCGCCGCTTTTTTCCAGCAGCGCCGCCACGCGGGATTGCAGCTGTGCTTCGCTTGCGGCGGCAAGTTGCTTGCCGTCGAGTATTAATGCTGCCATAGGAGAGTTTCCGTGATTAAGCAGAGTGGAAAAGGTGATTCGCCATTGTCGCACGGGCTTGTTTTTCGGTGCAATTGGCGCCGCTAATCAGTGGAATATAATTGACTGTATGCGGGCTCGTGAGTATCATGCCGCTCTCTTGTGAAAGAGCGAAAAAGTCTGTTTTGCAGGTGTTCGGGGTATAGCGCAGTCTGGTAGCGCGCCTGCTTTGGGAGCAGGATGTCGGGAGTTCGAATCTCTCTACCCCGACCAACACCTTTTGCATTGTAGCTGTCGCACTGGACTCTTACTGGGCTGCCGCTGGACTGTTGCTGAAATATGCGCCCGTAGCTCAACCGGATAGAGCATCGGCCTTCTAAGCCGAGGGTTGCAGGTTCGAGTCCTGCCGGGCGCGCCATGCAAGCCGGCTATGCGAATAGACCGACAGTGTAGTTACAGAAAGTACAGCGCTTTCGAACGAAATGGTGGCGTTAGCTCAGTTGGTAGAGCTCCGGATTGTGATTCCGGCGGTCGTGGGTTCGAGCCCCATACGCCACCCCATTTCCCCGATCAATCGTTCAAATTTCATCATCATTCTTCCTTTCATTTGTGTGCGCCAATCCTGCAATGAGCGATCAGCTAAACCAATTCGAAAGCATGCTGAAACTGCAAGACAGCATGAATACCAGAGTACATTCGCAGTGGCAGCAGCAGGGCTTTGCTTACTATCGAGCACTGTGGCTGGAATGTGGCGAGCTGGTTGAGCACTACGGCTACAAGTGGTGGAAGAAGCAATCGCCTGACATGCCGCAGGTGCAGCTGGAAGTTGTTGATATCTGGCATTTTGGCTTGAGCATGTTGTTCGACGGTCGTACAACTAATGAGATCGCTACCGCGCTGACAACCGAACTGCAACAAGGCAAGGTAGAACAAATGGATGTGCTGGACGCAACCGAAGCCTTAGCCGAAGAGACGCTGGCGACACGCAAATTTTCTATTGTGAAATTCTGGTCATTGCTGCAGGCGGCCGACATGAATGCGGAGAAGCTATATCGGTGCTATGTGGGTAAAAATGTACTCAACTTTTTTCGTCAGGATAATGGCTACCAGGAAGGCAGTTATCTGAAACAATGGCACGGGCGCGAAGACAATGAACATCTGGTCGAGCTGACCGAGAAACTGGATGCCAGCTCCGACAGCTACACCGAGGACATATACACGGCTCTGGCCGAGCGCTACCAATCAGCTCGGGCAACGGCGCGTTGACAGGGTTGCGAAATGGTAGACGGCCAAAAAGAATTCCGTGACAAGCTAGCCCTTGCGAGCGCAGCCAAGGCAGTCAATAATCTACATATTGGTAAATTACAACGGCATATTTTTTTGTGTGCCGACCAATCGGTGGCCAAATGCTGCACTCACGCAGAAGGCCTGCGCGCCTGGGACTTTTTAAAAAAACGTTTGCGTGAACTGAAGCTGGATACCAGCGGCAAGATCTATCGAACCAAAGCAAACTGTCTGCGACTATGCGCAGCCGGCCCCATAGCCGTCGTTTACCCGGAAGGGACCTGGTATCACTCGTGCACACCGGAAGTACTGGAGCGCATCATTCAGGAACATTTAATCGGCGGCACCCCGGTTGAAGATTTCATGCTGGCAGCAGCGCCGCTGCAGCCAACAACAGACGAAGGTTAGATCGCATGCAAGCAAGTAAAGTGATTTTCAAAACATTCCCCGTCGGCCCGCTGCAATGCAACTGTTGCATTATTGGTGACCCGGTCAGTAAACGAGCCATTGTGGTCGACCCGGGCGGCGACGCAAAAAAGATTCTGGCCGAACTCGCTGCCGACGAGCTTACGTTAGTCAGTATTATTCACACCCACGCGCATCTTGACCACATTCTGGCGGCGGGCGAATTAAAAGCCGCAACCGGCGCCCCGATTCAGCTGCATAAAGACGACAAAATGTTATGGGATATGGTCGAGCAGCAATGCCAGGCTTTCGGTGTGCCGGTGCCGGATGAGCCGCTGCCCGACCCGGACTTTTGGCTGCAGGACGATGAAGCCCTCGCCTGTTGCGGCGGTGTTACCCTGCACACACCTGGTCATACGCCGGGGTCGATGAGTTTCTGGTTTGAAGAACACAATTTGCTGGTCGCTGGCGATACATTATTCAAACAATCCATAGGCCGCACCGATCTACCCGGCGGTAGTTATGAACAAATTGAAAAATCGATCAAGCAGCGGCTTTACACGCTTGACGACGATGCCGTGGTAATCACAGGTCACGGGCCGGCTACGACCATTGGCGATGAAAAGCGCAGTAATCCATTTGTACGATGACTTTAAGTTAAGGCTGAAACAATCGCGCCATCGTAAAATATTCCTGGATATTGCATCAGCCTACTTGACTTTATGCACAGCAAGCGAAATCGTTAGAAGAGAAATACAATTACGCGTCGTTACGAAATAAAGTTCATACCCATTTGCAGTTAATGCCGCAAGCTGTTGAAAAATAGATCTTTATAAATATGACGTATTTTTGAACATCGGTTCGGCTTATAGATGTTTCGCGGCTCTCAGCCCGGTTCCCAATATCTATCCCCAGACATATCCACAATTTTTGTGGAAAACTCAAGTTTGTTACGCTACGTTGCGGCCCAAGGCGAACAGTCAGTGAGTTATCCAATGGTAGAGCGAACAATTTCGACCACGGCGCTTGCCAAAGTGCTGAAATTGTCGCCACAGCGTTTGTTTTCCTTGCTACAGGATTACGACTGGATCGTGCGGTTTGAAGACCAATGGCGCTTAACGATCAAAGGTGAACAAGCCGGAGGCTGCTACCGAGACAGCGACGAATACGGTAAATATATTGTCTGGCCGGAGCGGCTGATTGATCATCCGCTGCTGCAGGCGGCGGCCGATGCCGACTTTTTTACCGCTAGTGGCATTGGCGAATATTTTCAGCGCTCGGGCCGCTACGTGAACCGGGTACTGCGCGAGTTGGGCTGGTTGCGCTATACGAAAGATGGTTGGATACTAACCGAGGCGGGCGTCGCCCATGGCGGCGTGCTGCAGAGAAGTGACGCTGACCGTGCCTACGCGAGCTGGCCCAGGGCGGTAATCAGTGAACCGCTGTTACGCACGACGTTTAACAGGCTCAACATTCTTCAACACCGGCAAGTGGGCCACGAGCCCGATCTGTTTGAAACTGAGGCAATTACTGAATTAGACGGCCACACCGCATATACCTCGCTGGATGGACACATTCTCGCCTCGCCGGCTGCTACAGAGGTGTGCCAATGGCTTTATATAATGGGTTACACCCACGCCCACCGACGCTCACTTGCAGACCATGAAGACTTCGTTTGCGATTTCTATCTACCGCAACACGGCCTGTACATTGACATCTGGAGCGCAGCGGAGTCGGCACACTCCCTGGCCGAAAGGCTTGCCAAAAAGGAGTGGTGCGAGCAGCACCAGATATTGTTGCTCGAGCTTGACCAGCAAGACATTACTGACCTGGACAATGTGTTAAGCGCGCGCTTCAAGGAGTTTGGCATGCTCGTTTATTGATGCTACAGCAACTTATTAATTGCGGCTGCAAGCTCAAAGTCGCGCGTACTGATGCCATTGGCTGCATGCGTGGTTAGATAAATATCTACCGTTTTATAACTGTTTGACCACTCCGGGTGATGGTCGGCTTTCTCAGCGAGCAGTGCCACCCGGGTCATAAAGCCGAAGGCGCTAACAAAATCTTTGCACACTACTTGCCGATACAACTTGCCATCATTTAACGACCAGTCGTTTAGTTGTTCAAGCCGCTGGTTGATTTCCCCCGGGTCAAGCTGGCTGATTTTTGGCATGTAGTTATCTCCTGGGTTGCGGTTTCTTTTAAGTTTGTGGCTCTTTACTTTGCGGCACTCTGCCTCGTAGCTCTCTACCTTAGCTCTTTACCTTGTAACTCTCCACCTTAGCTCTTTACCTTGTAACTCTCTACCTTGTAGCTCCTTACCTTGTAGAAGCAGCCCGCATTCGATATGCGGTGTGTACGGGAACTGATCGAAGATAGCAAATTCGGCTATGCGATGGGTTTTTGCCAACGCTTCCAGGTTGTTCGCCAGCGACTGCGGGTTGCAGGAGATATACACGATTTGTTGGAATTTGCCGACAAATTCAAGGGTGGCTGCATCCAGCCCACTGCGCGGAGGGTCTACCAGTACGGTGCTAAAGTCGTATTCAGCCAGTGAAATATGCTGCAGGCGCCGGAATTTCCGCTCCCCATCTAACGCCTGCGCAACCTCTGCGGCCGATAGGCGAGCGCACGTGATATTAGTAATTGCGTTTTCCTGTGCGTTGAATTCAGCGGCCCGCAGCCCGTTTTTGCTAACCTCGGTTGCTAACACCTGTCTAAAGTTCTGTGCCAGTGCAACGCTGAAGTTGCCATTGCCACAGTACAGCTCCAGTAGATCGGTGGTGCTATTCCGGGTGCTATGCTGAGCCCATTCCAGCATATGTTCGTTAACCTTCGCGTTTGGCTGGGTAAAGCTGTTTTCAATTTGTTTATAACGATAGTCTTTGCCGTTTACGCTTAGCGTCTCAATCAGATAGTCGTGGTGCAGTACCAGTTTTTGGCGTCGACTGCGGCCAATGAGTTCAACCCCGAGTGACTCTCTCAACGCGGCCGCTAAGCTTAACCAGTCGTCGCCCAGCGGCTTATGATAAATCAATGTAATCAGGCATTCGCCGGCCAGCGTGCTGAGGAATTCCGCCTGGAATAAACGCTCGCGCAGCAACGCACTTTTTTGTAGTTCGATCAGCAGTTCGGTCATCAACCGATTGATTGTTTGGTTTGCCACAGGCAAAGCGTTAACACGATACGGTTGCTGTTTTTTGCCAGGCGGAAACATTACATAAAAGCATTCGTCGCCCTTATGCCAGACCCGAAATTCGGCACGCATGCGGAAATGCTGACTCGGTGACTCGACGATCTTCGGCAGAGGGGGCGTGTAAGGGGATAGTAAGTTGCGCACGCGCGCGCACTTTTCAAGCAATTGCGCGGCATAGTCCTCAGTGTCAGGCATAATCTGTGATGGGCTAATAAGAGATAGTTAGGGGAAGAAACCGCCAAGTCAGCTATTATATCAATACGCGGTGACATTTATTCGCGGCTTTCTTATCTATGTATTAACAGGTATCACATATGAAAATTCTGGTAACTGGCGGCGCGGGTTATATAGGCAGTCATACCTGCGTTGAACTGCTCAACGCCGGCTATGAGGTGGTGGTGGTTGATAACCTCTCCAACAGCAGTGAAGTGGCGCTTGACCGTGTGCGTGAAATCACCGGCAAGTCGTTGAATTTCTACGCGCTGGATATTCGCGATGCGGAAGGTTTAACCAGGGTTTTCGCAGCCCACGACGTCGACGCGGTCATTCATTTCGCCGGTCTGAAGGCAGTAGGTGAATCGGTGCAGCAGGCGCTTAAATATTATCAAAATAACGTACAGGGCACGCTAACACTATGTGACGTCATGCAGCAGCACGGCGTTCTTAATCTGGTATTCAGCTCATCGGCCACCGTCTACGGCGACCCGGCAAGCGTGCCGATTACCGAGGACTTTCCACTGTCCGCAACCAATCCATACGGTCGCTCGAAGTTGATTGTGGAAGAAATCATGCGCGATCTTTATGTGTCGAACAACGGCTGGAATATTGCGTTACTGCGCTATTTCAACCCGGCCGGCGCGCATCACAGCGGTAGGATCGGCGAAGACCCGGCGGATATTCCTAATAATCTGATGCCTTATATTAGCCAGGTGGCAGTGGGGCGCCTGCAAAGCTTGTCCGTTTTTGGCGGCGACTATCCTACGCCTGATGGCACCGGTGTGCGCGATTATATCCATGTAGTGGACTTATCGCTTGGCCATTTGAAAGCCGTAGAGAAGCTGCAATCCAAGCCGGGCGTGGTGACTTACAATCTGGGCACGGGCCGCGGTTATTCGGTGCTTGAGATGGTTAAGGCGTTCGAGAAGGCAACGGAAAAAGAAGTGCCGTACAACATAGTTGAACGCAGACCGGGAGATATCGCGGTTTGCTATGCCGATCCGGTGCTGGCAAAAACTGAGTTAGGTTGGGAGGCAGAGAAGTCAATCGACGCGATGGTGGCTGATGCCTGGCGCTGGCAGAGCGAGAATCCCAAAGGCTATCGCTAACAGGGAAGGCCGTCGCCAACGGCAAGGCTCAGTCAATAACCGGAAATACAGGTGACCTTTTTACTGGAATGAGCATTGACGGCGAATATACTTCGCCAAGGCCCAATAGGCGTTTTGCTTGTCGATGTAAGGGCCTTTCTCACCGGCATCCTTGGTGTGAAAGTACCACAGCGATTCGCGTTTAAACACACGCTCGGTGCGCGGATAGCTGGGGCGAATCGGATTATCGTGCTCAGCGTTAGATTGCATATCGATTTGCATCACTGTGTAGTTGCAAGGACTTCAACGATCATGTACGTTCCCGCACTAATAATAGTATAGTCTTTCCTCGTGAAATACAGAGTTTTTACATTTACCAATACACATTAAAAACGTCTAATAGTTCTCACAAAACACTAATATCGCGCCGCTGCCAGCACTGCACGGCGGCGTGCATGCACTTTTTTTGATCATCCTGTTTATTTAGCACACTGAACGCAACGGCTAGTGTGCCTAGCACGGCCTGTTCGGCGTAGCGATTACTGTCAATGCCGCGCCACACCTTTAGCAGCGATTCAACCTGCATGTCAGCGGGTTGTTGCCTGTCGTGTAGCTGACGCTGCCACTGCTTGTGCCGCATGCTGCCGTTGCGCAGCCAGTGAATATCGGTGTCTGCCTGTGGCCTTAGTTCACACTCGCCGCCGTCGCCTTTGATAATGGCCACGTTTTGATGACCCAGCAACTGCGCGGCTTGTTGATGCAGCGGCGCGTAGGCGGGGTGAAAAACACTTTGCATGCTGCACTCGGCACGCAGCGGGTTAAGCAGGCGACACAGGCTATGTACCGGTGAACGTAAGCCTAATACGGAGCGCAGATCAATCAACCGCTGCAGTGGCGCGCACAGAATTTGCAATGACATAAATGCGAAACAGCCATCGTTTAGCGACTTCTGCACCTCAGTCCAGTTGTTAGTGATCGGCAGCCCGAGGGTGCGCAATACGTCTTCGGTGTACATCCGCCCCTCGGTGTGACCGCGGGTACCGTGCATAAAAACGCGGTAACCCTGTGAGCTCAGACACAGCGCGCTCAGTAAAAACCAGGGTAGCTGCTGGCGCTTGCCTGCATATGATGACCAGTCAAGATCCGCTGCGACCGGCACGCTACCAATCGAGTCGCGCACAGCACGGGCGAATCCGGCCAGCTCTTCGGCGGTTTCTTCTTTAACGCGCAGCAGCATAAGAAAGGCACCCAGCTGCGCATCTTCTACCGCGCCCTCCAGTATCATACGCATTGCGTCGTAGGCTTCTTCGGCAGTCAGTGACCGGCTGCCCGTTTTGCCTTTGCCAAGGGTGCGCACATAGGGGGCGAAAGGATGCTCATTGTTATTCATAGGGTTTGGTTCTATTGATGGGCTGAAGGCTTTTCACAGGTTACAGGCAATTATCCGGTTTGGGCAGCCCGGCAATCTTCGCCCCCAGCTTTGCCGGGCTGCCGGGGAATAGTTTCAACAGGTAAATGCTGCGACCCTTGTCTTCGCCGAGCTCCTGTGCGGTGTATTTCACCAGCGCGCGCATCGCCGGTGCATGGTCGTAGGCGATGTAGAAGCGGCGCAGTAAGTCGATGATCTCCCAGTGCGGATCGGTCAGTTGTATGCTGTGTTGTGCGGCCAACTGCTGGGCGATTAATTTACTCCACGCCTTGTAGTCTCGCAGAAAGCCCTCTTTATCAACCTCGGCAATCATAGGATGCTGCACTAATACCAACTATGGCTGTTGTTGTGATCAACACACAATTGCACAAATTCGGAGTAGTCTATCGGTGTGACATAGTCGGGCACCAATGGATTTAGTCCACGCATGTGAAGGTCAACTTTCAGAGCATAAAGCTGAGTATTGGAGGCAACGGCCTGCAAGCCAAGCGACTGGGCCAGGTTCGGTAGAACAGCGTAGACTGCATTTTCGATCAATAATACCGCGCTGCCCCTGTCGCAGCATGCTACTTTCAAGCAGGACTGCAGAGCAGAATTTTCGGCCGGTGACTTGTTGCAGATATGCAGGCTCATACTAGCACCCCTTCCAGGTGATATTGCCTAATGCAGCGTTAAGCAGGCCGTTCTCTGCAAGGCGCACTGGTGAAGGCATAGTGGGCCTACGTCGAACCAGTGCAACGCAGCAGAGGGCGGCCTGCTTAGCGCCCTTCGGGTCATCCCAAAAGCGGCACAGTGCTTCGTTGTTTCCCCTCAACATAAGCCCACTATGCCTTCGGGAAAACGCCTCACACTGTACCGCTTTTGGAATGACTGCATTAGGCAATATCACCTGGAAGGGGTACTAGCGCAAGCCAGTAATTTTCGTTGGCTGGTGCTGCATCGATTAACTCCATCACAATGATTTCTGCAGAATAATGCAGCACCTCAGGCACGCGCAGCGAGCCGACTTGCGACAACGCCTGCAAGCCGGTCGCTTCGGCAGCAAAAAAATCCGCGGGCACCGCTGTATTGTGTTTGACGAACACTGAGGGCCGATCGCTAAAATGTAGCGCATAAGCCGCCGAGATACAGCCACCGCTCAATGGTTCTATACGCCCTGGCGTGGATCCCAATACGCTTTCGATCAAATTGGCAAACTGCTGTTGCATTCTATCTGAGAGGTTATAATCGCCGCTAATTCATCACATTAGCACGGATTATGACGGCCATGTCAGAGTTAGGCAGCAAGTTAGTGATAGCGATTTCGTCGAGGGCTTTATTCAACCTGGACGCCAGCCACGCGGTTTACGAAAATGAAGGGCTGGAGGCCTACAGCCAATATCAAATAGAACGCGAAGACGAACCGTTGGAAGCCGGTGATGCTTTTCCACTGGTACGCAAGCTGCTGGACATCAACGATGCCCTCGGCGGCCAGCGCCGCGTTGAAGTCATTCTGCTGTCGCGCAACAGTGCCGATACCGGCTTGCGAGTTTTCAATTCAGTGCAGCACCACGGCCTCGATATTGTTCGCGCCGCGTTTTGTAGCGGCGAGAGTCCATATCGTTACGTTTCTGCGTTTGGCTCTCATCTGTTTCTTTCCACTGACGCCGAAGATGTGCGTTTCGCGCTGGAGCACGGCATTGCCGCTGCGACCTTACTCCCCAGCAAAGTTGTGCACAGCGATGAGAAGGTGCTGCGCTTTGCCTTCGACGGCGACGCTGTTTTATTCTCTGACGAGGCGGAACAGATTTATCAACAAGCCGGCTTAAGCGCTTTTGCTGAAAGTGAAAAGGCGGCGGCTCGCACACCGCTAATGGGCGGACCCTTCAAGGCATTTCTGGCCGCTCTGCAAATGCTGCAGAGTGAATTCGTGCGAAATGAATGTCCGATACGCACCGCACTTATCACGGCCCGTTCGGCGCCTGCGCACGAGCGCGTGATTCGCACCCTGCGCGCCTGGAATATTCGCCTCGACGAATCGCTGTTTCTTGGCGGCATGCCAAAAGCCGAATTTTTGCGCGCCTACGGTGCCGACGTGTTCTTTGACGATCAGCTGGGGCATTGCGATCTCGCCAGCCAGCATGTTGCCACCGGTCATGTGCCGCACGGCGTGAGCAACAAAAAGCCAGGCGACACTCAGTAAAGTCGTTAGCTCTATTCGCAGCAATACGCTGGCAATCGATACTGGTAAAACAAGCGGTTTGCAAGTATTCTTGAATCGCATAGATGTTGATATTTTTATATCAAAGAAGCATAACCCACCTGAAGAGCAGCTCGCATGAAACTACAGCAATTGCGCTATATCTGGGAGGTCGCTCACCACGATCTAAACGTATCGGCAACGGCGCAAAGCCTGTACACCTCGCAACCAGGTATTAGCAAACAAATCCGGCTGCTGGAAGACGAGCTGGGCGTTGAGGTATTTGCACGCAGCGGCAAACATCTGACGCATGTGACACCTGCCGGCGAGGCGATACTGAAAACGGCCGGTGAGATTTTGCGCAAAGTAGACAGCATCAAGCAGGTTGCGCAGGAGTTTAGCAACGAGAAAAAAGGCAGCCTGTCGATTGCTACCACCCATACTCAGGCGCGCTATGCTTTGCCAAAAGTGATTGAGACTTTTATACAACGCTATCCTGATGTGTCGCTACATATGCACCAGGGTACGCCCATGCAAATAGCGGAAATGGCCGCCGATGGCAGTGTTGATTTTGCGGTCGCCACCGAAGCGCTGGAGCTGTTCAGCGATCTGATAATGATGCCGTGCTATAAATGGAACCGCTGCATCATTGTGCCGAAAGATCATGCGCTGGCGCAGCTGTCAGAGCTGACACTGGCTGACATTGCGGCGCATCCCATTGTCACTTACGTGTTTGGCTTTACTGGCCGCTCCAAACTCGACGAGGCATTTATTGACCACGGCCTGACTCCGAAAGTGGTGTTTACCGCAACCGACGCCGACGTCATTAAAACCTATGTGCGGCTGGGTCTTGGCATCGGCATCGTCGCGAAAATGGCTTACGATGAAAAGCTCGACAGCGACCTGGTCGCACTCAACGCCTCCCACCTGTTTACCCCCAGCGTAACCAAAATCGGTTTTCGTCGCGGCACGTTTTTGCGCGGCTATATGTATGAATTCATCGAGCTGTTTGCCCCGCATCTTACCCATGATGTGGTTGAAGAAGCCTACCAGCGGCAGACTCGCGTAGAGCTCGAAGAGCTGTTCGGCCACATTGAGTTACCGGTGTATTAGCCGTTAAGGGGTATTAGTATGGAAATGGCATGTCTTGATCTTGAAGGCGTTTTGGTCCCGGAAATCTGGATCGACTTCGCCGAGCGCACTGGTATTGACGCTCTTAAAGCAACCACTCGCGATATACCCGACTACAATCAGCTCATGCAGCAGCGGCTGCGGTTGCTTGACGAGCACGGGCTTAAATTCGACGACATTCAGGCGGTGATCGCTGGCATGGCGCCGATGCCGGGCGCGGTTGAGTTTATCGACTGGTTGCGCGAGCGTTTTCAGGTAGTGATTCTGTCGGATACTTTTTATGAGTTCTCCCAGCCGTTGATGCGACAGCTCGGTTGGCCTACCTTGCTATGTCACCGCCTGGAGATTGCCGACGATGGCAGGGTCGCGAATTATCATCTGCGCCAGAAAGACCCGAAACGCTGCGCCGTAAAGGCTTTTCATGAATTGAACTATCGCGTCATCGCGGCCGGCGATTCGTATAACGATACAACTATGCTGGCTGAAGCCGACGCCGGTATTCTGTTCAAAGCGCCCGCTACTGTTATCGAGGAATTCCCGCAATTTCCCGCCGTGCATGAATACGCCGACCTGCAGCAGGAGTTTCGCAAAGCCAGTAATCGCGATTTGTAGGCTGCGCCGCGCGCACGGCGCACCCCACACCCCACGTGTTAACTGCCGCGCAAGACCTGCAAAAGCGCGCCGATTTTATCTTCAATTTCCTGATATTCAGCCGCCGCGGTCGAGTCAGCGACAATTCCACCGCCGCCCCAGCAATACAGTTGCCCGTCGTTACAGAGAATTGTGCGAATCATAATACTGCTGTCGAGGTTGCCGTCGTAACCCGCGTAGAACATTGAACCACAATAAACACTGCGCCGATGCGGCTCCAACTCCTCGATAATTTGCATGGCTCGAAGCTTGGGCGCGCCGGTTATTGAGCCGCCGGGAAACGCCGCACGCAATGCGTCCAACGCATGTAGCTCGGCGCGTAACTGTCCTTCAACCGTACTGACCAGATGATGCACCGCCGCGAACGACTGTAATTCGAATAGCTGCGGCACACAAATGCTGCCTGGCACGCACGACTTACCAATATCATTGCGCAGCAGGTCGACAATCATCAGGTTTTCAGCGCGATCTTTGGTGCTGTTCAATAGCCACTGAGCGTTAGCGGCATCCGTCGTCGGGTCTTGCGCGCGCGGTGCTGTGCCCTTGATCGGCTGAGTCGCTACCCGCTGGCCCCGCACGCTGAGAAAGCGTTCCGGTGAAAAGCTGACGATGCTGCGATCACCGTGCCCGCTGATGCTGCCGCAGCCAAAATAGGCGGAGAAAGGCGCGCTGGTTTGTTGGCGTAACTGCATGTACAGAGCCGTCGGATCACCACGGTAGTTGGCCGAGTAGCGCTGCGACAGATTGATCTGGTAACAGTCGCCGGCGTGAATATAGGCCTGAACTCGCTCGAACGCACATGCATATTCAGCGAAAGAACTTGCGCCGAGTAGTTCGGAGGTTAAGCGGAAGGGCTGCGGGGCGGTTATGTCGGCGACGTCGGTCTCTGTTAGCCGAAGCAGAGCCGCTTGCGCCGCGGCGTCCAGCTGCTGGCATACAAAGTGACTTTTGCGAAGTTTGTGGTCTTGCACCACGGCCCAATCATAAATGCCGGCGACGCAATCGGGAATAGCGTAATCCCGACACGCCGTAGACGGCAGGTTTTCATAACAGCGGCCAAGGTCGTAGCTTAAATAGCCGATAGCGCCGCCGCAGAATGGTAAGTCAGGTCGGGACGTGTAACCTCTGCGCGCAAGTAGTCGGGTTAATACGCTGAGCGGTTCTGCTGCAAACGTCTCACTTTGAGTCGCACTGTGAAGGTGTGTTACTGCCGCATTTGCCGTCAGCCACTGGTAGGGGGCTGCGCTGAGAATATCGTACCGCCCGCGGGTGCTGCCGTTGCTGTCCAGCCATACGGGTAACGGCAAGTCGCAGAGCGCGCGAAAGTAAGCGCTGCTATCTTTCAGGTAGCGCAGCTCTTGAACATATAAACGGTTTTTCATGTCAAGCGACGTTCGCTAAGAGGCGCGCATTGTAGGCCTCTTAGCTCGTATTCGCCAGCAACTAGTCAACGGTCTAATTGACACAACTGGCTATTACAACTATCTTATGGCGCTTTTTGGCAGTCCTTATCCGGCACACGTCGGCCCATTGCTAATGACCAAAATAAGGCGGAATTTATGGCGAAATCCGAGCTTACTCGTCCATCCCTGATCAACCCCTTCAGCAGCGAACAAGAAATAGAATTTAAGATACCAGGTCAGATCAGCGCTCAGCCTGGTCCCTACGAAAAGACGTTGCGACAGGGCTTCGATTTGCAGCAACGGCCACGTAAAGCCGCTGGTGTTGTCAATGTTCAAAGACAACACTTAAAACAGCGAATGACGATTTGGGAGCGCATCGCGGTGTTAACCGACGAAAAGCCCACCATTCTGTTTCAAAACTGGGGTGAAAACCTGGACGGCGCTTCGCTGGTAACGGCGATTATTAAAATCGGCGGCCGCGACATTGCGCTCTACGGCCACGATTTTACCGTACGCGCCGGCTCGATGGATGCAACCAACGGTAAGAAACTGGCGCGCTTGTTTGAGCTGGCAGGGAAGCGCAAAATTCCTCTGATTGGCCTTAACGACAGCGCCGGCGCGTTTGTACCAGCCGGCGTTGGCGGACTCGACGGTTACGCCGAAGCCTTTACCGCATTGCGTAAAATTAGCGGCGTGGTGCCCAGCATTATGTGTATGCTGGGCTTTAACGCCGGCGGCGGTTCGTATTTGCCGCGCCAGGGCAGTTTCCTGATTCAGCCGAACAACACTTTCTTTGGCCTCACAGGCCCCGGCGTTGTGAAATCGGTGTTAGGCGAAGATGTCACCCCGGAAGAGCTGGGTGGCCCCAACGTGCACAGCCAAAGCGGCGTCACCGACTTCGTCGTGCAGGATGAAGTCAGCGCCTTGAAACTGGTGGTGTCATTATTGCGCTACCTGCCGAACAACAATTCCGAGTTCGCGCCATTTCAGCCCACCTCCGACCCTGTCAATCGCAAAACCTGGGACATAGACCTGCTGTTGAAGAAAGCCTTCAATTCACCTACCGGATTCAATACGCCGCTGGATGTCAGCATCATTATTCAGCAGCTGTGTGATCACGGCGACTACTTTGAAGTGCAACCTGATCGCGCTCGTAATACCGTTACCGCGTTTGGTCGCATGGGTGGGCACGTTATTGGTTTCGTGGCCAACAATAGTGCAGTTGCGTCGGGGCAGATCGACATTGACGCCGCCTACAAAAATGCGCGCTTCATTCGTTTTTGCAATGTTTACAATATTCCGATGATCTTTATGGAAGACACCACTGGCTTCTTACCCGGCAAAGACCAGGAAGCCGGCGGTATTGTGCAGGCCGGTCGCGCCATGCTGGACGCGATTATCGATTTGCGCACGCCGCGCTTTCTCGTCATTTTGCGCAACGCTTTTGGCGGTGCCTATGCCTCCTACAATAACTACCCTACCGGTGCGGATTTCGTGATCGCCCTGCCAACCACACGTGCGGCGGTGATGGGGCCGGCGGGCGTAGAGTTTGTGTATAAGGATGAACTGCGCGAGATAAGCGCCGATGCGCAGCGCAAAATCACCGCTGAGACTCGAAAACTGGTTGCCGACGGCAGTAGTAAAAAAGCCGCGGAAAGCGCTGCCAAAGTTAGCGTTGACGTATGGGTAAAAGCGCAAAGGGCGGCACTCTCCAGCCGCTATGAGCAGGAGTTAATGAACGCCAATGAAGCCTTGAGCCTTGGCTCAATTTCGCAAATTGTATTACCCGCCGATTTGCGCACTGTGCTGGCCGAGAACATGAATTTCCATATACGCCACTACACGCCACAGCCTATGCAATCTGTGCAACGGGAATTTCATTAAGTATTTAGCAGGCTATATATCTAATTTTCACCCGCTTTGAGGCTTACCGCGTGCATCAAACAAAACAGCATTACATTAATAATCCCCTGATTCATCGTGACCGTCGGCTCGACAATATGGGCGAATGGGCGAGCAGCTTTTCCTGCACAGACATACGCCCGCTAATTATTTGCCGTGGCCCAATCCGCAAGGAGGCGATGGATGTGTTCGCTGAGATGGGCATTGAACACTACGGTATTCTTCTCTCGGAGAAAGACGCCATCGTCTACAAACACGCACTCGCACCGGAGCTGCGTACTTTTACTGAGCCATCACGTGTGCATCGGGTGCCGGACTACAGCGGCGCGAGTAAAGAGGAGCGGGTGCAGCGCATTCAGCAAATCATTCGTATTGCGAGCGAAAATAACTACAATTCCATTTTCGCCGGCTACGGTTTTATGGCGGAAGATGAAGACATGGTCATCGCCATGGAGCAGGCCGGCTTGATGTTTATCGGCCCTTGCTCGCGCACAGTACGTGGCGCTGGCTTGAAAGATGAGGCCAAGCGTACGGCGTTGCAGGTAGGCGTTAGCGTAACGCCGGGCGTTGACAATGTAACTTGCCTAACGCTGCTGAACAAACACAAGGATGCTAAAGCGCTGCAAGCGTTGGTCAAGAAGCACAAACTCAAAGTAGACGCCAAACTGCTTGCCAATGCAGATGTATCGTTGCAACAGAAGGCCGACGCGGTTCTGTTAGCCTCCTACGCAAAAGGTATTGATCTCTATACGGTTGAAGAAATGAGCGAGCAGGTCATCGCCTGCGTCACTGAAATGTATGAGCAATACCCCAACAATAGAATTCGGTTGAAGGCAATCAGCGGTGGAGGCGGCAAGGGCCAGCGCATTATGCCGGCGCCGGCGCATTACAAGGGCAAATCGCAGGCAGAGAAGGTCCGGCAGGCGGCCGCCAAGTCGCCCGGACTGGTGCGGGAAATTCTGAACGAAGTAAAAACCACTGGCGTCGGTGACAATAAGAACGTTTTGATAGAGCTAAATATCGAGACCACGCGCCACCTGGAAATTCAGGCAATAGGCAACGGAGAATGGAGCCTTTCGTTAGGCGCGCGCGACTGTTCGTTGCAAATGCACGAGCAAAAACTGCTGGAAGTCTCAGTCACACGCAGCACGCTGCGTGAAGCACTGGAGACGGCGAAGGAAAACAAGGCTCACCGTGAGGAAATCAAAACACTGGAACAAGACATTGCCACCCTCGCGGCAATGGAGGAAGAGGCCGAACGCTTCGGCGCGGCCGTAGGACTCGACTCGGTGTCTACCTTCGAGTGTATTGTCGATGGTGACAAACACTTCTTTATGGAGATGAACACGCGCATACAGGTTGAACATCGCGTCACTGAATTGTGCTACGCCCTAAAGTTTGTAGATCCGAACAACGATAGCGATTTTTTTGTGGTTGAATCACTGGTCGAGGCCATGGTTCTACTGGCCCGGCACAAACAGCGCCTGCCAAGACCAGAGCGCGTTCGGCGAAAAAATGCGTCAGTTGAGGCGCGTCTGAATGCCACTAATCAGGCGCTGGCGCCCCACGCCGGCGGTGTGATTCATTCCTGGACCAACCCGTCAGCAGACGAGATTCGCGACGACCAGGGCATATGTGTGCACAATCCCGACACCGATGTATTTATGAAATACACGCTGGCCGGCGCCTACGACAGCAATATTGCCTTGATACTGACGCATGGCAATGATCGCCTTGATAGCTACCAGCGGCTGGCGAACATACTCTGTGGCACAAAAATTCGCGGCCACGATGTGGCGACCAATCTGGAATTTCACTATGGTCTGGTGAACTGGTTTATCGGTAATAATATCAATGCGCGTCCGACCACACGGTTTATTCTGCCGTATCTCACGGCGGTGGGGCTTTTGAAACGCGAGGCTAACCAGATAGATCTGGATTACGCTCTGCGGCAAATCCAGCAAGCGTATCAGAAAAAAACCGACGACAAAGCCCTGCAGGCAGAGTTCAGCGCCGTGATCGAGCACAAGCACACGTTATTGGTGCGCCCCATTACGCCGCTGCTAAATCAACCTCATATTCTTTCCGGCTGGCTGTCTGCCAACAAGCATCGATTCAAGATCACTGCCAAATCGGTCGAATGGCTGGACAATCCCATAGAGGTGCTGGCTGACCTTTACCACTTTCTCAATATGGAGCATAAAGACGGCCGCGCTGCAGCTAATATGATCTGGGACCACGATCAACAGTTGCTGGAAAACGCACTGGCTTTTTACGGCGAATTAACGCGCCGGTCGAAGGTAGACGATTATCCCGGCCTACAGAAGCTGCTGGCTGGCAGCGCCGCGCCAAAAGGGATCTCCAAATCGCTTTGGAAAAAAGCGCAAAGCGCACATCTGGGATACCAAAGCGGGATGGAACTGCTTAACGTGCTGCCTTATTTAGCGCAGATAACGGGATTTTTCGAGTTAAAGGTCAACAGCGATTTATCGATCAATATTCCGGAAAAGTTGCTCGCTGCTGACCTGCAGGAAGAAATGCGCAAGTTGCTGGTGCCGCCACCCATTGCCAAGTCGGATGAGATTCTGGCGCAAAGTGGCGGCATGTTTTTCTCACGCGAGGCGCCGGGAATGGACGTTTTCGTTAATGCCGGCGATCATTTTGAACAGGGAGACCCGCTGTACATCGTTGAAGTCATGAAGATGTTCAATAAGGTGTACGCACCTTTCGCAGGCACTATTGAAGCGGTATTAGTAGACGGCGAAGGGCTCATTATCAGCAAAGGTCAACCGCTGTTCAAAGTTAAGCCGGATGAGCAAATTGTTGAAGTGACGCCCGAGCAACGGGACCAACGTAAACGCCAGCAAACTGAAAAATTTCTGGCACTCATTATCTAGAGATTGAAGTATTATGATCACAGCGCTTGACCATATAGCTATTGCAGTGCCGGATTTTGAAAAAGCGATCTCCCGTTTTCTGGAAGACTTCGGCCTTGATTATCAGGGCCAGGAAGATGTCGAAGCTGCCAAAACCACAACCGCATTCTTCAAGCTGCCCGAGACCAGCATTGAACTGGTTCATCCTCTGAACGGGGAGGGGCCGATTCAAACCTTTCTCGATAAACGGCGCGGCGGACTGCATCACATTTGTTTTCGCAGCGATGACATCTATGCCGATGTAGAGCGTCTGCGTGAAAAAGGTTATCAATTTCTGAGCGAAAAACCGTCGCCTGGCGCGCATGACTCGCTGGTTATATTTATTCACCCAAAAAGCTGCGACGGCGTTTTAATTGAGTTAAGCCAGCCATCTACCGCGTAGGGTGCGCTGCGCTCACGCCGCACCTTCTACCGTCAACAAACCAACGCGTGCGCACAGCGCAGCCTACGCTTGTTGTTCACATTCGGAATTAGCCGACCAGGATGTTCACCATGAAAAAAGATTCCTATCAACCCCCCCACGCCAGCGTTGAACAATGGCGCGAACTCGCGACTAAACAAATGCGTGGTAAACCGCTGGAAGATCTCACCTGGCATACCGCCGAAGGCATAGATGTAAAGCCTCTCTATACCAAAGAAGATCTGGAACAGTTGCAGTACGCCGATACAATGCCCGGCGTCGAGCCTTTTATTCGCGGCCCGCAGGCAACCATGTACGCCGGGCGACCGTGGACGATACGTCAATACGCCGGTTTCTCCACCGCGGAAGCATCCAATGCATTCTACCGCAAGGCCTTAGCGGCGGGCGGACAGGGCGTGTCAGTTGCTTTTGACCTTGCTACCCACCGTGGCTATGACTCTGATCACCCGCGGGTTAGCGGTGATGTCGGCAAGGCTGGCGTCGCGATCGACTCTATCGAAGACATGAAGATATTGTTTGACAGCATTCCGCTGGACCAGGTGTCGGTGTCCATGACCATGAACGGTGCCGTGCTGCCGGTGCTGGCGGGTTACATCGTCGCCGCCGAAGAGCAGGGTGTGGCACACGACAAGCTGTCGGGCACTATTCAAAATGATATTTTGAAAGAGTTCATGGTGCGCAATACCTATATTTACCCACCTAAGCCGTCGATGAAAATTATCGGCGACATCATCGCCTATACCACCGAAAATATGCCGCGCTTTAACAGTATCTCGATTTCCGGCTACCACATACAGGAAGCCGGTGCCGATAACGCGCTGGAGCTTGCCTACACGCTGGCCGACGGCAAGGAATATATTCGCACTGCGTTAGCGGCGGGGCTCGATATCGATCAATTCGCTCCGCGCCTGTCGTTCTTTTGGGGCGTTGGCATGAACTTCTATATGGAGATTGCCAAAATGCGTGCGGCGCGTATGTTGTGGTCGCGTATTGTTGACGAGTTCAAACCACAAAATCAAAAATCCAAAATGCTGCGCACCCATTCGCAAACCTCGGGTTGGTCACTGACCGAGCAAGACCCTTACAACAATGTAGTCCGCACCACGATTGAAGCGTTAGCCGCTGTATTCGGTGGTACGCAATCGCTGCACACCAATGCACTGGACGAAGCCATTGCCTTGCCCTCCGAGTTCTCGTCGCGCATCGCGCGTAACACGCAATTGGTCATTCAGGAAGAAACCGGCATTACCAAAGTGGTAGATCCGTGGGGTGGCTCTTATATGATGGAGTCGCTGACGCAGGAAATAGCCGATAAGGCCTGGCAATTGATCGAAGAGGTTGAAGAACAGGGCGGCATGGCGAAAGCGATTGAAACCGGCATGCCAAAACTGCGTATTGAGGAATCGGCGGCGCGTAAGCAGGCACGCATTGATCGCGGCGAAGATGTTATCGTCGGCGTCAATAAATACGTCCTCGATGAAGAGGCCGACCATGAGACTCTTGTAATCGATGACAATGCTGTGCGTGAAGCACAGCTGAGCCGCCTGCAAACGCTAAAAGAAAAACGTGACAGCGCCGTTGTAGAAGAGGCTCTGGAAGCTATTTATCAATGCGCCGAGGGCGGCGAAGGAAATTTGCTCGACCTGGCAGTGAAGGCTACTCGCGCGCGCGCGACGGTGGGCGAAATATCATCCGCCATGGAACGCAGCTTCGGCCGCTTTAACGCTCAGGCGCAAACGGTATCGGGCGTTTACGGCAGTGCATATAAAGAAGACAAAGATTGGCAGGCAATCAGCGACGACATAAACACCTTCGTCGAAACGCACGGCAGACGACCGCGCATGCTGGTATGCAAAATGGGGCAAGACGGTCACGACCGCGGCGCGAAGGTGATTGCGACCGCTTTTGCCGATGTCGGTTTTGATATCGATTTGTCGCCGATGTTCTCCACGCCGGAAGAGGTCGCCCGCCAGGCCATCGAGAACGATGTGCATGCGGTCGGTGTATCGTCGCAGGCAGCCGGTCACAAAACACTGGTGCCGGCCTTGATCGACGCATTGAAACAACAGGGCGCCGGGGAAATTATCGTTATTGCCGGGGGCGTGATACCCAAACCCGACTACGAATTCCTGTATAAAGCCGGAGTGCGGGGAATTTTTGGTCCGGGCACTAAAATTCCCGTTGCCGCGCGTGAGGTGCTGGCTGCCATCAAAGCGGGCGACCCTGCCGCCTAGCGCCGCATGACGTCTCTCATAGATATGCAACGACTGTGTCAGGGCGACCGCCGCACGCTGGCCAAGGCTATCACTCTCGTTGAAAGCAAGCGCGATGAGCACCGTTTGCACGCGCAGAAAGTACTGGAGGCGATACTGCCACGTACCGGCAACAGCATTCGCATTGGTATTAGCGGCAGTCCAGGTGTTGGCAAATCAACGTTTATTGAAGCTTTCGGCCGCCACTTAATCACACAAGGCAAAAAAGTCGCTGTACTGGCTGTAGACCCAAGCTCGCCGTTGGCTGGCGGCAGCATATTGGGCGATAAAACCCGCATGGAAATGCTGGCGCGCGAGCCACACGCATTTATCCGGCCGTCGCCGTCGGAGGGGGCACTCGGCGGCGTGGCCAACAAAACCCGTGAAACCATGTTGCTATGCGAAGCGGCGGGATTCGATGTCATCCTGGTGGAAACGGTAGGTGTAGGCCAATCTGAATACGAAGTCGCCGGCATGGTCGATTTCTTTCTGGTGCTGATGTTGCCTAACGCCGGCGATGAGCTGCAGGGAATTAAAAAAGGGATTATGGAGCTAGCCGACGCGCTGGTCATCAACAAGGCCGACGGCGACAGCCTTAGCTCAGCAAAACGCACTCGGACGCACTATAAAAGCGCGATGAGTTTACTCAGTCATTCCGCATTCTGGACGCCACGGGTACTAACCTGCTCGGCGTTGGAGAACAAAGACATCGATAGCATTTGGGGCATGATTGTCGACTACCGCATCAGCGCCGAAAAAAGCCGTTGGTTCGAAGGCAAGCGTGCCGAACAAAATCGCCAGTGGATGAAAAAGCTGCTGCACACCATGCTGGAACTGCGGCTAAATCAAAACCCTGAAATAAAAGCGCTGCGGCCACGGCTGGAAAAGCAGGTGGTGAGTGGTGAGACAACGCCATTTTCTGCGGCGCAGCAGTTGATTGAATTGCTGTAATGACTCACATTGCCAGTGCACGTAATTCCGGATTTTCCTGCCCGCGCTCCCACATATAGTCAAAATGACGGGCGCGATCTTTTGCTTCCACTGCGGCGTGAAAGTTGACAAAGGCCACGTCATTTTCGCCTTCAATGCCAGCGGCGACGGCGCCTGGATCGGCCACAATAAAATTCTCCCGGTAGCGATCAGGCAAACTGGTGCATTGGCGAATTTTTATAGCAGAAGGTAGTTGTCGCATTAGCGCAACCAGACAATGCCCGGACTTGACCAGACCGCCGGCATGAGCGACAAGCAGGCGTGCCTCGGCGTTGCGATTGCCGCGCACCATTGCCGATAGCGCTTGCTGCATTGCCGGATTATTGTATACCGCCGGTTCCAGATCATGACTCCAGATGCGTATGCAGCGCCGGCTTTGTGCGATCAGCTGCAGCGCGCTGGCGTGGTATTCTTCGGGGTAGCTTATTTCCAGGCGTCGTTGGCGGTCCATAGTTAACAATCCATCAATTCGTAGCTGCCGTTAGTCAGCAGTTGCGTCAGCAGGCGGCAGTTATCGCTGTTTTGGCAGTAGGGGAGCAATTGATCGATGGCTACCTTCGCTTGCTCAACGAGGAGTTGCGTAAATTCCAGACTATCCTCCGCGATGGGCACTGATTCGCCATTAACGAATAGCGTCCAGCTTGCCTGTAGCTGACTCAATGCAACGCGCGTCGCAAGCGAGCGCCGCAAATGCTTGTGTTCGCGTAAAGTTGTCTGCAAGTTTTGCGCGGCAAATAGCTCCGGTTCGGGTGTCAGCTCCGCATATTTTGGTTCCGTTACCCAGCCGCCGAACCAGTTTGCCAATGCATCGCGGTCATCGACGTAGTGCTGCAAAATATGCTGTAGCCGATCGATCACTTCCGAGTCGATCACGCTACTACCGTTGACAACAGTTGGTGCCGGGTCAGAGTAGCGCAGCTGAGCTGTTAGCGTCGCGGCTACGTTATGCCCCCATTCGCTAAGAACCTCGGCATGACTTGGTGCTCTGAAGCCAATCGAATACGTTAGGCAATCTGTCTGTGCGATGCCCCAATGCGCAACGCCTGGCGGCAGATACAGTACATCGCCGCTATAAAGCGTGTGCTCCTCGAGTGGAGTAAAAGGTGCTATGCCTGTAAGGCCGCCATTATCGATTTGCGGAGTACTGGCATCGCACGCGGGTCCAATTCGCCATAACCGGGAACCCTGACCCTGCAGCAGAAAAACATCGTATTGATCGAAGTGCGGACCGACGCCACCTCCCGCGGTGGCCAGGCTGACCATCACATCGTCTATGCGCCACTGCGGCAGGAAGCTGCATTGCGCGCGCAGCGCAGCGACGGTCTCTACCCATTGATCTACCGCTTGCACCAGCAGGGTCCAGTTGTGCTCACCCAGCGCTTGCAATTCTTCACTGGCAAAAGGGCCATGACTCAGCTCGCAAACTCCCGTCTGCGCATCGGTACTGATCAGGCGCGATTCGATGCACTCTTCCATCGCCAGGCCAGCCAACTCATCGGCAGTCAGCGGGTCAGCAAAGTCGGGTATGGCATTACGAATCAGCAGCGGCTTTTGTTGCCAGTAATCAGCTAGAAAATCTGCTGCTGAAAGCTCGCCCAGTAACACTAAACGCGCTGCGCCTGTTGCGCGGCGTTGCCGATATAGTTTTCCGGCGTCAAGGCGCGCATCTGTTGTTTCGCTTGTTCGTTGATATCGAGCTTATCTATAAAGTGCTGCAGTTCTTGCTTACCTATCGTTTGCCCGCGGGTGAGCGCCTTAAGTTTTTCATAAGGCTGTTCAACTCCGTAGCGACGCATAATCGATTGCAGTGGTTCTGCCAACACTTCCCAGCAATTAGCCAGATCAGCGGCGATTACGCTGTTGTTTAGCTCCAGCTTGCTCACACCCTTTAAGGTTGACTGCCAGGCCACTAACGAATGCGCCATGCCGACGCCAAGATTGCGCAACACGGTCGAATCGCTCAGATCACGTTGCCAGCGCGATATAGGCAGCTTTTCGCCAAGATGTTGCAGCACAGCATTCGCAAGTCCGAGATTACCCTCGGAGTTTTCAAAATCGATAGGATTGACCTTATGTGGCATGGTAGAGGAGCCCACTTCACCAGCAACTGTGCGCTGCTTGAAATACCCCAGTGAAATATATGCCCAGATATCGCGATTGAAATCGATCAACACCGTGTTAAAGCGAGCCAGTGCGGCGAACAGCTCGGCAATATAGTCATGCGGTTCAATCTGTGTGGTGAATGTATTGCACTGCAAACCAAGGCTTTCTACAAATGACCGGGCAACAGTCGGCCAGTCGAGATCGGGGTAAGCAGCGATATGAGCGTTATAGTTGCCCACCGCGCCATTTATTTTGCCCAGTGGCTGCACCGCCTGCATTTGCTGTAGCTGCCGGTCCAGGCGCGCTACGGTGTTGGCAAATTCCTTCCCTACAGTGGTTGGCGTGGCTGATTGGCCGTGGGTGCGCGACAGCATGGGTACGTTGGCATAGCGTTTCGCTAAATCGCGCAAGCTGTCAATCAGCGTTTGTGCGACCGGCAGCAGCACCTCATCACGGCCTTGTTGCAGCATTAACGCATGGGAGAGGTTGTTGATGTCCTCCGACGTGCAGGCAAAGTGAACAAACTCTGAAAACGGTTTTAGCTCTTCATGCGCGGCAATTTTTTCCTTTAGAAAATACTCGCATGCTTTAACGTCGTGATTTGTAGTGCGTTCAATCTCCTTCACGCGCTTGGCATCCTGCACGCTAAAGTCGCTGGCAAGCTGATCCAGAAACTGTGCCGCCTGCGGGCTTAATGCCGCGATTTCGGTAATACCTGGCTGCGCGGCCAGATGCTGTAACCAGCGCACTTCGACGAGAATACGCTGTTTGATCAAACCGAATTCGCTAAATACTGCACGCAGCGCTGCAGTTTTCGCGCCGTATCTGCCGTCGATAGGCGAGATAGCGGTCAGCTCACTAAGGGGTAAATCGTTCATAAAAACTCACATGGAAGGATAGAAGAGAGGACTGCTTAAGCCTGCAATAATTCGTTAACAGATCGCTCCAGCTTTTTACGCTGCAATATTAAGTTGAAGCGGCGACCGCCATACAGGCGCCATAACCGCGCGGCTCGAATCGCCACCAGTAGCAGCGCGCGAATACTGTCGGCAATGCGCTCGTCGCGCAGATGCTGCAGGTTGCCGTTTACCTGTATTCTGAAGCGAAAAGTGCTGAGCGTGTCCTGATAAATCGCAGCGATAGGGTGAATCACGCTGTCGCTGTGCGCGCTGAAGTGGTCATTATGGAACGAGGCATGCTGTAAGCGGTTGCGAATAATTTTTAGCATTTGGGGCTGCTTCGCCAGCTTCTTCTCCAGATGCAGTATTCCCATGGCGTAGTTGAGGGCAGCGCTGCGACCGGCAGAGCGTTGGCGGTTGAGCAGGTTTTTAAGCGATTCCATGCCGGAATGCACCGCTTCGCTGCTAGCAAAAGCGGTCTCTGCCTGGTCTGTTTCAAAGATAAACAATTGTTGTATCGATGCCTTGAAGTCGACGTTGTCGGCGCTACCGGTCGTGGCTAGCTGGTCGACCAGTTCGACCGCTTGCAGCAGCGCGGCCAGCGCCAGTACTTGTTCTTTATACTGCATGTTTAAGTGCTGCGTTAATAGTGCGTGATTCGATGACAGCACCGCCCAGACAAACGTCGTCAGCGTAAAATACAACTGACTGACCGGGCGTTACTGCACGCTGCGGCGCATCGAATTGCACGCTGAGGTTGTGCTCGTCATCCCGCTGCAGCGTGCAGGGCTGGTCGGGCTGACGATATCGCGTTTTGGCGTTGCAGCGTAGCGGCAGCTCGACGGGCTGTTCACTGTTAACCCATGCTATTTCGCTAATGCCGAGCGCATCGCTAAATAAGCCGGGGTGGTCATTGCCTTGCACTACCCACAATATATTTTCGTCCAGATCTTTGTGGGCGACATACCAGGCGGCCTCTACGCGGTCGCTAACGCCACCTATACCCAGGCCCTGACGTTGCCCTATGGTGTAATACATCAGTCCCTGATGCTCGCCGATCACGCTGCCGTCCAGCGCGCGTATCTCGCCCGGCTGCGCCGGTAGATAGCGCGCCAGAAAATCGCGAAACCGACGCTCGCCAATAAAGCAGATGCCGGTGCTGTCCTTTTTGTTGTGCGTGATAAAACCTTGCTGCTGCGCAATCTTGCGTACTTCGGGTTTGCTTAACTCACCGAGGGGGAACAGGCAGTGTTCGAACTGCTGAGCGTTCACCGCGTGCAAAAAGTATGTTTGGTCTTTATTGCTGTCGTGCGCTTTGCAGAGCACTGTGCGGCCATGTTCCTGCCGTAGGCGGGCATAATGGCCGGTGGCTATAAAATCTGCACCCAGCGCCTGAGCATAGTCCAGGCAGGCTTTGAATTTGATCTCCCGGTTGCACAAAATATCGGGGTTGGGCGTACGTCCGGCACGGTACTCGTGCAGAAAATGCTCAAATACGTTGTCCCAATACTCTGCAGCGAAGTTAGCAGTGTGCAGGGTAATGCCTAACCGTTGCGCAACTTGCTCGGCATCAGCCAGGTCGTCTTTGGCAGTGCAGTATTCAGTGCCGTCATCTTCGTCCCAGTTTTTCATAAACAAGCCGGCCACGTCGTAACCCTGCTGGAGAAGCAAGTAGGCGGTGACCGAAGAATCAACGCCACCTGACATGGCGACGATAACGCGTGACGCTTCAGGAGTTAGCTCAGTAACAGTTGAATCAGAAAGCACAATCAGGACATGTGGTGATAAATGATATCCAGCGGGTAACGCACGCCGGCACGATAGTTTTCCAGACCCCGCAACACAAGCGGGCTGCGCAGTTTATCACGTTGCGCCAGAATCTCAGCATAGCTAAGCCAATGTACTGCGGAAATATCGCTGTCGCGCTCAAACTCAGGCTGTAGCTTTTCTGGCTGCGCCAAAAAATCGGCGCGGCAGTAGGTAACGTTGTTACGCGGCGAGGTGTACAGACTGAAGCCGAGAAAATCGGTTACGCGTGTGTGCCAACAGGTTTCTTCGAGCGTCTCGCGCTGCGCCGCCTGCACCAGGGTTTCGCCAAGCTCCCAGTGCCCCGCTGGTTGATTGAGCAGCAGCGCATTACCTTGATACTCGCTAACCATAAGAAAGCGGTCAGCACGTGGCACGACTGAGGCGACGGTGATGTGGGCGTTTATTTCTGACATACAGTTTCCTGAAGAGCCGGCAGCGAAGGATGCGAGGAAATTCGCCCGCGGTTTGGTGGGCGATGATATACTGCAAAGAGAAAATATTAACCCTCTACTGATCAACGTGCTGGAGTAAAACATGGGCTACAAACACATTAAAGTGCCATCCGAAGGCGAAAAAATAACCGTCAACGCAGACCAGTCATTGACTGTTCCAGACCAGCCCATTATTCCTTATATCGAAGGTGATGGCATTGGCGTAGATGTCACCCCGCCCATGATTAAAGTCGTCGACGCAGCGATTGAGAAAGCCTACGGTGGCAAGCGCGCCATCTCGTGGATGGAAGTATACAACGGCGAGAAGGCGGCAGAGCTGTACGAGGGCGACTGGTTCCCGCAAGAGACTCTGGACGCCATCCGCGAATACGTGGTCGCGATCAAAGGACCGCTAACGACTCCGGTAGGCGGCGGCTTTCGTTCGCTTAACGTCGCGTTGCGGCAGGAAATGGATTTATATGTGTGCCAACGGCCGGTGAAATGGTTTACCGGTGTGCCGTCACCGGTGCGTGAGCCGCACAAAACCGACATGGTAATCTTCCGTGAGAACTCGGAAGACATTTATGCCGGCATCGAATGGCAGGCGGGTACGGCCGAGGCCGACAAGGTAATTCAATTTCTGCAAAACGAAATGGGTGTCACCAAAATCCGGTTTCCCGAAAATTGCGGCATTGGCGTCAAGCCCGTGTCGGAGCAGGGCACAAAACGTTTGGTGAGCAAAGCCATTCAATACGCCATAGACCAGGACTTGCCGTCAGTAACACTGGTACACAAGGGCAACATCATGAAGTTTACCGAAGGCGCCTTCAAGGACTGGGGTTACGAGGTGGCGCAACAAAAATTCGGTGCCGAATTGCTCGACGGTGGCCCGTGGTGCAGTCTGAAAAACCCGAAAACCGGCAAAGAAATTATCATCAAAGACGTGATCGCCGACGCCATGCTGCAGCAAATCTTGCTGCGCCCCGATGAATACAGTGTTATCGCCACGTTAAATCTGAATGGTGACTACATATCCGACGCGTTGGCTGCGCAGGTTGGCGGTATCGGCATAGCGCCAGGCGCTAATTTAAGCGATGAGGTGGCACTGTTCGAAGCGACTCACGGCACTGCGCCCAAGTATGCTGGTCAGGACAAAGTTAACCCCGGCTCGTTAATCCTGTCGGCCGAAATGATGTTGCGGCATCTTGGATGGAACGAAGCAGCCGACCTGATTGTCAAAGGTATGGAAGGTGCGATCCAGGCGAAAACGGTCACCTATGATTTTGAACGGCTGATGGAGGGTGCAACCTTGCTCAAATGTTCGGAATTCGGCGATGCTGTTATCGACAACATGAGCTAGCATCTCAACCGGGGGTCTTATTCACTGCATTCGCCTCGATTGATCGGTGCGAGTGCAATGCTTGAATTGATGTCTTGACTTTAGATAGCGCTGAAAGGGCAAAGGCCAAGTGTAGGCCAGCGGATTGACCTAAGCCAGTTCTTCTTCATCAGGAGTTGGTGCTGTATGCGGAACGTCGTCTTGCTGGATTGGCCCCGGTGCCTCGTCATCATCGACGGATTGAATTCCAACCGCATGGATACCTTTCGGACCGTCTTCAGTCGTAAACTGTACTTGCTGACCAGCCTTCAAGGTTTTATAGCCGTCCATATTGATGGCGGAGTAGTGGGCGAAAATGTCACCGCTGCTCTCTTCAGAGAGAATAAAACCGTAACCTTTCGCGTTATTAAACCATTTCACGACACCTGTTTGCATGGCATCCACTTCCTTAACTACTGTGCTTGAATTATTTGTAAGAGTTCTATGTGCACGTTGTTTCCAGATCGGGGCTGGGTGCTTGACGCCTGCCGCCTGCCGGGACAACATATTTGCATTGTTTAACATTCCGGGTTGAATAGTCAAGCCTGCATTTTTTTTGCTCTTCTAGCGTCCGCGCTACGGTCGGCGGTATCATTAGACATCCGCTCGTCTTTTAATGGGTATTATTGATGGGAAATTTTAACTATCTTCGTCTAATGTTAAGTAGTAACAAAGATGATGATCGGGCACCTGATTATGATGGTGACCTGGCGGTAGAAGAGGCCAAACCTAAGCTGAAACCGCCGCCGCTGTATCGCGTTATTATTTATAATGATGACTATACGCCGATGGACTTTGTCGTACATGTTCTAGAACTTTTCTTTTACATGAACAGGGAAAAGGCAACGCAAATAATGCTAGCCGTGCATACCCAGGGAAAAGCAGTTTGTGGCGTTTTCACCCGCGATATTGCCGAAACCAAGGCGGCACAGGTTAATCAATATGCCAAGGAGCAGCAGCACCCATTGCTTTGTGAAATTGAAGCAGAGGGTGATTAGGAGTCAGGCCAGATACTGAGGTAACACACAAATGCTTAGCAAAGACCTTGAAAACACTCTAAATCTCGCGTTTAAAGCAGCGCGGTCCAAACGCCATGAATTTATGACAGTCGAACACCTGTTGCTGGCTTTACTCGACAACAGCGTGGCGACCGAGGTGTTGCTGGCATGCGCAACTGACGTCAACCGCCTGCGCGGTGAACTCGATGACTTTGTCGACTCGACGACGCCGCTTATACCCGACGAGGCGGCAGAGGTGGAAACGCAGCCGACTCTGGGCTTCCAGCGCGTGCTGCAGCGAGCGGTTTTCCATGTTCAGTCCTCCGGAAAGAAAGAGGTCTCGGGCGCGAATGTGCTGGTGGCCATTTTCAGCGAACAGGAAAGTCAGGCCGTTTATTTCCTGAAAGAGCAATCGGTGGCGCGTATTGACATCGTTAACTATATTTCTCACGGTATTTCCAAGGTCGCCGGCGAATCAGAAGAGCCGCTGTCTGATCAGGAGGCTGCCAGCGAGGGCGATACGGCCGGCGGTGAACAGGAGAAGAGCACGCTGGAACGTTTTTCCACTAATTTGAATGAAGAGGCCAAACTGGGTCGCATAGACCCTCTGGTGGGTCGTGCTAACGAAGTCGAACGCGTGGCGCAAATTCTGGCGCGTCGCCGCAAAAATAACCCCTTGCTAGTGGGTGAATCAGGTGTAGGCAAAACCGCGATTGCCGAAGGTCTGGCCAAACAAATCGTCGACGGCGAAGTGCCTGCCGTGCTAGCCGATGCGGTGGTCTACTCACTGGATATGGGCGCGCTGCTCGCTGGCACTAAATATCGAGGTGATTTTGAGAAGAGATTCAAAGGCTTACTGTCTGATCTTAAACAAAAGCCTCATGCTGTTTTGTTTATCGATGAGATACATACCATCATAGGAGCAGGTGCAGCCTCCGGTGGCGTGATGGATGCTTCCAACTTACTTAAACCGATTCTCGCCAGCGGTCATTTGCGTTGCATTGGGTCAACCACATTCCAGGAGTTTCGCGGCATATTCGAGAAAGACCGCGCTCTTACTCGTCGCTTCCAGAAAATCGATGTACCCGAGCCATCAGTTAACGAAACCTATGAAATTTTAAAAGGCCTGAAGTCGCGCTTCGAAGAACATCACGGTCTGCGTTATAGCAATAAGGCACTGAAAACTGCCGCCGAACTGTCAGCGCGCTACATCAACGATCGCTTTTTGCCAGACAAGGCAATTGACGTGATTGATGAGGCGGGTGCGTACCAGCAACTGCTGTCGCCGTCCAAACGTAAGAAAGTCATTAGCGTCGGCGACGTTGAAGCCATTGTTGCCAAAATTGCGCGCATTCCGCCGAAAAGTGTTTCCAGCAGCGACAAGAAAACGCTGGCTAAGCTGGACGACAATCTGAAAATGGTCGTGTTCGGTCAGGATGAAGCGATCGATGCTCTCGCTACCGCGATCAAGCTGTCGCGCGCTGGCTTGAATGCACCGGAGAAACCCATCGGTTCATTTTTGTTTGCCGGTCCAACTGGCGTAGGCAAGACTGAAGTGTCGCGTCAGTTGGCGATCGTCATGGGACTGGAATTGATCCGATTCGATATGTCAGAGTACATGGAGCGGCACACCGTATCACGCCTGATTGGTGCTCCTCCGGGCTATGTCGGCTTTGATCAGGGCGGTTTGCTAACCGAAGCAGTCACCAAAAATCCGCACAGTGTGATTCTGCTGGACGAAATAGAAAAAGCGCACCCGGAGGTGTTCAACCTGCTGCTGCAAGTGATGGATCACGGCACATTGACCGATAACAACGGTCGCAAGGCGGACTTCCGCAACGTGGTATTGATCATGACCACCAATGCCGGTGCCGAAAACATGAGCCGTTCTTCCATGGGCTTCACCAAACAGGATCACAGCACCGACGGCATGGAAGCCGTGAAGAAAATGTTCACGCCCGAATTCCGCAACCGTCTGGACTCTATCATCCAGTTCGCGCCGCTGTCGGAACAGGTTGTCATGACCGTAGTCGACAAGTTTCTGGTCCAACTGCAGACCCAGCTGGATGAGAAGAAAGTCGTGCTTGAAGTTGACGACGAGGCGCGCACCTGGCTGGTCAAAAAAGGCTATGACAAAAACATGGGCGCACGGCCAATGGCTCGGATCATTCAGGAGAATATCAAGAAGCCACTGGCAGAGATGGTGTTGTTCGGAGAGCTTTCGGAGCAGGGTGGCGTACTGTGTGTCACCGTCGACGGTGATAGCCTGCGCCTGGCAGCAGAACCGGCAATAGCGTAAGCCTGCCGGTTTATCTTGCGCGGTAGGTAATTCGCCCTTTGCTCAGGTCGTAAGGGGTAAGTTCTACTTTGACAGTATCGCCGGTTAAAATACGGATATAGTTTTTCCGCATTTTGCCGGAGATATGCGCCGTAACTATATGACCATTCTCCAGTTTCACCCGAAATGTAGTGTTCGGCAGGGTGTCAATAACCTCACCATCCATTTCAATTTGGTCTTCTTTCGCCATTCAGTATGTGCCTCGGTAATGATAAAAGCGGGGGTTAGAGTACGCCAGACGTGCTAAGTTCCTCAAAGCAATGCTCCTCAAAGCCAGCCCGCAGCGGCGCGGGATTGTGCCTGAAAATAGCGCAATACGCAAAGCCGCATCGCAGACTACAAAAAATTTAAAAGTAATGAGGCATGCCGGGCTAACCCAATTGAACCCATTTATCATTCATATAGAGTTCGATAGGTCGGTATTGCACTTTGTAGTTCATCTTTTGGCACTGCTTAATCCAGTAACCCAGATAAAGCGACGGTAATTCCATAGCTTGGGTTCGTTCGATCTGCCACAGAATAGAGTAGACACCGAGACTGCGTTGCGGCAAGTCGGGATCATAAAAAGTGTACACCGCCGACATGCCGTTCGACATCTGGTCGAGCACATTGACAATAACCAGCTTGCCATCCAGCCGAAATTCAAAAAAGCAGGTCGACTTCCATTCGCAGCTCAGGAAGGAGTGATATTGTTCTCTCGATGGGGGAAACATATCGCCGTCGCGATGGCGTTGACTAATATAATTCGCGTATAGCCGATAATATTCACTGCCTTTGATGTGCTCAATCTCATTGACTTGCAGATCGGCGTTGCGACGCAGTACGCGGCGCTGCTGCCGACTGGGAGTAAACAGCTCTACCGGAATACGCGCCGGTACGCAGGCGTTGCAGGAGCGGCAGTGTGGCCGATATAGATGCGTACCGCTGCGCCTGAATCCCACCTCGGAGAGTTTCGCGTAAACGTCAACATCAATCACGGCGTTTGGGTCGACAAAGAGCGTGGTCGCCTCTTTATTGTCGAGGTAACTGCACTCATGCGGATAGGTCGCGAAAATTTTGAGTTTGGCTAAGACTGTCATAATGGAACGGCGTCAGCTTTTAGCTTCATAGCGCCATGATATATCCCACGGTGGCGCTTGACCAGCCGCTTCTACAGCGCTTTGCAGACGCCGTTCAAACTCGGCACGCGGCATCTCAATAGCGCCCAGCGAGAGGAGGTGATCGTTAGTCACCTGGCAGTCTATTAGTTCGTATCCCCAGGCTTCAAGCTGGCCTGCGAGATACACCAGCGCCACTTTTGACGCGTCGGTTACCAGGCTGAACATCGACTCACCAAAGAAAACTTTGCCCAATGCGACGCCGTATAGCCCGCCGACCATCCGATTTTCCTGCCAAACCTCAATGCAATGCGCGCGCCCGAGCGTGTGCAAATCTGTATACGCTTGCAACATGGCGGCGCAAATCCAGGTATCGTGGCTGTAGCTGCGTGGCGCGGCGCAGGCACGCACCACGTCGGCAAATGCCTGGTCGCAGGTTAAGCGAAAGCGACCACTGCGCAGAGTTTTGCGCAAACTCCTGGAAACGTGCAACTGGTCGGGCAACAGCACGCAGCGCGGATCGGGCGACCACCAAAGAATGGGCTGCGGATCTTCGTACCAGGGGAAAATGCCGCGCCGGTATGCCTCGATAAGCCTGCCTGTGCTGAGGTCGCCGCCGGCCGCCAGTAACCCGTTGGGCTCGTCCAGCGCCGCTGCAAGTGGGGGAAAACTCACAGCGTGAGGATCAAGCCAAGGAATAGGTATTTGCGGCCTGACTGCCATGCTAAATTCCTATATCGCTTTTAGATCGTCGAGGAACTTTTCCGCATCCAGCGCCGCCATGCAGCCAAACCCGGCTGAGGTAATCGCTTGCCGGTAAACCTGGTCGGCCACATCTCCTGCGGCGAATACACCGGGCACACTAGCCGCAGTGGCATTGCCTTCAAGGCCGCTTTTTATCTGAATATAACCGCCGCGCATATCGAGTTGATCGGCAAATATTTCCGTATTGGGCGTATGCCCAATTGCGATAAATACGCCGCTTAACTTAATATCCTGTGGTTCTCCGGTCTGTGCGTGAGCGATGCGCATGCCGGTCACACCGCTGTCGTCGCCCAGCACTTCCTGCAGCGTATGGTTCCAGGCAAACACAACTTTGCCCTGTTGCTCACGTTCAAACAATTTTTGTTGCAGTATTTTTTCAGCGCGCAGTTGATCGCGCCGATGCACCACGGTGACTTTGCTGGCGATGTTGGAGAGATACAGTGCCTCTTCAACCGCAGTATTGCCGCCGCCAATCACGGCTACCTCCTGACCACGGTAGAAAAAACCGTCGCAGGTAGCGCAGGCGCTAACACCGCGGCCCATAAACGCCTGTTCCGACGCCAAGCCCAAATAGCGCGCCGAAGCACCCGTGGCAATAATCAACGCGTCGCAAGTGTACTCACCGGAATCGCCAGTTAGTGTAAAGGGTTTTGTGTTCAGGTCCGTTTTGCTAATGTGGTCAAAAATTAACTGCGTAGCAAAGCGCTCGGCATGTTTTTGCATGCGTTGCATCAACTCAGGTCCTTGCAATCCTTCAACGTCACCGGGCCAGTTATCCACATCGGTTGTGGTGGTCAGCTGCCCGCCTTGTTCCATGCCGGTGATTAAAACCGGCGACAGGTTGGCACGTGCTGCGTATATCGCCGCACTGTAACCTGCGGGTCCGGAACCAAGAATAATAAGTTTGTGATGCGCCATAAGTGTCAGAGAATCCGCTTGTGATGAAGTAAATCGTGCCAGCTATGGTAGCGGAATAGCAATCTGGCAGCAAAATACAGTGGTGCGGAATGAGAGATTGTAACCGTACAGGAAATTACGAAAATGCTACTATTCCGCCTATGTGACACGACTAAGTGAGTCTATGAAAGCAGCAAACACCGTGAAAACGTCAAGCCCGGTAAATCACCATTGGGTCAGAGAGGGTACTCTGATTGCACTGTTGGCCACTTCCGCTTACCTGCTGCTGTCGCTTGGCACCTACAACGCTGGCGACCCCGGCTGGTCGGGCACCGGCAGCGCAGAGCAAGCGCGCAATGCCGTGGGCATCACCGGGGCGTGGACGGCCGACGTGTTATTTTCGCTATTCGGAGTCATGGCCTACCTGTTCCCGGTCATGCTATTGCTACGCTGCTGGCTGCTGTTTCGCGACCACGAGCCAGAGTTTTTGTTTGACTGGGTGACGTTGGGCATTCGCATCATCGGTTTTATTCTGGTGATGGTAAGCGCAACCAGCCTGGTGGCGCTGAACGCTCAGCAAAATAGCATACTGCCGTTTGGCCAGGGTGGCATGCTTGGCCGCGCCCTGGCAGATGTGTCATTAGGCGCCTTTAATTTGATCGGTAGTCGTCTGTTATTGCTGGCGATTGGCTTATTCGGCATGACCATTTTTGCCGATATTTCCTGGCTACGTGTAATGGACAGGCTGGGCGATTGGGTGTCGAAAACAGCAATAAGCAGCGCCGTGCTGCTGCGCGAAAAGTGGTCAGACTATCAACAAGAGAAACAAGCCAGAGCCAGTGAAAAACTGCGTAGAACAGCAGCTCCCAAACAAGTCAACGTTATTGAACAGCGTCCGCCACCAAAAATTCAGGTCGCGCCCAAAATTCAGCTAGCGCCCAAAACAGCGCCAATCAGTAACCGCCTGCAGAAGGGCAAACAGGGTCGACTGTTTGATGTGCCAGTGAACGGTGAAATACCGCCGTTAAATCTGCTCGACGAACCGGCACACGACAGCACCAAAGGCTACTCGAAAGCGGAGCTGGAAGCACTGTCGCGCCTGCTTGAGTTTAAGCTGAAAGACTTCAACGTGATTGCCGAAGTGGTTGCAGTATATCCTGGCCCGGTAATCACTCGCTTCGAAATACAGCCGGCGCCGGGTACCAAGGTGAGCCGCATCAGTAATCTAGCCAAAGATCTGGCGCGCTCGCTGGCGGTTGTCAGCGTGCGGGTAGTGGAAGTTATACCCGGCAAATCGGTTATCGGTATTGAGATTCCCAACGAAGATCGGGAGATTGTTTATCTAAGAGAAGTACTGGCATCGAAAGCGTACCAGCAATCACACTCTATGCTTAGCCTGGCGTTGGGACACGATATCTCGGGCGAGCCGGTGGTGGTTGATCTCGGCAAAATGCCGCACCTGCTGGTTGCCGGTACTACCGGTTCAGGTAAATCTGTTGGCGTCAACGCCATGTTGCTGAGCCTGTTGTACAAGGCGCCGCCGTCAGAAGTACGCTTGATTATGATCGACCCGAAGATGCTGGAGCTGTCGGTATACGATGGCATTCCGCACCTGCTGACACCCGTCATTACCGATATGAAAGACGCATCCAACGGCTTGCGCTGGTGCGTGGGCGAAATGGAGCGGCGCTACAAGTTAATGTCAGCGATGGGCGTACGTAACCTGGCGGGCTTCAATAAAAAAGTGAAAGAAGCTGCTGCCAATGATCGGCCCATAGCCGACCCGCTGTGGCCGGGCGACGAACTTGACCCTGAAGCGAAGGCACCGAATCTGGAAACGTTGCCGTTCATTGTAGTAGTGGTCGACGAATTTGCCGATATGATGATGATTGTCGGCAAAAAAGTTGAACAACTGATTGCCCGCATTGCCCAAAAAGCCCGTGCAGCGGGTATTCATCTTATCCTCGCTACGCAACGCCCTTCGGTAGACGTCATCACCGGTCTGATAAAGGCCAACATCCCAACCCGGATTGCCTTTCAGGTGTCGTCAAAAATCGATTCGCGCACAATTCTTGACCAGGGCGGCAGTGAACAACTGTTAGGTCACGGTGACATGCTTTACCTGCCACCCGGCAGCGGCGTGCCGATTCGCGTACACGGCGCCTTTGTTGCCGATGAAGAGGTGCATCGCGTAGTAGAAGACTGGCAAAAACGCGGCGAGCCGAACTATATCGAGGGCCTGCTCGAAGACAGCGGCAGCGGAACAGATATGCTACCCGGCATGTCTAACGGCGAGTCGGATGAAGACTCGGATGAACTCTATGATGAAGCGGTTTATTTCGTCACCGACAGCCGCAAAGCGTCGATATCGGCCGTGCAGCGTAAACTGCGCGTTGGCTATAACCGCGCCGCCAGAATGATTGAGATGATGGAAGCAGAGGGCGTGGTGTCTGAAATGGGCAGCAACGGCAGCCGCGAAGTCATCGCCCCTCCGCCACCCAAAGATTAATGACTATGAGATACATTCTAAATACTTGCTTGTTGCTGCTTGCCACGCTAACTGCAGCGCACGCTGAGGACGCCACCGTTACGCTGCGCAACAAGCTACAGGCCATGCAGAGTTTTTCAGCCAACTTCCAGCAAACACTGTTTGACGAGAACGATCAGGAATTGCAGCAAAGCGAGGGCACTGCCAAACTCAAACGGCCGGGGCAGCTGTATTGGGAAACGCAAAGCCCCTACGAAAATCTGATGATCGCCGACAACAAAACTTTATGGCGCTATGACGTCGACCTTGAGCAGGTGACCAGGCAACCGTTGGATAAAAACATCAGCCAGACGCCGGCGCTTTTGCTCAGCGGCGAGGTTGCGAATATCGACGAGAACTTCAGCGTGCGTGCAACAACAGAACGCGGGGCAACCACATTTGTGCTGCAACCGAAGCGCGCCGATAGTCTGATAAAACAGCTGCAGTTCACCTTTAAGGCCGACGCCATTAGCAGCATGCGTATTGTTGATGACCTACAGCAGCGCACCGATATTGAATTTTCCGACGTGGTTGTCAACGCTGATATCGATGCCGACGTATTTAAATTTAAAGTACCACCAGGGGTCGACGTTTTGACGAATGAATAACGCCAGCACCGAGCCGTTGGCTGCCGCACTACGTCCGCATTCGCTGGCTGCTTTTGTTGGCCAGGAGCACATCCTCGCTGAGGGGCAGCCACTGCGCCACGCTATCGAAAATCAACAGCTGCACTCCATGTTGTTGTGGGGGCCACCCGGGGTTGGTAAAACAACGCTGGCGCACCTGATCGCTGCTAACAGCGATGCGGAACTAGAGGCAGTATCGGCTGTGCTGGCGGGCGTGAAAGATATTCGCGCCGCCGTCGAGCGCGCGCGGCAGCGGCGGGAGATAAACGGTCAGGCAACGATTTTGTTTGTCGATGAAGTACATCGCTTCAACAAAGCTCAGCAGGACGCGTTTCTACCTTTTGTGGAAGATGGCAGCGTGGTTTTTATCGGTGCAACTACGGAGAACCCGTCGTTTGAATTAAACAATGCCCTGCTGTCACGCACGCGGCTGTATATATTAAAACCGCTGACAGAACAGAACCTGGCGGTTATCTTGCGCAATGCGCTCAAGCTTAGCGCGCGAGCGGTAAGCATCGATGACGAGCTCATAAGTAGCCTGGCAGCCGCCGCCGATGGCGATGCAAGGCGCGCACTAAATCTACTCGAACTGTTATTGCAGTTGGCAGAAAACAATGCCAGTGGTGAGAAGACCATTAACGAATCGCATTTACGCATTGTCTTGCAGGAAAGTTGGCGCCGGTTCGACAAGGGCGGTGATCAATTTTACGAGCAAATTTCTGCGCTGCACAAAGCCGTGCGGGGCAGCTCGCCAGATGCGGCATTATACTGGTTCAGCCGAATGATAGACGGCGGCTGCGATCCGCTTTACATCGCCAGGCGCGTGCTGCGCATGGCCAGCGAAGACATCGGCAATGCCGACCCGCGCGCACTGCGCATTGCGCTGGATGCCTGGCAAGTATACGAACGGCTTGGCAGCCCGGAGGGGGAGCTAGCCATCGCCCAGGCCATCGCGTTTCTCGCTTGTGCGGCAAAGAGTAATGCAGTCTATTCGGCCTACAATGCCGTCATGGCAGACATCAAGCAGTCGCCGGCACATCCTGTACCGGTTCATTTACGTAACGCTCCGACCAGGCTGCACAAGTCCCTGGGTTACGGCGAGGAATATCGATATGCACATGACGAACACGATGGATTTGCCGCCGGAGAGAATTATTTGCCTGAGCAGCTGAAAAATAAATGCTGGTATCAGCCGGTCGATCGCGGCATGGAAATCAAAATAAAACAAAAGCTGGATCATCTGCACAGCCTGAACCAGCAAAGCGACCGACAACGTTACGGCAGTTGATATAATGCAGCTGTTGTTTATTGCCATTGGCGGAGCGGTTGGCGCGCTGGCGCGCTTTTGGGCTGCCAATACGTTTAACGATCTGCACGGCAGCGGTTTCCCATTCGCAACCCTGGGCATCAATGCGATTGGTTCATTTTTGATGGGTGTTTGTTACGTGCTGCTTACCGAGCGTTTGTACTTGCATGCCGATTTGCGCTACCTGCTAATGATCGGTTTGCTCGGCGCGTTCACTACCTTCTCTACCTTCTCAATTGAGGCGGTGGTATTGCTTGAGCAAGGCTGCCTTGGCCAGGCGGCGGCTTATGTCGTTGGCAGCGTTGTGCTGTGCCTGCTCGCCTGTTGGACCGCCGTATTGTTAACACGACTTATTTAAGGATTCGCAATGCTAGACGCCAAGTTAATACGCAATGACCCGCAGTACATCGCCGCCCGGCTGGCGCGGCGCGGCTTTGAGTTTGATGTTAACGCTTTCACCACGCTCGACAGCGAGCGCAAACAGTGTGACGTTGGCCTGCAACAGCTGCAGGCAGAGCGTAATAAGACCTCGAAGAAAGTTGGCGCGCTGATCAAAGAGGGGCGCAGTGTCGATGAGGCTAAAGCCGAAGTAAAACAAATACTGGAAAAAATCGACGCACAGCTAAACGACCTGAAACAGTCACAAACACAAGCTCAAAACAATTTGGAGCAATTATTACTCAGCATGCCAAACCTGCCGGCTGACAATGTGCCGCAGGGAGCAGACGAAAAGTCCAATGTCGAAATTAGTCGCTGGGGCGAACCGGCTACGTTTGATTTTGATGTTAAGGACCACGTCTCCATCGGCGAGTCGCTGCAGCAGCTTGATTTCGCAAGCGCCAGCAAAATAACCGGCTCCCGGTTCGTGGTAATGCGCGGTGCTGTTGCCCGTCTGCATCGAGCGCTTATCCAGTTTATGCTGGACATACACCGTCGCGAGCACGGCTACGAAGAAATCTATGTGCCGTTTATTGTAAATCAGGCGTCTATGACCGGCACCAGCCAGCTGCCAAAATTTGCCGCCGACAGCTTCAAGCTGGAATTGCAGCAAGAGCAGGACTACTATTTGATACCAACAGCCGAAGTACCGGTTACCAACTTGTTGCGCGACGAAATTGTCGATGCTGACAATAGCTTCGGCCTCAATGAGCTGCCCCTCAAATTTGTGTGTCATTCGCCGTGTTTCCGCAGCGAGGCGGGCAGCTATGGCCGCGATACCCGCGGTATGATCCGCCAACACCAGTTCGAAAAAGTCGAGCTGGTGCAAATCGTACGCCCGCAAGATTCCATGCAGGCACACGAAGATTTAACGCAACACGCTGAGAATATTTTGCAGCGCCTGCAATTGCCGTATCGCAAGGTAAACCTGTGCGGCGGCGATCTCGGCTTCGCGTCGCACAGAACCTACGATTTGGAAGTGTGGCTGCCCGCACAAAATTGTTATCGCGAAATTTCTTCGTGCAGCAATTTTGGTGATTTTCAGGCGCGGCGTATGCAGGCACGCTGGCGTAATCCTGAATCTGGCAAACCCGAATTAGTCCACACCTTGAACGGTTCGGGACTGGCTGTTGGCCGCACCCTGGTTGCACTGTTAGAGAACTATCAAAACGCCGATGGCAGCGTCACCGTGCCCCACGCACTGCAACAATATCTTGACGGACTCGAAAGAATTCAGGGCTAATGCGCTATCTACCAATATTTATTGACCTGCAAAACCGGCGCTGCCTGGTGGTAGGTGGTGGCGAAGTCGCACTACGCAAAGCAGAGATGCTGCGGCGAGCTGGCGCAACGCTGTATGTCGTAGCCCCGCAAATCAATAGCGAGCTGGCTGCTCTGGCCTCGCAAGGCGAAAGTCGATGCTACCAACGAGGCTATCAACAAAGCGACATTGAAGACCAGGCCCTCGTTATCGCCGCCACCGATGATACGTCCGTGAACGCTCAGGTTTACGCCGATGCGAAGCAGGCCAATATTCCAGTCAACGTAGTGGATCAACAGGACTTGTGTACCTTCATTACACCGTCGATTATTGATCGTTCGCCGGTCGTTGTGGCGGTTTCCAGCGCCGGTACGGCGCCGGTTTTGGCTCGCCTGTTGCGGGCCAGACTGGAAACGTTAATTCCAGCACGCTATGGCGATTTAGCGCAGCTGGCGGGCAGCTTTCGGCAGCGCGTGCAACAGCAAATAAAAACTACTGGTCTGCGACTGAAGTTTTGGGAAAACGTGTTACATGGACCGGTCGCGGAACTTGCGTTGGCGGGTCAAATGCAACAAGCGCATGACATGCTAGCCGAAGCTCTGAAAAAGGGTGCCGTCGCTAATGAAGGTGAAGTCTATTTGGTCGGCGCCGGCCCCGGTGACCCCGACCTGTTAACGTTTCGGGCATTGCGTTTAATGCAGCAAGCCGACATTGTTTTTTACGACCGGCTTGTAGCACCGGCCATTCTTGACATGGTGCGGCGCGATGCGGAGCGGGTTTATGTAGGCAAAGCGCGCGCCGATCATGCAGTGCCGCAGCCAGACATCAACGCATTGCTAGTGCAGCACGCGCTGCAGGGTAAACGCGTGTTGCGGTTGAAGGGCGGTGATCCATTTATCTTTGGCCGCGGTGGCGAAGAGATTGAATCGTTGGCGGAGCGGGGCATTCGCTTTCAGGTTGTGCCCGGCATTACCGCCGCGTCGGGTTGCGCAAGTTACGCGGGTATACCGCTAACGCATCGCGACTATGCGCATTCGGTACGCTTTCTTACCGGGCATCTTCAAGACGGCTCGATAAACCTGCCCTGGCCGGATTTGCTGGAAAAGCGGCAAACGCTGGTATTCTATATGGGCTTACTCGGCTTGCCAGAAATTTGCCAGCAACTCATTGCGCACGGCCGGGAAAAAGACACGCCGGTTGCGCTGGTGCAGCAGGGCACGTTACGATCGCAGCGCGTTATTGTAGGCACGTTAGCCAATATGGCGCAAAAAATAGCCACCCAGGAGGTGCATGCGCCTACCATCATCATTGTTGGCGATGTGGTTCAATTGCATCACAAGCTGGCGTGGTACAACACCGATGCCGCAGCAATGCCACTGCAGTGAACTTTAGTCGCTGTGAAAATCGTAAAACGACCGCCGTGACAAACAAAGAATCTTCATGTTAGAGGTTTCCTGAATGATTAATATACCCGGCAACCGCCCCATACGGCCCCCTACTGAAAATAATCGAGTGCAGCAGAAAGAGCAGGTTAAATCGACCGGTGAATCAGCCAACACCAAACCTGCTGACACTCCTGTTGAAGTAGAGCGACGACGCAATCCGGACCGGCGACGAAAACAATCTTCCACAAATATAGAATTGCGCTCACGTAGAGACAGGCGCCGCGGGCGTCGCATCGATATTGACGTGTAACACGCCCACATTGGCCGAAGTGTTAGAATAATCCGTTAAATTTTATAAAGACGAACAGGTTAGGTAATGACAGTATACGACTATGATTTATTCGTAATAGGCGCAGGTTCGGGTGGCGTGCGCGCAGCGCGTATGGCAGCGCAATTCGGCGCACGCGTTGCAGTCGCCGAAGAGCGCTATCTTGGAGGCACTTGCGTAAACGTCGGTTGCGTACCGAAAAAATTGTTTGTGTATTCTGCTCATTACGCTGAAGATTTTTCCGACGCCCGAGCTTATGGTTGGGATGTAAAGGCAGAGGCGATTGATTGGCCTCGTTTGCGAGATAATAAAACCAGGGAAATACAGCGTTTGAATGAGATTTACCGCTCGCTGCTGGTAAATGCAGGATCTGACCTGATCGAAAGCAGGGCGCGCATCGCGGACGCGCATACCGTAGTCGTTGACGGCCGCCGCATCAGCGCTGAGAAAATACTGCTGGCGACTGGCGGCTGGCCGTTCGTGCCGCATTTCCATGGTGCCGAGCATGTCATCACATCGAACGACGCATTTTATCTTCCCGAGTTGCCAAAGCAGCCGCTAGTGGTTGGCGGCGGCTACATCGCGGTTGAATTTGCGGGCATATTTAATGGCCTCGGATGCGATACGCGCCTTATCTATCGCGGCCCCAATCTACTCAAGCGTTTCGATAGTGACGTCAGTCATGTGGTTACCGAAGAACTGCAGGAAAAAGGGATTGAACTGCTACTTAACCGCGATGTTTATAAAATCGAAAAAATCGGCGAGCAGCAATACGACGTGGAGTTGGATGACGGCAGCCACCTGCAGACAGATTGCGTTCTGTATGCCACCGGGAGAAAACCGCTGCTGGATGATCTTGGCCTGGAAAATGTGGAAGTCAAAATACACCGAACCGGCAAGGTCGCCGTGAATGATCATTTCCAAACCAGCGAGCCGTCTATTTTCGCGGTCGGAGATATTATCGACACTCCCGAACTTACCCCGGTAGCACTGGCAGAAGGCATGGCTTTAGCCCGCACGCAGTTTGGCGGGCAACCCGAAGTAGTCGACTACAGCGATGTGGCAACCGCCGTATTCTGCCAGCCTAACGTTGGCACTGTAGGGCTGACCGAACAGGAAGCGCGCGCAGAACATAATGTAGCCATCTACAAGTCGCGCTTTCGCAGCTTGAAACATACGCTGACAGACAACACCGAGCGGACCTTTATGAAACTGATTGTCGATAAGGCCAGCGACAAAGTGTTAGGCGTACACATGGTGGGGCCGGAATCGGGAGAAATCTTGCAAGGCATTGCCATCGCTCTGAAAGCTGGTGCAACCAAAAAAATGTTTGACCGCACCATTGGTATTCACCCTACCACCGCCGAAGAATTCGTGACAATGCGGGAACCGTTTGCGGATTGATAGTGCACCGTCAGGGATCTACATCATCGCTGGCTTGACTCGCGTCGCCGAGGCCAGCCCGGATGGCATCGATGTCTATTTCGAAAATGTCGGCGGCAAAGTGCTGGACGCGATAATACCGTTATTGAATCCAAACGCCCGGGTGCCGGTATGCGGGCTGGTATCGCAGTACAACGCGACAAAACTACCGGAAGGGCCCGATCGGATGAATTGGCTTATGGGCCAGATCCTGCGTAAAAGGATCAGCATGCGGGGCTTTGTTATCTTCGACGATTTCGGTCACCTGTATGCGGATTTTGCCAAAGAGATGGGGGGCTGGGTAGAAAGCGGGCAGGTTAAATACCGGGAAGAAATCATCGAAGAGCTGGAGAGTGCGGCCGAGGCCTTTATCGGTCTTCTCAAAGGGAACAACTTCGGCAAGCGCGTAATCCATGTTGGCGGCGTAACCCCGACGACGGCGGCAGCACCTTAAATCCTCGCTTGAAACAGCGGAGTATAGAATGAACATTCTTATTGCCGGAGCCACCGGCAAAACGTAAGCGTCGCGGCTTTTCCCCCAGCTGTGGGGCGAGGCGAATGGCACAAACAGCTGCGCTGTTAGTCGACGACGTCTTACCTCACAAACCTATCCACCAATGGGTACTCAGCTTTCCATACCCACTGCGATTCCTTTTATCCAACAACCCTCAGCTCATGAGTAAGGTGTTGGGCATTGTTAACCGAGCCATTTCAGCACTTCGATTGCCAGTAACCTGAATCTTGTAGTAGATTAATAGGAATCAGGAGGTATCAATCTTTCCTATACTCTCTGACTCTTCTGCCCGCACGGACGCTTATTCGGTTTTGAATACCAGGCCCGCATGCTCTGTCAGCCGCTGGATCAATTGATCACCCATGGCGGAAGCTGGCGTCCATATACCGCCGGGTGTTGAAATGTCATCCAGTGCGAGTGCCAGGGCGCTTTCGGCAATCATACGGGATGTAGAGCCATAGCCCGGATCCCGGTCGCCAGAGACGGAAATCCGGACCTGCTCGCCGGAACCGGTTTCTCCCAGGAATAATACATCATAGTAACCTGCCTCCTGTTCTTCACGGCTGGGCCCTTCTCCGGGTTTCGGGTCTTCGCCGCCGGTGCCCAGAGTGGCTTTTGCCATAGACATTGCCAGTGCTTCGCCTTTTTCACCCGGGCCGGTCATTAACATTTCGGAATAGGTGAAATCTTCGCCATAGGCATGGTCGAGGAGGGCATTTGATCGGTGTACGTTAGGTATATTGATTGTCGCCATGACGAAGGGGGCGGCCCAACTGTCCGTCGCTACATCGAAGCAGGGCTTATGACTGTCGGGTTGTTGCGGGCCTGTCATTCATTACCCGGGTTCGTTCAGCCATGGCGCGCAGCGCATTGCCATCGGAGGAGTCGGCGCAGATAACCGGCAGGCTTTCGGGAAGCCCGGCTGCAACGATGACCTGGCGAATTTTGTCGGCGCTGCGTCCGGCCAGCGCCCACTTCAGTTCGCTGCCTGCTGCATATCGCTGAGTGAGGTACTCGGCGATCAGGCGCCCGGTAAAACCGCTCGCGCCGTAAACAACAAGATCAAATTCTCTGTTCTGTTTCATCACTGTGCTTGTCCTGGTAAAGGTTAACTCGACGCCGTCGATGCGCACCCTTGGTCACGTGCGAAAGGTGCTCTCTGCCGGTAGCACTTTTACGGCGCTAGGTTTTGTGAAATGTCACCATGGGCAAATCCTTGATCTCTGCCAGCAGGGGACTCTCGGCAGAATTTTTGAAAGCGGAACTGATGGCGGCAGAGCGCTGGTCGGTGACCGGCTGAAAATTTGGGTGGGTAAAGATATAGAACTCTTCTGCATGCAGGGCTTCGAGTACCCGTTTGCCGACGATATCGGGATCGATACCGTTTTCAACTGCCTGTGTGGTGGCGGTGGCCACCTGAATTACGTCCGGCGTAGGTGCCACGTCACTCGCGTACCTTGCCTGCCGATTGCGATAGGATTTGTGGATGCGGGTGCGGACGAAAGCGGGAGCCAGCACAGAAACATGGATGCCCTGATCGCGTAACTCTTCTGCCCAGGATTCTGAAAGAGCGACCACCGCGGCCTTGGTGGCCGTATAAGCACCCGCCAGAGGAGCGCCGGCCATGCCCGCGATGGATGCGACATTGATCAACCAACCGCCTTCACCATGCTGCTTTATCAGCGGGATAAATGTGTGCGCGCCGTAGACCACGCCCATCAGGTTGACGTCGATGGTCCACCGCCAGCCGGCGTCATCCAGCGTCTCGATGGCGCCGATACCACCAGCGACGCCGGCGTTATTGATCAGCATGTGCACATTGCCAAACCTTTCGCAGGCTGCATCCGCAGTGCGTTGCCAATCGCCGGGTAGAGCGACATCCATTACCACCGCTAGCACGGGAATTCCCGCCGCTATGAGTTCCTGTTCTGTCATGGCAAGCCGTTCGGCCTCGATATCAGCGATGACAATGTTCATCCCCGCATCGCCAAGCGTTTTAGCGAGATTACGGCCAATGCCATCTGCTCCGCCACTAATAACAGCTGTTTTACCTGTCAGGTCCTGCATGCATTTCTCCGAGCGTACTGCCGATATTGGGATGAAAGGGGAGTGGCTCTGCTTGATTCACTGTAGGTGAGCACACGACGTCCTTATGGCCGCAGAATAAGCGAGCGAGCGCTCGCTCGTCAAGTTGTTTTGGTTTATAGTAGCTGCAAGTGCAGGCGCTGGAACCCGCCCGAAGGGGGAGGGCTGATAGCCTTCCAGCACAGTAAATGCAGCAAGGAGTCAGGTATGAACGCTCGCAGCAGCAAACTGCTCGACACTCAGACATGGCCGCAGGCCATGACATTTGCGGCGTTCCGCCAAACAGTTCCTATCGATGAGAAGTCTGTCTACAAGCTGTTCTTCGAAACTAATACCGACCAAATCAAGGTGCAGAACCCCAAGGTAGCGATCCCCAAGCTGAAACTCATCCTTGTGTGCATGTTCCGTATTTCCGCCAGGCGTGGATTTCATGCCATGTCGCTGCGCGACCTGTGTGAGGCAACGGGCTTGAGCATGGGAGCAATGTATAACTACATCATCAGCAAGGAACAATTGGCGAAGATGGTGACTGAAATGGTCGGCGTGACCTTCGTTGACGTCAACCAGCCATTGTTGCCAGCTATTGGAGAGCCAGAGCTGCGGCTGGAAGCATTGATTCGCGCGCACATCTACATGGCCGAATTGTTCCAGCCCTGGTACTTTTTCGTTTACATGGAAACCAAAAACCTGTCACCCGACCATATCAAACGGGCCAAACAGGTTGAAGAGAATATGCTGAATGAGGTGCGTGCAGTAATTCTCGAGGGAGCGCGCGCGGGTATTTACCTGCCCCTGGACAGCAAACTGGTGGCTGCGGCCTGTCAGTCACTGATCCAGGACTGGTATCTGAAAAGCTGGCATTTCAAAGGCAGTTGTGTGGATGCCACTGCCTACGCGGACTTTGTCCTGGATTCGATCCACCGCCTGCTGAAATACCATCGCTAATCCAAATTTATGCGCACTGCTTTATGGCCACCAAGTAGCCTGGGGAAATCATCATGAGTGAGATCAAACAACACTACCGCACTTGCAATATCTGCGAGGCCATGTGTGGCATCGAGGTCAAC
>JBBKXJ010000244.1:0-4869 GCA_037969395.1 Pseudomonadales bacterium
CAGCAGAGCTATGCTGAACTGTTAGAAGCGGCGAATCAGAGTTCGCAACCAGCGCCATAGTTTCAATCAATTCGATACACCGCCGCGCTGCTGGCATTGCGGTACAGATCAACACGCGAGCCATTCCAATGATAGTCAAGCAGGCGCCCTTGATGAGGCTTAGCCGCTAAATCAGGATAGAAAAGCCCGGCGCACTCGCCGCCAACATAACGTACGCTTGGAAACACCACCCCATTCGCGCCGGCGGCATGCAGTGCGCTACCAACAGCCTGCGGCGGGGCGTAGTCATCAGGATCACGCAACCTGCGATATGCCGCAGCTTTACTGCGCAGGTCATGCAGCCGCGCCCGAAGGTCGACAACGATTTCCCGAAACTGTGAAGTCCACCCGGCTGGCTCGTCGGTAGCCGCCATAAACGCGCCGTGGTGATGCATGGTCTCGAACAGCGCCACGTCAAATGTTCGGCCCGCGTACAGAACGCCGAAGTGACCTGCAGAAAATCGACTCGGTCTGGCCGTGCTGATATGAGTAAACGGTGCCATCAAATAACTGGCACCCTGGCCTGACACACGCCGCTCGGGCGGCACCAGGTCAAGTTTTCCGATCGATTCCATCAGGCGTGGATTGGTCTTTTGTTCGGCAGCGATCAGCAGCGGCCAGTCTGCCGGGTCGGCAATATCTTCAAATAAGTCGATCGGCGGGTAAAGGGTACGAATAATGCGCACCGCGCCCGGCCACTTCACCGCCGCGACGCTAATTGCTTGCGGCGCAACTGCCAGCGTGGTGCTCACCAGCCACCGCGCTCCGCGTCCAGCACTCTTCGCACCCGCATTAAATCGGTAAGTTCACCGGCCAGCATAATATCCAACGCAGATTTTCCGGCAAAGGTCGAATTGGATTTTTGCACCCATGCATAGCCCTGCTGCGGTTCGCGGAAAATGCTGCGCAGCGCCTTATGAATACCCATCAGGTTAGACAAGCGCGCTTTGCCGTCTCGACCAATCCGCCCTGGCTCAGTCGCTTTCCAGCGCGCATAGGTACGCACTGGAAGATCAAGCAACGTCGCCGCTTGCGCATCGGTCACGCCCCAGCGTCTAAAAAGATTGATCACCGCGCGAAACATTGCTGCGCCCTCGGCAGCGGTTACAGGCGCAGGTGAAAATTCGGGCGGGGTGGTGTCAACTTGTTGAACGTGGTTCATGAGCGCTCGCATGGTTTAAAACAGTTGGCATAATATAAAACATATTATGCCATATGGCAATTCGTGCTGACATCACCATGTCGCGCTGATATTGCCCGGTGGCCGCTATGAAGTCGTAAGCTATAACAACTATCCTGCAACTAAAAACGCCAATGCAGCTTCGCGGACCGCTGGCGAGCGCTGAACGCGTAGTGCTGTGTATTTTTTTGGAAACAACTTTGCCGCACAGGATTGGCAAGGAAAACCGCGCGCCGCTAGGGGGGCGACATGTGAGCCAATATGTTAAGCAATACGAATCCAATCGCCCAGTTTTACTTCCTTTCGACGAGTACCATACATTAGGCATAACCCACAATAAAAACTAACAATTTTTCACTGCGCATAGGCAATAAGAGGAAGATAACTATGAACTACTGTGTGACTGGCGGTACGGGTTTTATCGGGCGCTTTTTGATAGACAGGCTACTGAAACGCGACGGCACCGTTTACGTGCTGGTGCGCAAAAGCTCGAAGAAAAAATTTGAGGCGCTGGAAGCGAAGTGCTTCGAACATGTCAGCTCCATTGCCGTCGCCGACAAGTACACCGGCACCTTCCGCGAAGATATGTTCGAAGAAGCTGAAGAGCTGGTACACCCGTATTTTCAAACCAAGCACGAGTCAGAATCGGTTGTGCGTAAAGAGTGCGAAATTCCATTTAGGGTGTATCGCCCGGCTTCGGTTGTTGGCGACTCGCAAACTGGCGAAATTGACAAAGTCGACGGACCTTATTACAGCTTCAAGGTATTACAAAAACTGCGCAATGCCTTGCTACCCTGGTCCCCCCTGATTGGCGTCGAAGCCGGCGCCTTCTGTGGGATTATTGGGAGCGCAATGTTGATCCAGACCTGTTTATTGATAATCGCCGCGCGGCATTGTGAACGGCAAAGTCGTGGTAATCACCGGTGCCGGCACCGGCATCGGCCTGGCGTTGCTCTGCATTACTCAGGCCGTTTTTTTCAACACCTGAAATCGAAACCGAATAGCTGCTCTGCTCAGCAAGTAACCTCAACACGCAGCTACTTCTCCCACAACTGATATACGAACCATCTGCGAGGCCTACGCTCGCGAAGGCGCGAGAGTACTGGTCTCGGATTACAACGAGGAAACTGGCCGGGAAACCTTTGAGCTAATCAAAGCCGCCGGCGGCGAAGCAGTGTTCTGCGCAGCCGACGTCAGCAAGGAAGACGCTGTCAATGCCATGGTACACGCTGCGGTAGAAAGCTTTGGCCGCCTAGACATTGCCTGTAACAGCGCGGCGCTGAGCCGTGGTTCCGGCCCCATCCATGAGTTTTCGCGTGAGACTTTCGATCAAACCCTGGAAATGTGCCTCACCAATGCGTGGCTGTGTCTCAAATACGAAGTCGAAACAGTGCTGACCAGTGGCGGTGGCTCTATCGTCAATATCTCCTCCAACGCTACATTGAACGGCCAGGCTTACAACACGGCCTACGCGGCGGCAAAAGGCGGCGTCAATATTCTCACCAAAAGCGCCGCTATGGAATATGGTGGTCAGGGTATACGCATTAATGCGGTTTCCCCCCCGGGGTGATCCTTACGCCCGGGCTAAAGCAATACATGCGGGACGAGCCGGAGATTGGCGAAGGCTTGAAGAAAAAATCGGTTATGGGCCGACTCGGCAACCCGGAGGAGATCGCCGAAGCGGTTGTGTTCTTCTGCTCAGATCGAGCGTCGTATATCAATGCGCAGTTGATCTCCGTGGATGGTGGTCGAGTGCTAGCTTAGCGCTCGACTTTCTTCCTTGCCGGCAATCCAGTGGCGTATTTCTGCCAACCGTACCTACCTCGCAGCAAAATGCCTGCCGGCAGCTCGGGTGTTTCAGATTGCACTACCTGAACGACATTGAAGCAGCGCATCGGATCGTCTCGCTCTGCCGGCGGCATATAGCTCAGCGGCTACCGTTGTTTCGATCAGTAGATCGCATTGCCCTTACTGCACACTTTGAACAACAGTCGACACTGACTCCCATTCATACTGCGTATAAAACTCCGCCAGTTCGCGCTGCACTTTCTCAACATCCATACCGAATTCTTCCGCGCTGTAACTATGTTTGGTTTTATGTTCTCTCGCGCTTTTATCTTTCTCTGCTAAAACAGCGCGGTATTCAACTGTCACCGGCGGCCCCAACGCGGCATAGACTTTTTCAATGGTAGCTTTTGATTGCGCGACCAGTTCACGATAATCAACAACATAGTGAGGTACTTCGGGGTTCTGCGCCAATGCCTGTTTCGGCATCTTGTAACAGTCGTATGACATCTGTTCCAGCACCTTAAGTGAGGATGCATAGTCCTGTTTGGTCTAATGGCACTTAGTAAAGCGATTAGACCGGCCTGAACAGAGTGAAAATTTCCGGGACACGCCGTAAATCCGTCCCTGGAGGCTCTATCCCTAGCGTCCCTGCTAGGGAAGGTCCCGAAAATTCTCCCTCTATTCAGGCCTCCGCAGCTTCGATTGACCTTAACTAAGTGCCATTCCTGTTTGGTCCATCCTTTGTGCCTGTAGTTGCCCTCCATTAGTTTCAGGCTGCTCGGCACGCATTCAATCGGGTCACGCAAAATTACCACAATGCGCGCATCGGGAAAGGCCTCAATTGAGGTCGCAACACGCCCGCAGAACACCGGTTTTTCTAAATTCTTTGACCATAGACCCGGAAATACGAGTTTGTCTAAAAAGAAGAAAATTGAGTGGAACAGGTAGATTGCCGGCACCGCCAACAGCAAACGGAGTAACAGGCGGGTATGTCCGGGCCATTCCTTTTTGCTCCAGATGCGTTTGAGCATGGCAAAGTAATATTCGAAATTAAAGTAGATAAAAATGCTGGCACCTCCTGCGGCATGACTTGAATGTGGTGCTAGCTGTTACGCAACCGGTTCTCTTTAAACTACCTGACTCTTGTTAGAACACACGGTAGCGACGCTGCACATGAGCCTGACGTATCGCAATCTCCTTGCGGCGATGCTCTGTTGTGATGATGGGCATATCCTCCGGGAAGTGGTTGCGAATATCATTAACTTTTTTTTTAGCGCTAATTTTCGGCCAGTCTTGCTTAGCGGGCAGTTCGGAATACGCCCAGCGATGGGAAATATAGCCCTTGGGTAAACCGGTGGTGTCCAGCCAGTTTTGCACGCCAGGATCGCGATGCGCGACCATACAGCGCCTCATCTTCCTCCAGCTCGAACAAACCGCCAGCATAAATATTACTGCTCATGCCATTTCCGGTGTCGCTGGAGGCGACATTGACCTCGTTGTAGCCGTTTACCGGCATAAAATAGGGTCTGCCGTTGGTGTTTTCGTGGGTGCCGTTGGCGTTCAGCACCACGTCGTAGAAATGCAGCCAGAATTTCATCTGACCGTGAATGATTGAACCCATATGGCGCAGCTGCGCGGCGGTTTTGGCCGGCGTCAGCGCAGCCGGGTGCGCGCCCGAAGTTTCCAGCGGAGTGATAGTCAGCGCGACCGCCTCTTCATTCTCCCAGTCGTAAAATAATTGCCGGCCGGTGATATAGGAGGCGTAGCGGTCGTCGCCGTCAGGATTTTTTTTACTTGGCGGCTTGTGCGTGCAAATATAGTTACCACTATAGCCCTCTGGTTTCTCCGGCCCCAGTCGCAGT
>JBBKXJ010000245.1:0-5617 GCA_037969395.1 Pseudomonadales bacterium
CCGATTCCAATACTTCGTTCTTTTAGTCTTTGCAGCTGCTGCGTCGGAATAACACTGGGTCGAATAGCAGAGATAGCAGAGGCATAAATTTTGCCACTATGCTCACCCCGTAGTTGTACCCTTCGAGTTAGCACGTCTTCCGCTTTTCTGACCTCCAGCCAGTCGATAGAGTGTGTTGCCTCAGTCAGGTCTTGCGCCAATATATCAACCGCTACTGGCTCCCAGTAAAATGCTTCCAGTGTCTTTGTTACCGTACCATCAGTCACTATGAGGGTTCGTAAGAAAGCAGGCAGCGTTTCCATAGGAATATCATCCTGCCCGTTTGATATTACACTGTCGCGAACGTAGCCTTCGCATCGAAACGCCTGACTGGCCAATGCGCCATTACTTTTTTGGTAAAACCATTCAAGCATCTTCCTACCCTTGTCTGTTCCTTTGTTGCGTTATCGTTATTGCACTTTACGAATAAAATCACAACGACTAACGCACTAGTAAAATTGAATATTTATTAGTAGCTTCGATAGAACTGATGCTGGTTACTGTAAATACTTACGCAAGACTTTCCCCAGGGGGCTACGTGGAATGTCATCGCGAAACTCCACAACCCTGGGCAGCTTATATTCGGCTAAATGTGACGCGGCATACGCAATCAATTTTTGCTCACTACAGTCATCCCGCTGCGAACAGACAACAACCGCCTTTATGAGTTCGCCGTAGTGGGGGTCGGCAACACCAATAACTACTGCATCATCTATAGCAGGATGTGATTTTAGTATCCGTTCAATTTCCAGGGGATCAACTTTATATCCTGCCACATTAATCATCAACTTTTTACGGCCAGTGATAAACAAATCGCCCTGCGCATCGACATAACCGATATCGCCTGCGAAAAAGCGATTTTCAACGAAACATTCTTTTGTCAGTTTCACCAAATCATCGTATTGATGAGTCATGGCCGGACTCGATATCCAAATTTCGCCTTCTTGCTCACAAGCAACCCGGTTGCCGTGGTCATCAAGAATATCTATCGCCATGCCCTTTAAGGGCCGTCCCACAGACAAGCATTTATTAACTGGATGATGCAGGTTAAGACAAACCGCGCCAGTCTCGCTTGATCCATACAATTGACAAATTGGTTTGCTGAAAGCTGCAAAGAAAGCTTCCGCCACATCCTTTGGTAATTGCGCACCGGCAGAAACTAAAAGGCGAATCAGGTCAAAATCAGGCTTAGCCTTAAAATGTGTATCAACGATCATCTTGAACATAAATGGCACAGCGGGATAAATGGTAACTCGCTGTGCCTGCATCGCTCGAACCGTGGCACGTGCGCTGAACTCTTGCGTTAAAATCACCAGCTTCGACCCAGTCATTAAAGCCGCCATTAATGTGTTACCAAAACCATGAGCATGGAACAGTGGAATGGTGCACAAAATACAGTCAGACGGCTTAAGTGCTATGGTCTGCTCCAACGCATAGTACTCGCTCATGACCTGTTGCTGTGTTCTGGTTATCCGTTTGGATTTTCCTGTTGAACCCGACGAAAACATATACAAAGCTGGCAAACAGGCTGCATCGTTTTGGCTGAGACCCTTTAACGTTCGGCCTTTGCCGGCAACGCCTGAAAATGATTCAGCCAATACAGCGTTTAACTGCATATCCTCTACGCTTCGCCTGAGGTCTGGCGGCAGAAATACTACTTTGGGTGAGGTTAGATGCAGATACTGCTGCAGCTCTTCCGGCTTTAACCTGGGATTCAATGGCAGAAGAACTGCGTTGATCGCCATCGTGGCGATGGTTATGACTACAAAATCGAAACTGTTGGGAAGTACAAGTGCAACAACATCACCCTCACCCACACCTTTTTCGAGGAGTTCTTGTGCGCATGCGGTAACGTGCTTTAACAGGGAGTCGTAGTCATACTCAACACCGTCAATAGTGACTGCAGTTTTTTCCCCGTACGCCTCGACTACGGCGCAGAAGCGTTGGAAAACACTTAAACTCTGTAGCAGCGCCACGTCATCATGAATATATTTGATCGATGCCGTCCTCATAGTGGGAGGATACGACTCGTCTGTAACGACGCCTGGCACAGAAAAAACAAAGCGTTAGCGAGACAGCTGACTGAAAAATAGAAAAATGAGGCTCTTTTTTCGGATATAAAAACTCAGCGGATAAATATTACGTGACATTCCCTGGAAACCCTGCAGTGACATTTTATCCTGGTAATCAGTGGACTTGAGTAGCACAGGCTACAACTTAATGACACAACTTGCGCAGTAGTGACGCCCGAAGCTAATTCAGCTACTTGCTAAGGCAGACTGAACAAACTCCAAAGATACGCGTAGATTCCGTTTCTGCATATCCAACTAAAGTACGGAAATAGCGAGACCATTTTTGTAAGCTCCAGCCTTTTGCTTACGTTAGAGTGCTAGTGTAGTGTTCGGTATAAACCGCAGGAAGTTGCCAACGATGCGAACATCGTACCAAGAAGCCAAGCCCCATCTAGATAACTCTTATCGTAAAGCCTGGCTACCCGCGAACGTTGCTCTATCGTTTTTCGCGATGCTATTGTATTCGATAACACCCACATATGGCGCTCAGCCGGAGCAACGCACAGCAGCGGGGAAATCCTATGTTGTGCACGTCGGCGCTTACGCCAAACACGCTTCGGCGCGCGCCTTTGCCAACAGAATTCGGGCAACCGATATCCTTACCGAGCAGGTTGAAGTCGTCATACATAAAAGCAAGGGATTGTATAAGGTTTGGCTGGGTCCCTACAACGACCGTGGCAAGGTCGGCGAGATCATGGTGAAACTTGAGAATATGGGAATCGCTTCAGTGCTGGGGAATGGCCCGAAGCCGCCTACTGCCCCAACGCCGCAGGCAAAAGTTGCCAGTAAGAAATCTGCTAACAAAAGCGCGAGGAAAATCGAATCAGCAACGCAGGAAACTGCCTCGACCGAGGCTCTTGCCACTAGCGACGCCGAAACGGAAACAAACACGCTGCAGGCCTTGCACTTTCGACTGCAGGAACTCGACGCACGCACAACGCAATTGCAACAACGCCTGCAACAAGTCGAACAAAGGCTGGCACCCGGAATTGCCGCCGCAATAACGCCGGTACCAAAGGGGAACGCCGTCGGTGCACGCGACACGCCGCCTTCGACCGCCACCGCCGACTGTGATGCATGCATCGAAAAGCGGCCTGTCGAGCTAAACACATTGGCCGCGAGCGTTATACCGGCCACCAGTTTTGCCCAAGGTAAGGATGTTGAAGAAACGTATCAAAAAACTTGTTCGGTTTGTCATGCAGCCGCGGTTGGCAACGCGCCGAAAACTGGCGACGCCGATGCCTGGAAACCGCGCCTGGATAAAGGCATGGACGTTATTGTCGCCAGCGTCGTTAACGGTTTGAACTCAATGCCGCCGCAAGGCATGTGTGTGGATTGTAGCGAAGAAGACTATGTCGCACTGATCAAGTTTATGGCCACGGCAAAACAATAACTGTTGTTTAGCAGTCACCAGCCAATCATCTGCAAACCTTGTCAATCGATACCTGGTGCGGGATATCTACCGATCAAATAGAGGTCACGAAATTATCAATCTGATTCTATTGGCTGCCGCGTGTTTGCACTGGCAGATAATCACCATCTTTTATCAATTTCTGTTTAAAACCATCCAGCCCAAGTAGCGCTGCTTCCTGCTGCAGATAGTACAATAACTCACAGACCGCTTTGCTCTTGCCGTCGCCATACCACAATTCCCAATACTCTCCCCTGGCCTGCTGGAAATTGTAAACTGTCATGTCTTCACTTCCCTGCTGTTCACGAATCTTTGGGTACGCCCAGCCTTTGACGTTCTGTAGCCCAATCACGATTTGCGGGCCATATTTTTTCTTATAAGCAAGCAGCTTCTGGTATGTGGGCTGCTCTAACTGATCAAACCTTCCATTCAACTGGTTTATCTGCACCGCAAATCTGCCCGCATTGCTGCTTACTCCATGGTGCACAACCGCGTCACCAACAGTCTTGAGCCCCAATGGGTATGAGGAAGCTTCAAGCACTAGAAATTGCGCCGGGAACAGCGCGGCAAATCGGTCGATTCCTGTTTTCCACACTTGCTCCAACTTGTCAGAATACCCCGCCATGCGCTTCCAGCGACGCATATCTTCGGCGGATTTTGGTAAATACCATTCCGGACTCATAAAGGTGGCAACCGTCAGCGTAATGGCACGAAATGAGGTGTCATCCCGATAGCGTTCAGCAACTTTAGCCATCATGTCATAATAGCTTGTTTGAAAAATCGGGTCCCAGGGAAGCGGAATTCTGATGTTTTTTTGAAAAATCTCTGTACGGGCAGGATTTGAGCCGAGCGTGGGAAAAGAGCTGGCTCCTTTAACGTAGAGCCAGTCAGGACTATAGATGCCGGGATTGACAGCCAACTTGTAGTATCTTCCGTGCTTACGCACCACATCGATTACTTGGTCCAATCGGTCAAAATTCGGTCGACCCTCCTTCTGTTCCAACAGTCGCCAATGATAGATGATATAAACGCCCGTGATATACGGGTTAGTAGCAAGCGTGTGATCGATCCCTTCCAGCAGCTTATTGAAAGCTCGCTCTGTACCGGCAAGCCCTGATTTTGGCCCGATAATCCAGTGGAAACCATGCAGCCTGGAATTTTCAGTATCGCTCGCCGACGTCGGTTGCACTGGCCGGGTTAGTTGTTCTGAGGAAGCCTCACCAGACGTACTATCCGCTTTAGCGGCAGCGGGTTTGCTGATGTGTTGCTCGAAGAAGTCCTTGATTAGTTGATATTGAGCCGGATCCTTAAACTGCACTCCACCATGGCCGGCACCCTTTATCACATGCAGCTCGGAATCCAGTCCGGCCTGCTGGTATCGCTGGTGCAATATTTTGCTTTGGCTGAGCGGTACGACTTGATCCTTGTCACCATGCAAAATCAGTAACGGTGGATCGCGTTTGTCCAGATATTGGAGGGGACTAGCGGATTGCAGCAGTTCGGCGGATTTCCCGCGGCTGAAAGCAGCTTTTTCATTCGCTAACTCCTGCAGCTCACTTGGGCCGAACAGGTCGACGATTGCCTGCACCCGGGAAGACTCAGTCAAATTGCCGCCAACGGTACCTTCCAGTTCTACGTCACCACCGCTTAGACCAAGCAGAAGTGCAAGATGGGCACCCGCCGAGCCGCCTGCAACGCCGACCCGAGTGGTGTCAAAAGCGTATTTTTTGGCATTTGCGCGCAACCAGCGGATAGCGCCTTTGATATCATGGATCTGTTTCGGGTGAAGAGTGACGCCACCCAGACGGTAGTTGAGGCTTGCAACGGCAAAGCCTGCTTCGGTCAATTTTGTTGCCGCCGGATTTATCAGAGATTTATCTCCACGCGTCCAGCCACCGCCGTGAATCCAGACAATTAACGGAGGGAGTTCCGCTTTTTCAGGCAGGTAGAGATCGAGACTTAACGACTCCCCATCGACGGAGGCATATTCCAGATCACTGAAAACTTTGACGTCATCTGGTAGTTCTCTGCTGAGTTGTTGAGCCCTGTCATTATTGCCAGGCTGAGATCGACTACGTCTTACCTGTTTGAATTC
>JBBKXJ010000246.1:0-25134 GCA_037969395.1 Pseudomonadales bacterium
ACTCCATGACAATGGTGATAATAAGTCCAACAGCCCAGTAGACCAGCAACGGTATGCGTCTGATGTTGAATATCCATCGCCGCGACTTGGCGATCAGGGACGCGCTCCAAAACGCAATAATCGTAATAAGGCTATCACCAGCGCTGGCTTGCGTACACAGTTTGACGGCTGCAAGGTGATCAGCGGACGCAAAACCCTGGTAAAACGGGACTTGCCACATTTCCCAAACGAAATTTAAAAGAAAGGAAAATACCAGCAAATTCGCTTCGATATTGTCTGATGCCTGTTTGATCGGTTGAAGGTTCAAAATATTATTCCTCTACATACAGTATGAGCTACGCCATCGTGATCACAGTGCTGTTATCTTTAGGCTCACTAACTCCACTGTACCGTGATAAAAAAGATCAGAGACTACCTCGTCTGCAACGGAACGCTTGAATTTTTGAAAGTTTGCCTGACGCTAGCCATATTGCATGCGGTTGAAGTAGCAGCGTACGCGACAGGCTTTTCTTTTGGCCAGCTGCTAGAAATAAGCGCTTTCAAAAATGCAGCAGCAATGAGCGTGATGGACACCTTTTATTTTTCACTCGTTAACTTCACTACCTTAGGTCTTGGCGAAGTATTCCCCTCCGGACACCTTCGCTTTATCGCGGGGTTCGAAGCATTCAACGGTTTTCTGTGCATAACGATGTCTGCTTCCGTGCTGTTTAACTGGATACACAACAATGAATAAATTTTGCCACTTCGTTGTGCGGGTCAGGCAATGTATCGACTGAAATTTCCGCGTTGGCATATCAGACTGGCTGACACATAGTTTCGGTGCCTTACTTTAGTCGGCCGCATCCGACCGCTGTCGACTTAGAAAAAACTTTTCAAAGCCAAATATTGCTGCGATCATGACGATGCCGATGACGACGATCATAGGGTCGGCGCTGCCCTTTATCAGCAGAAATGCAGCCAACACGACGACATCAAGCACGATGGCGCTGATCAATACCCATGCCTTGGCCTCCACGTCATCGCGTAGATGACGTAGAACGCCCCAATGGATGGCAATATCCATCACCAGATAAAAGATGGCCCCCAGCGATGCGATGCGACTGAGGTCAAAGAAAGCCGCAAGCAGAGCCGCCACAACAACCGTATAGACCAGCGTATGTTTCTGGATGTCACCGGGCATGCCAAAGTGACGGTGAGGAATAATCTCCATGTGGGTCAACATCGCCAGCATCCGTGACACGGCGAACACGCTGGCCAGAAGACCGGAAGACGTCGCGATGATGGCAATGGCCACGGTGAACCACACACCATATTCGCCGAATGCCGGACGGGATGCTTCAGCCAGGGAGTAATCTTTCGCCGTGACGATTTCTTCAACGCTCAACGTGGAGCCAACCGCAAACGCAACCAACAAATAGACAACCACGCAGATTGCCAGCGAGATCATAATCGCGCGTCCTACATTCTTGTTCGGATCTTCAACCTCTCCGCCACTATTGGTGATTGTTGTAAAGCCTTTATAGGCAAGGATGGCCAGCGCGACGCCTGCCAGGAACCCGGACACTGATGAGTCGTCAGCAGCACCGTTTGCCGCAGGCTGAAATGATAATCCGCTGGCCCACAGCGCCGCACCGGCAAACCCCAGGATACCGAATATCTTCAGCACCGCGGTGATTTTCGATACCGTTCCAATCAATTTATTGCCGGCAATATTGATCAGAAACACGACGATGATAAGCCCGATCGCCAGCGCTGGCACAAGCCAGCTGTCCTTACCGACGTCAAACAGTTGCAGTGTGTACGTGCCAAACGTGCGCGCTACCAGGCTCTCATTGATGATCATGGAAAACGCCATTAACAGCGCACAGGCGCCGGTCATCATGGATTTCCCGTAAGCCTTTTGGAGGATCATCGCGATACCCCCGGCGGACGGATACTTGGCGCTGACTTTGATGTAGGTATAGGCACTGAACCCGCTGATGATGGCGGCGACAAGAAACGCCAGGGGAAACAACCCACCAGCAAATTCCGCGACCTGCCCTGTTAACGCAAAAATGCCAGCACCAATCATGACACCCGTGCCCATGGCGACCGTTGCCGTTAGACTCAGGCTGTTGGCTTTATAGTTTTCGTTCATATTGTTGCCCATTTCAGTCGCATAAAGGATGGTGCCTCACGAATGCGCGATAGTGTGCTTTCGTTAAAGCTCGAGGCGACGCAGGCGCAACGCGTTGCCAATCACGGAAACAGAACTCAGGCTCATTGCCGCCGCCGCTATCATCGGACTCAGTAACAACCCAAAGGTCGGATACAACACACCGGCTGCAATGGGTATACCGATGGTGTTGTAGGCAAACGCAAAAAACAGGTTCTGCCGAATATTGCGCATGGTCGCCTGGCTGAGGTGCCGCGCACGCGATACGCCCAGCAGGTCGCCACGCACCAGCGTCACGCCGGCACTTTCCATTGCAACGTCGGTGCCGGTGCCCATGGCAATCCCAATGTCGGCCTGAGCCAGTGCGGGTGCATCATTGATGCCGTCGCCGGCCATTGCCACGACTTCTCCAGCCGCTTGTAGTTCACGTATCACCCGATTCTTGTCCTCTGGTGAGACATCGGCATGCACCGCGTCGATGCCGATTTGACGAGCGACCGCCTGCGCGGTTGCGGCACTGTCACCGGTGAGCATCACCACCTTTAAACCGGCCGCATGCAACTGCTTTATCGCTTCTGCAGATGTTTCCTTGATCGGATCGGCCACACCAATCAGCCCGGCTGCCTTGCCATCGATAGCGACAAACATGACCGTCTGACCCTCTTCACGATAGGCGTTAGCGGCCTTGGCAAGTTCCGGGTCTGTGGCATTGATACGTTGCATCATCTTGTCGTTGCCAACGGCCACCGATTTACCGGCAACGGTCGCTTGCGCCCCTTCGCCTGTGATTGATTTGAAATCCTCAACCGCAGCCAATGCCAACGAACGTTGTTCCGCACCTGTCACTATCGCACGGGCGAGAGGATGTTCGCTGGCCGTTTCGACGGCCGCCACCAGCGCCAGCATCTCGTTTTCGTCCACGCCGGCCGCCGGTTGAACCGTCACCAGCACGGGACGCCCCTCGGTCAAGGTACCGGTTTTATCAACGACGATCGTTTGTACTTTTTCAAAGGTCTCAAGCGCCTCGGCGTTTTTGATCAAAATGCCGTTCTGGGCACCCTTGCCGGTACCTACCATAATCGACATCGGTGTTGCCAGACCGAGCGCACAGGGACAGGCGATGATGAGTACCGCCACGGCATTGACCAATGCAAACGCCAGCGCAGGCTGCGGGCCCAGCCACGACCAGAGGATGAAGGTCACTACCGCCACCAGCATTACCGCCGGTACGAACCAGGAGGCAACCGTATCGACCAACCGCTGGATTGGCGCTCGACTGCGCTGTGCGTCGGCTACCATGCGTACAATTTGTGCGAGTAACGTGTCTTCACCCACTTTGGTTGCGCGCATGACGAAACTGCCTGTGCCGTTAACGGTACCGCCAATCACGGCGTCACCCTGTATTTTCTCTACCGGGATCGGCTCACCACTGACCATCGATTCATCGATATTGCTGTGGCCTTCGGCGATAACGCCGTCAACCGCGACTTTCTCACCCGGACGCACGCGTAACAGGTCACCCTCGGCGAGTTGATCGATGTCTACCTCTTCCTCGCTGCCATCTGCACTGATGCGTGTGGCGGTTGGTGGTGCCAGTTCAAGCAGCGCGCGGATTGCGCCGGAGGTCTGGCTGCGGGCTTTCAGTTCAAGCACCTGGCCGAGTAATACCAGGGTCGTAATAACCGCTGCAGCTTCAAAATACACCGCTACTTCCCCGACGTTATTTCTAAAGGTCTCGGGAAAAATGCCGGGCGCTACGGTCGCCACGATGGAATACACGAAGGCGACCCCGACGCCGAGTGCGATCAGGGTAAACATATTCAGATTCATCGAACGGACCGACTGTGCGCCGCGTACAAAGAACGGCCAGCCACACCACAAGACCACCGGTGCGGCCAACGCAAACTGCAACCACTGACGCCAGTCGACCGGGAGCAGATTTTCGAACGGTTTGCCGGGGATCATATCGCCCATGGCGTACACGAACAGCGGCAAGCTGAGTACCAGGCCCACCCAAAAGCGTCGCGTCATATCATCCAGCTCGCTGGTGTCTTCCTCGCCTGCCACGATGGTTTCAGGCTCCAGCGCCATACCGCAGATCGGGCAGCCGCTGTTGCGAATATCGCGCACCTCGGGGTGCATCGGACAGGTATACACCGTCCCGGTATACCCGGCGGGGACTTTATTGTACGTTCCTGCTGCAACGGGCGGGGAATCAGCCGCGCCGTCGTGACAGTGTTGGTGAGCGTGCTGCTGTTGGTGGTCAGTAGCATGAGGTGTGTTCATTTCCGTAGTCTCCAAATAAACGCAGTCTAAATGAAAAGGCAGTGTGCTCTCAGAACCATGCGCGCAGTCCTAACACGAGAGAAGTTACCGATCGTTGTTGCCCCTCTTCACGCGCATAATCCGCCGTGTTGCCGTACAGTTGTTGCCACGCGATGCCGACGTAAGGGGCCAATTCCCGTCGTATCTCGTAGCGCAGGCGTAAGCCCAGTTCGGTACTGTTCACGCCGGTACCAATACCAATTTCCTCAACATCGGAAAAGGCGGCGTTTAACTCCAGTCGCGGCTGCAGTATAAGGCGCTGGGTAAACTTGACATCGTACTCAGCCTCCAGTCTAGCGGTTACATCGCCTTTCTCGCTGACGAACAGCGCCGAGTCGACTTCAAACTCATAGGGAACGACTCCTTGCAGCCCTAGCACCACATGACTACGGTCCGGCTCCGGTTTAAAGTCATGGCGCACACCGACCTGCCAGTCCCAGAACGGTGCAAACATGCGGCTGAACAGCAGTTGCAGTTCGGCATCCTCCGGCGCATCGCCCTGTTCTCCTTCACCTTCGGTTTTGACCCACAGTCGGTTGCGGTCACCGCCGTACCAGCCTTGCACGTCCCATACGTAGGTATCAAGCTCGTCGGCGAAGCCGGTCTCCAGTCGATCGCTCAGTAGCTTGCCATACCGGTTCATGCCCGGCATCGGTGACTCCCAATCCTCCGGCGTACCGGCGGGGTCATACGCCCAGACATTGCTTGTCAGAAACACGGTGCTGAGCAAATACATTTTAAGTTTCATTTTCATCTTCATCTCTCCCTAGCTCACCCGTACCACACGAAACATTCCCATCTCCATGTGATACAGAAGATGGCAATGAAAGGCCCAGCGCCCCGGCGCGTCCGCAGTAATCAGGGCAGAGGTTCTCGCGGCCGGCATCATATTGATCGTATGTTTGCGCGGAATATTGCGCCCATGACCGTTTTCCAGTTCCATCCACATGCCGTGCAGGTGAATCGGGTGGTTCATCATGGTGTCGTTGACCAGAGTCAGGCGCAGGCGCTCGCCGTAATTGAATTCTATCGGGCCATCGACTTCGTGAAATTGCTCGCCGTCGAACGACCACATATAGCGTTCCATATGGCCGGTGAGATGTAGTTCAATTTCACGAGCGGGAGGCGTGTCATCAAAATCATCCGCGAGACGCTTTAAATCGGTATACACCAACACGCGATGCTCAACGTCAGCCAGGCCCGTGCCGCGCTCGCCAAGCCGATTGCGCTCGACCGTGGCGACACCGATATTGCCGGGGCCGTGATGATCGGGTCCGTGGCGGGCAACGATGGGACCGGTACGCTTGTCCATGTCATGCCCCATGGCAGCGTGATCGTCTTCTGCCATGTCATGCCCCATGGCAGCGTGATCTTCTTCTGCCATGCCGGCCATGTCGTGTCCCATCGCGGCGTGGTCTGTCTTCGACATGCCGCCCATGTCCATCTTTTCAGCGTCATCTCCCATCTTCATGCCGCCCATGTCCATGTTTTGCATATCCATCCCCATATCAACCATGGTGAGCAAAGGGCGCTTACGCAATGCTGGCACAGATGCCTGCATCCCTGCACGCGGTGCCAGGGTTCCTGCCGCGTAGCCACTGCGATCGATAGACTCGGCCATCACCGTGTAGGCGGTTTCCTCCTGCGGCTGCACTACCACATCGTAGGTTTCCGCGGTGCCGATCTGGAACTCATCCGTATCCACTGGTTGCACATGCTGACCATCGGCCGCTACCACCGTCATTGGCAAGCCCGGTATCCGCACGTTGAAGTAAGACATCGCCGAGCCGTTGATGAACCGCAGCCGCACGCGCTCGCCCGGTTTGAACAGTCCGGTCCAGTTACCGGCAGGGTGCAGGCCGTTCATCAAGTAGGTGTAGGTGGCGCCGTTAATGTCGGCGATATCCGTCGCCATCATGCGCATGCGATCCCATTGCAGTTTTTTCTTTATTGCCTCTACCTTGCTAAGCTTCTCATCCGTGTTATAACCCTCGCTCAATGTGAATTGCTGATAGTTATAGTAATCACTCATCTTCTTCAGCTTTGCCATGACCCTATGAGGGTCTTCGAACGTCCAGTCAGACAACATCACCACGTAATCGCGGTCGTACTGCACCGGATCCGGCTCGGCAGGATGCACAACCAGCGGGCCGTAAACGCCGGTCTGTTCCTGGAATCCCGAATGGCTGTGATACCAATACGTGCCGCTCTGTTTTACCGGAAAGCGATATTGAAACGTCGTACCGGGTTTAATACCACGGAAGGTCACGCCCGGAACGCCATCCATTTCAAAGGGCAGCAGGATGCCATGCCAGTGGATTGACGTATCCGCGGTCATCGCATTGCTCACATTTAGTACAACGTCACGCCCCTCGTACCATTCCAGCAACGGACCCGGAACGGTATTGTTGATTGTCGTGCCCGTGGCAGCGCCGCCGGCGATGTCAATCGTGTGTTCACGAATAGCCAGGTCGAATACGAGAGGCTCACTGTTGGACGCGTCGCCGTTATTGAGCACACTCATACTGCCGCGCGCCCAGGCCGGCACCATGGCGGTTAACATGGCCAGTGCGCTGGCGCCCGCCGCCGATTGGATGAAACGTCGACGCGGTATTGAGAATTCATTGGTCATTTCAGTTCTCCACTAAAGGTGCAGTGTTCAGTGCGAGTGAGCGTTGTGGTCGTGTTCCGGTTCAGGTTCCGGTTCAGATCGATCTGCTGTGGCTGCGGGCTTTTTGTCGTCGCTCTCTGTGTGCATTTTTCCACCAGCCGCAGGCTCGTCGTGAGCGTGATGCCCCATACCTTTGGCGCGGTGTTTTAGCGCGGCATAGGCTTCAGCATCGAGTTGAGGTAAGGCGGTCAACAACGCGACAACCGGCCATAATTCCTCATCACCGTGAGTCGCGCCCCAGGCCGGCATGCCGGTCATTTTTATACCGTTTTTTGTGACCCAGAATAATTCGGCAGGGTCCATGTGCGCGGCTGATTCGCCTAGTTTCGGCGCTGACGGATTCAAGCCCTGACCGGCGGGACCGGGTTCCTTGCCGGGTGCGCCATGGCAACCGACACACATGGCTTCAAAATCATTGATGCCGGCTAGCCTCAGCTCGTCAGAATCGAGGTCAGGCACCTGAATGTCCCGCGCACGACGTTCGATTGAAGCGTGCATGGTTTTTTCCAGTATTTTTTCAACCAATCGGCTGTGGGGTGTCGATGCACTGACGTCATAGACACCTGAATAAATGAATAACGCGGTACCAAGCCCCGCTAGCAAGGTAACGATGACCAAGGTCGCAATGATTGTTTTCATGTAACCGTCTCTCAGTGTTGGTTGTCAGCAAGCGCCTTGCGAGGCAGCCCGCGGTTCTCGCCGGAGTGCGCTAAGTAAAACAAAAAATAGCTGCTTACCCCGAGAGGGTTTGGCAGTAAGTCGTTTTACGGCTTATTCGATTAGGCGATCGTGACGACGCACCGGTGTATCGGTGGTCAGCTTTCTCGTGGGTGGAGGATGGGTCCAGGGAACCGCTTTTGAGGGCAAACGAAATGCGATTGTTCCCAGCGCAATAAAGTGCGGATTATCGAAACGAGGCTTATCGGTTGCTGTTAAGGCAGCGCCCGTATCGGCACTGATAGCCGTGGCTAGAATATTACATTCGCTTGAACAATCAGTATGCTCGCAACCGGCGGCGTCCGGCGAGGCAGGATGATGCTGTGCATGGGAACTTTCGACTACATCGGTTGGCGTTACCATGCACGCACAGGTCAGGCTGCTTGAGAGAAGCAGCAGCACTAACATTGACGATAATACTTTGCGCATTAGCAACATCGGGTTATACTATACCCCCCTACTGTAATATTCAACCGTCTGGAGCAAAAATATCCGGACCAACATAAGAGCGTTTTATGACCGATAAATCACCAGCACGACAGGCCATTATCCGCCGCCTGAAGCGTATTGAGGGCCAGGTGCGGGGCCTCGCCCGCATGCTCGAGTCTGACCGTTACTGCATCGACATTCTGCATCAGGTTCAGGCAACAAAAGCAGCGCTTGTCAAAGCCGAGACAGAATTACTGCGCATGCACGCCCATGAATGCGTCGACGCAGCCCTTGCGGATGGCACGCTGGAGCAGCAGCGGGAAAAAATAGTGGAGCTTGTCGATCTTTTTGAGCGGGTTCGATAACAGGTAGCGAGTCGCCGATAAGAACACCCAGGATCCAATCTGTGACAATTTTCATGACCGCGCGACGACATACGCCAATCGTGTGGTGTGACAGCATCTATGCAGCTAGCGCGAGGTCTGTTGATACGGACAATGGTTGTTAACATAATCTCACTTTTTGAAACATGCCTGCCTCGCAATGACCGGGAATGTTGCACAAAAAATACACCGCATCGCTGCCCTCGATAAGCCACGTCAAAGCTTTGGTCTTACCGAATTCAAGACTTACCGCTTCCCGGACGCTGATGCTGTGGCCCATTCAGCGTCAAAGGTCTGTTCCCATACGTTCATAGACTTCGCTGCTGCCGTCTTTTTTAAGCAACAACACATCGTACGCATCACGGCGTTTACCCATCTCCATACCTGGGCTACCAACCGGCATACCAGGGACTGCCAAACCGATCGCACTCGGTGGTTTTTCGAGGAGAAATCGTTTGATGGCAGGTGCCGGAATATGCCCCTCAAACACATACCCATCGGCGGAGATCGCGGTATGGCAAGACTGGTAATGCGCTGCAACGCCATTATTCAACTTGACCCCATTTAGACCAGCGGCATCGGGATGGTGTATCTCGGTGTGAAAGCCATTAGCCTCGACATGGTCGACCCACTTCTCACAACAGCCGCATGTAGGACTTTTGTATACGTCTAGCGCTACTTTTTCTATCGGTGTTTCCGAGGGAGTGACACTGGCAGTCCGCGCCACATCGGCATTTTCCGAACACGCGGCGATGCTTATCAGTAATGCAACTGCACAAAGCCATTTTGCGTTTAAAACGGTTAATTTCATGATCGCTCCCTGTGCGAATTTCTATCGTTCTACGCTAGTCTATGGGAGTTTGGGAACTCCCGCCAATAGGTTGGATGATGGTAGACGCCGAATTTTGGGCGCACCTATTTCTGATCGGCAGCAACGTACTGAAATCAACATGAGCCAACAGGGGGGTCGACTTCGGGCGACCTGTTCCATGTTGGTACGAATAATCTTGACAAGTTGGTGTTTCGCAACCACATTACGCGTTTCACTGCCAAGAATGTCCTCCAGCCGCGACTGAGCGCTGCGCTGGTCGCGCAAGCGGAAGAAATGCTGTAAGGGCTCTTTTATGCGTCAACGGCCAAACGTATCAACAGTAATATAAAGTTTGTCTTTTCCCTCAAGCCATCGCTGCGCGCCGACCACTGCTGTGCCAACGCGAACCTAGCTCAGCTTGCACGTGCCTTCCAGTCTGCTGAAGCGAGGCGTTGGGTACGACGCCGGACTGAACTGATACCCGTTCAATCAACGGGCACAGTTCGCCGTCAAGCGGAGTTAAATCATCCATGTTTTCCCATGCGTCCAAAGCTTTAATGACCCGTGACTCGGTTGCTTTCAAATCGGCGATGCGTTCTTGCATACTTACCAATCGTTGCTCGACGAGCGACTTCACCTGATCGCACGGAACGTCACCGTGTTCCGCGGTTTCAAGAATGATCTTGATGTCCCCGATCGTAAGTCCGAGTCGTTGCGCTCGGCGAATGAACTCGACGCGGTGCAAATCCACCGTGGAAAAACAGCGATAGCCGTTCTCTACTTCGCGATCCGGGCTCAGTAAGCCGATGCGAGCATAGTATCGAATGGTCGCGGGCGTGACACTTGCCCGACCGGCCAGCTCGGCAACGCGTAATGCGCCGTGGGGTTGTGGAGTGGGGTTGCTACTAAACATGACAGTTCTCCTTCAATTTTGGGTGAGATAGCGGCACAAAGGTCATCTATCCGATACCGCACGAAGCGGCGCATTTAAATTGAAGGCGGTCTAGATACGCAGGCGCTGCGTGGCGAGATAAACCGGTGGTGATGTTGCGTGTAGAGGCGATCTTTGGGGAACCACCAACACCGCACTCAACAGCAGCGGCTTTAATGGGGCAAAATCTATCGGCACAGCCACCAGCGTGACGAGCTTGTCTTGCTGTGGTGCATCACCGCTGACCAATGCGGTCAGATTGCAACAGCAGTTCGCGCTGTCCATCGGTTGCGGCGATCCAGCGTTGGCGCAATGGTCGTGGACTTCGATGACCGTGACCGACTCACTGCTTGTCGTGTCCGGCAAAAAGGCCATGGCACAAGGGGTCACGAGCACACTGAGCCATGCAAACAGAATGACGGCCAGCGTCGATGCCGAACTTCGTTTATGTCGGATGTTGGCCAGGAACGTCATCATGCGAGCACCCCGTCTCTCTCGAACGGCAGCCAGACCCTGATGAAAGCGTTCACGCGGCAGATCTGACCTATCAGGGATGATTGGTAATTGCCCTTCAGTTTTGTACGTACGCCCGTCACGTCCATTCGATTCATCCCGGATCAATGGTTCAAAGGCAACTTCGCGTTGATGCAAGCCTCACTGAATAGTAACGACCGACCTCTGACACTAACGTGACACAGCCATTACAACTATGTAATATTCCTGTCATCTCGCCGTTCGCTGGGCGAGAGTAAGCTGGTGACCAGTGCACAATCGCGGTAAAACCTAACGCCCGAGCCGGATACGTGTTTTGAACATCACCAGACCTCTCACGGAAGGTCCATGAAAATCCTGATTGTCGAGGACGAAATCAAAATCAGTGAATACCTGCGGCAAGGCCTCACCGAGGCCGGCTTTAGCGTAGACCTTGCTCGCAACGGGCTGGACGGGCACCACCTTGCCGTAACCGAGTCTTACGATCTGGTCATCCTCGATGTCATGCTGCCGGACGTCGATGGCTGGAGGATTTTGCAGGCGCTGCGTGAGGCTGGCATTCAGGTGCCGGTGTTGTTTCTCACCGCGCGCGACAGTGTCGACGATCGAGTCAAGGGGCTGGAGCTAGGTGCCGACGATTATCTCGTCAAGCCCTTTGCCTTCGCCGAATTGCTGGCGCGGGTGCGTACCCTGCTGCGGCGCGGCACCGCCCCGGCGATCGAAACAACACTCAACGTCGCCGACCTCGAACTCGACCTGATGAGTCGGCGAGTCACGCGCGCAGGCCAGCGCATCTCGCTCACTACCAAGGAGTTCGCGCTGCTGGAACTCCTGCTACGCCACCGGGACGAGGTGCTCACACGCTCCCTGATCGCCTCCCAGGTCTGGGACATGAACTTCGATAGCGACACCAACGTCATCGACGTCGCTATCCGGCGCCTGCGTGCCAAGATCGACGACGCGTTCGAACCCAAGCTCATCCAAACGGTGCGTGGCATGGGCTACATGCTTAATGCCTCGAGTGAAATCTGAGCAGGGCTGTGCGCCGTCCTCTTTCCCTCGTCCGGCGCCTGACGCTGCTGTTCGGCATCGCAGCGGCCATCGTTTTCCCAATTTTCGGCTGGGTCATCAGCCAATCGACTGAAAACCATTTCACAGAAGGAGACAGCGACGAACTCGAGGTCATTGTCCGTGCGGTGCAGGACGTGCTGAGCAGCACTCGTGCGGCGGATGAATTTAATCTCCTCGAACAAAGGTTCGACGATATCCTGGTAGGGCATCACAACGCCTCGCTTTATATCGCCGGGCAGGATGGACGATTAGTGTACGCCAGTACAAAACCGGATCTTGCCAGCATCGCGCAGGCACCCCATGGCGACGTCGAAGGCAGCACCATACTCCGGTGGAACGATACCCATCACAGCTACCGTGTATTAATCCAGTTGGTGGACAAGGGTGGGAAAGGCGACGACGCGCCGTATACCGTTGCGGTTGCAGTGCCGATCGACCATCATCTGCGTTTTCTCGCCAGCTTCCGCCGCAGGTTGTGGCTCACGATCGCCGGCAGTATTGTCTTAATGAGTCTCATGGGCTGGTTTGCGGTCCGGCAGGGCCATGCGCCACTGCGTGACATCGTCGCGCGGATGCGCCGCATCAGCGCCAATGAGTTGAACACCCGTCTGTCCCCCGAGGTTGTACCCAGCGAACTCGCCGAGCTCGCGGTCTCGTTCAATGAAATGCTCCAGCGCGTGGATGAGGCGTTTCACCGGCTCTCGGATTTCAATGCCGATATCGCTCACGAGCTGCGCACGCCCGTCGCCAACCTGATGACCCAGACCCAAGTGGCTCTCTCCCGGACTCGTACCATCGACGAGTACCGTGAAATACTCTATTCCAACGTGGAAGAATATGAGCGTATGAGTCAGATGGTCAGCGACATGCTCTTTCTGGCGCAGGCGGACAATCGTCAGCAGCAACGAAGTGTCGTAGCCCTCGACCTCGGCAGGGAAGTACACGCACTGTTCGACTTCTACGAAGGCTGGGCGGAAGAGCGTGGCGTTAAACTGGCACTGGCAGGCGACGCTACTGTGTCGGGCGACCGGCTGATGCTGCAGCGCGCGCTGGGCAACCTCCTGTCTAACGCCATCCGCCATACGCCGGCCGGCGGAACCGTGCGGGTGGAACTCAACACATCGAAAGAGAGTGAAATCGGCATTGTGATCGAGAATCCCGGGGCCATCGCGCCCGAGCACATACCTAGATTGTTCGATCGCTTCTATCGCATCGATTCGTCACGCCAACTGGGAGATGAGGGCGTCGGGCTGGGGCTTGCCATCGTCAAGTCGATCGTCAACGCCCACGACGGCAAGATCGATGTGGTTTCTACCGAAGGAATGACCCGGTTCACAATTACTCTGCCAAAGCATTCAGCACCATCTTGTTGAACAAGGTCTGGAGCGAGCGTAACCATCAGCTTTTTGTCCGATCATCAGAAGATCATGCGTCTACTGACAAGTTGAAACCGGCAAATTTGGAAACCACTGGGTATCGCACTAACAACTACAAATAAATTACCCATTTTTAAGGTGCCAGAACATTCGGGATGTCCCAGGGGGTGAGTACGTAGTAGCACTTAAAGCAGCAACTCGGCGTAGTTTGTTGAGAGGGTTGATACAGGCCGTATAGGCGAGCTGACGAGCGCCAGGCGCTGCAAATAATGATTGCAGCACGGCACTGACCTTGCCACGGGCAGCGGTGACTTCAGTCGGTGTTATTGCTCACGATCGCCAGCGTTGGTCTGTGGTAGGTGCCGGACCGGCCGCTCTTTGCCAATACGAGTTGCCACAATTGCACGCTCCGAGCCCGGAAGGTGCCCGCGCAGGCCAATAGATAGAAGTTCCACACGTGCCGAAAAAGCACGCCCATGCGCGGGTGTGCAGGTTGCGTAGTCGCGACGTCAGCGCCAACCATGCATTGACGCGCTTGTTAGTGACGCGTCGATGGACTGCGTCACGAAGCAGGCGCTCAACCAATTCATCGACGCGTTCACATTGCTATTGGCCGTCCAATTCGACACGACAGTCTGCCAGCAAATCCTGCAGCAACCTAGCGGATACGCCCTGCCACGGCTGAAAGGTGCTCGCTAATTCCGTATTCATCGTTCTCCTCCGGTTTGCGGATTCACCTGTTCGTTGACCTCATCCCGGAGGATCTCGTGGCCTATCGTCTGCCATACTGGATCGCGCTAGCAGCTGCTTCCATTGGCCCTTGCGCGGGAAAAACCTCGGCACCTGCCGCTGATAGGCGCGATAGGTATCGCCGAACTCCTCAAGCACCTTTTTCTCCTCGTGGCGGGCGAGCAATACATACGCAAGCACGATAAGGGGAAACACCGTGACGGAAAACACCGTCGGCCAATGGACAACACCCTCGCCAAACAGACCGAGTAAAAGTCCTGAATACTGCGGGTGCCTCACCAGTGCATACAAGCCGTCGGTGACCAGTCGATTTTCCTGACGGGCCCGGTACAGTTCGCGCCACCCCTGAATAAACAGGCCAATGCCAACGAACAGTAAACCGTAGCCCAGCACCATCGAGATCATCATGCCCGTCTCGCCCATGCCCAGTAACGAGGACCACAGATTGGCGCTCAGATTGAATTTGTCCAAGCCGGTAAACCGAACGAGCAGGTAAATCGTGAGCGGAAACCCGTACATTTCCGCGTAGAGGGCAATGATGAACGCTTGCACCAGTCCGGCGCTGGCCCACTCTCGCCAGGTTTTTGGCGCCAGGAAACGGTACAATACCCAAGACGCAATCACGATCATGACCACTGCGATAGCCCAGGCGCCGGAATGTGCGATATGTTCTTTCATGTTGAAGTTCCTCTCATTAATCCTTCACTCACCGTGGCTCGGTTTCCGAATCCAAAGCGGTGATCAGTCTGTGTGTTTTCAATCTCCACCATGCGCCGATTAGCATCATTGCTGCCACAGAATATGGGCCGCTTCCAGTGGCACCGCCACACCACCGTGGTGCGGCACAATTCGCGCAGTGAAGTTGTCGGCAGGCCGATTCGCGGGCACTGAAGTAGTAAATGCAGAGCTACCGATGGGCCGCCTGGCGCTGCTCTCCGTGTCATAGCCTCACGCACCGGACCGCTGTCTCCGCTGGCCTCGGCATAAAGCTCAACGCGGACCGCGGATGGGTGTGTTGAAACCAGGCGGACGCCTGTGCGACCTCCCTGCTCGCTCGAACCCGTTCGTTGATGTTCCTACGGAATGCTGCGTCGGCCAGAAGCCGCTCAAGTGTGTTCCGTGAGACCGTTTGCAGCACCACCCACGGATTCTGCGTGGCCTCCCAGAGTTCAGGATCGAGCTGCTGCCAGACGTTGTCGGCGCCGTGATGCCAGGATGAGCGCAAATCCAGCGCCAGTTCGATCAGTGCGTCGACGCCTTCGATATCGGTGGGTAACAGGCCGTGTTTTAACGGATCGGCCGAGATTGGCTTGCTCATATTTTTGCCTCTATTTTCGCTAACACGATGGCAGCCCAGGTTATGCTTGCTGTTCGATTTCGCTTTATCACCCGTCAACCTCCATCAATGCTGGCGAGTATTGTCGTGCAGCCCCTCCAGCCGGGTGCGTTTTAGCAGCATGGCGTTCACGGCCACCAGGGCTGAACTACCTGACATGGAGAGCGCGGCTACTTCGGGGCTGATCACGAGCGGATAAAACACGCCGGCAGCCGCCGGGAACGCAATCACGTTGTACGCAACAGCCCAGACCAGATTCTGATGCATCTTGCGCAACGTGGCGCGTGATAACTCGATGGCGCCCAGCACGTCGTAGGGGTCGCTTTTCATCAGCACCACGTCGGCGCTGTCGATGGCTACATCCGTGCCGGCGCCGATAGCAAAGCCAACGTCGGCCTGGGTCAGCGCCGGTGCATCGTTGACGCCGTCGCCCACCATACCCACCTTTTGCCCTTTCGCCTGCAGCGCTTTGATCTTGTCCGCCTTTTGCCCCGGCAGTACATCGGCTATCACCGTGCTGATGCCAAGTTCCCGTGCAATGCGTTCGGCAGTGGCCTGGTTGTCACCGGTGAGCATGGCGACTTCGACGCCCTGGTCACGCATCTTTTCTACCATGGCGGCCGCCGTGGGTCGCGGCGCATCGGCGATAGCGATGAGGCCCCGCAACGTACCGCCATGGGCGACGTGCACCACGGTCTGGCCCGTGCCCTGCAGACGGGCAGCCTCGTCGGTCAGACCCGCCATGTCGACCTTCTCTTCGTCCATCAGACGGCGATTACCGAGCAGCACGATCTTACCGTCCACCTCTGCCTGGGCACCCTTGCCCTCGATGTTGGTGAAGCCGGTGAGCGGCTCGAGCGTCAAGCCTTCAGCGCGGTGCTGGATAGCCTGTGCCAGCGGGTGATCGGACCCTTGTTCTACGGTGGCGGCCAGGGCGAGCACCGACTCCTGATCGGCATCCGGTGCCGTCACCACCTCTACCACCTGCGGCTCGCCCATGGTCAGGGTGCCGGTTTTATCGAACACAACCACATCAAGTTTGGTGGCCTCCTCCAACGCCGCGGCGTTCTTAAACAAAATACCGTTTTTGGCGCCGAGGCCGGTACCCACCATCACCGCCATCGGTGTGGCCAGCCCCAGGGCGTCCGGGCAGGCGATCACGAATACGGTGATCGTCAGGGTCACGGCAAACAGCAGCGTTTGGCCTATCCACCAGAACCAGACGGAAAAGGTCAGCAGGCCGATGACGATAGCGATGATCACCAGCCACTGGGACGCTTTGTCGGCCAGCAACTGCGACGGGGCTTTGGAGTTCTGCGCCTCCTGCACCAGCTTTACAATCTGCGCCAACGCCGTGTCGGCGCCCACCTTGGTGGCGCGGTATTTGAAACTGCCGCTTTTGTTGATGGTGGCGCCAATCACCGCATCCCCCGGCTTTTTTGCTACTGGCATCGATTCGCCCGTGAGCATGGACTCGTCCACCTGGGACTCGCCCTCCAACACCTCGCCGTCTACCGGGATCTTGTTGCCGGGGCGGATGACGACCACGTCGTCTTTTGCCACCTCGGCGGTCGCAACCTCCCGTTCCTGACCGTCGCGTAACACGGTGGCCTTGGGTGGCGCGAGATCCATCAGCGAACGAATAGCGTCCGAGGCGCCGGCGCGAGCGCGCATCTCCAGCCAGTGGCCAAGTAGAATAAACACCAGCAGCACCGCCACCGCCTCGAAGAACTGCACGCCGTCGAACAGGAAGGTGGCGCCCAGGCTGAACAGGTAACCGGTGCCCACCGACAGCACGATCAACACCGCCATGTTGAGCACGCCGTTTTTTAACGCGCGCCAGGCGGCCACGAAGAACGGCCAGCTCGGCCAAATCACGGCAATCGTCGCCAGAATAAACAGCCACGGGTTGAGGTTCAGGCCGAAGGGCGGCGCCGGTGGCGTAAACAGCCCACCCATGGGGGAATAGATAAAGATTGGAACGGTAAAGATCAGGCAGACCCAGAAACGGTTGCGCATATCGCGCACCATTTCCTGCATATCGGCGCTGCCCCCATGGCCCATCTCGTGGCCCATTGCAGCGACCTTGTCATCACCTGCGCCGTAATCATCTGCACCGTGCTCCGTATCGGTGGCGTGGCGTCGATGTTCGTGGGCAGCATCCGCGATGGCGGGCGCATCGCCTGGCGGATCGCCCGGCACACAGACATGTTTGGGCAATTGCTCGCCGGCGCAGTGGTAGCCGCACTCGGCGACCTTCGCCTTGATCGCCTTGAGATCGATCAGGGTCTCGTCGTAGGTCACAGTCGCGCTGCCGGCGACATAGTTGACCTCAGCCTGACGTACGCCAGGCAGCCGGCCAAGCTGTTTCTCAACACCGGCAGCGCTCAGCACCGACAGCAGGCCGGCGACTTCGATTGTGGTCTTTTCCATGGTTACCCTTGTTTGTTGCTGTGCACTGAAGTGCCTTGTAAGCGCGGAACCGATTTTTTACGCCTAACTTTTCACGACGCAGTAGAATCTACAGGTTGTATGTTAGGCACAAGTCAAGCAGCTGATGCCGGCCTTATTGCACTTTCGATGCAGCCGCAAAATCCGTGATGACACCCAGGGCGCGTGATCGAACGCTTGGCTACGTAGGAGCGGTCGGCCGATTCCCGCCGAGTGACGCATTATTTTTTCGCCGCCAACACACCTCTGCTCTGCCTTCGAAGACATTCAGGTTTGGAAAGAAGTGACGCAGACCAAACGCCACCGCGATCCTTGAGAGATATACGGGTCAAGGAAATTACGCTACCGATAGCAGATGGCCTGATCACGCTTACTCGAACTCTAGCGGCCAAAAGCGGCGCATGGCTAAAAACGTAAACGAAGTGGACCAGCCGATGAGCACCAGACCATTCAGGGCCTCAATACCACTGAACAAGCGCAGATGCCCGCTTAACAAAACATCGCCCAGACCCAACGACGTGTACATCACGTTGGAGTAGTAGAAATAGTCCACGCAACTGCCGCCATGGCGGCCATCCAATGCACCCACGGAAAGCATATGCTCAAACGCAAAAAATGCGCCCGGTAGCGATGCTGGGCAACCATCTCCGCGTAGCCGGCAGGCCGGTCGAGTCGCGCAAATTCGTTGCGCAGGTTGATGTGTATTGACCTGTATGCAACATACAGGATTATACTGGGTCCTTTCAGCGGCGACTGCGCATTAACCCTCACGACGACGGCGTTCATGCGCAGCATTGCGAGAGTAAGAGGTCAGCGTTAAACCATGAAAGTGCAAACATTTGAAGACCTTATCCAGTGGACCCATGCGCTTCACGATCAATTGGCGCAGTGTCTGGCGCATTGCGCAACGACGAATGAAGAGCCGCGCGCGCAATGGCTTCTCGGTTATCTGGCGGAGCATGAAGCGAGAATCGGCGGTATGGTCGATGAATTCAGGAAGCGCGCGGATCCTAAAGCTCTGAATACGTGGATCTATGACTATTTGAATCATGAGCCGATTGAGCCCCATCGCCGCTGTGACGCACCTTACGCAAGCATGAATTTTGACCAAATCTTCCAGTCTGTGTTCGACTTGCACAATCAGACGATAATAGGCCTGTATCGCGATCTTCTGTCGAAGGCAGACATCCCGGAAGCCTATGAGTTGATGCAGGAATTATTAGATATGGAAGAGCATGAGATGATGCAATTGGCCCAGCAGGTAAACCGGAGTCGCGATATGTAACAGCAAGAGGTGATCGGGATGGATCTACCGATGGCAGGGCGCGGCCGGTGACGCCGCGAGCACCGTAGTTCACGTGTCGGTGCCGCCGTGAAGAAAAAAAAGCATATGGCATGATGAACAGATGAATCGACAACGAATAGCAATAGGGAAACAACGTGCAGACGCTCTGAATAAAGACTGTTACTGTATTGCACTCAACAAAGCGGCCCTTCGCAATAGTCTGGAAGCGCATCTTAGAAACTCACACCTGCCGGAACAACTTCTGGATACACCCAGTCACTTGTTTGCTGAATCGCCTGTTTTTTTATGGCAGGGACATATCGAAAAAATGCAGCAGCTTATCCATGCTGTGGAGAAAGTAACCCAAAATAGTAACTATCGCGACACGGTGCTGGCCGCTGCGCCCGCCACTGCCCGCCAGGACTTTGGGCCACGCGGTGTTTTTTATGGTTATGATTTCCACCTTGGCGCCGAGGGTCCCCAGCTGATCGAAATCAATACCAATGCCGGCGGCGTATTGCTGAATCTTTATTTGGCTAGCGCCCAACACGCCTGCTGCGGCGAGGTGATCACCTTCTTTGGCGGAAAAACCAGCTTCGCCGATGCCGAAAACGCACTGATTGCCATGTTCAAGGAAGAGTGGCAATTGCAGTGCGCTGACAAACCCCTGCGCACCATCGCCATTGTTGACAACGCGCCGTCAACGCAGTTTTTGTACCCCGAGTTTTTGCTCTTTCAATCGCTATTTAGACGACATGGCATTGAAGCAGTGATTGCCGACCCTGAAGACTTCACGCTAAAAGAGCACACTCTTACGTTCGGTGAGCACAAGGTCGACCTGGTTTATAACCGCCTCACCGACTTTTATCTGCAAATGCCAGCATCGGCTTGCTTACTGGAGGCCTATCAGAGCGGTGCGGCCGTCGTCACCCCTTCCCCATACCGCTACGCCCTCTATGCAGACAAACGTAATCTACCCCTGTTATCAAACCCAAATCGACTCAAGGAGTTCGGCGTCGAGGAAGAAACCATCCGCGCAGTGGGCCAGTCACTACCACATACCGTTGCCGTCACTCAAGACAACGCCGATCAACTCTGGGAAAATCGTAAACAACTTTTCTTCAAACCCGCCACCGGCTATGGCAGCCGCGGCGCGTATCGCGGCGCAAAGCTCACACGGCGAGTGTGGGAGAACATCATCCACAGCGACTATATCGCCCAGGCCATGGTGCCACCCAGCGAACGGCAACTCATGATCAATGGCGACAAAAAGTCGTTAAAGCTCGACCTTCGCTGCGTCACCTACAACGGCACGATTCAGCAGCTATCCGCCAGACTTTACCAAGGCCAGACAACCAACCTGCGGACCGAGGGTGGCGGATTGACGACTGTTTTCTCGACTCCAGACGGCACTTTTTTATCCTGTCCGAAGCCATAATCGCATCCCGGCAGCGCGGGATATTTTCCTACTGATACGGTCGGTGCTAATGTTGCTGCCGCGATGAGCGTGACCCAGTCAAAACCTATGAACAAGCACTCTCAATCGACTATTCGCTATGTAAGCGGTGCGTTATTGACGTCCATAACGCACCGCTTACTAAGTTTCAGAGCCAAGACCGGCAGGAAAGTGCCATCAGCTGCTGTTCGTCAGTTTACCAATCCAACTTCTGCAACGTCCTATGGCAGCCTGGCGCCGGCTTAAAGACGGCGAATGACTCCGTATTTCCCGGAGGTCTCGGATACGTCAGTTCTCCCACCCAATTCACGGGAAGGGGCGGATTGGCGTGTACATTGAGATCCAGATGAATCTCTGCGCATCGAGCGTTGTTCTTTTTGAGTACCCGATTCCAATGCGGCGCGTCTACGGCAGGGGGCGGGGGCACCTGCGAGCCGACACTCGCGCCCTCGCGACCGATAATCGAAAAATCAAAATTGATCACCCCTCTTCCATCTAAGCCACCCGCTGCACTTATCGCGCCTGACGCGTTTAAAAATGCGACCTTTGCCGCCTCGTTCCCGACGTCATCCATGCCACATGGGTCACTACAGGCAGCCGGATTATTGAAGATGACCCACCAAACCGTATACGGTATGCCCGCAGTATCCACGGTTGTCATGATTCTGCCATCAACCCTGTTCTTAGAGCGCTTGAGCCATGCCGCGCCAACCTCCACCCCATCCGCGGTACTTATCACAGGCGAAGCCTGAAAAACCCTGGGTTTGTCCGGGTCCGCCACAACTCCCATTGAAAGACCCCAAAATACAACAGCGAGTATGCTTGTTTTTAATACTTTCATATCAGTCTCCTTAAAATAGTTGGTTTCTTAGAGCCAATAATCCATTTAATTCCAGAATGCGATCTACTTGGCTCGAGTTTGATGCCTAGTGAACCCTTTTACTCATCATCTTGTTGCACTACCCAGTTCCCTGGTTGCATAGCCATTGCCATTGAAACGCCGCTTGCAAGCCAGTGTCCAATACAGAATAGCTATTAAAATACGGTTGCTAAGACACATAATATTTATTGATCTTGTCATCGCACAAGTGTGCTGCAGTCCATGGAGAGAAAGCTCTTTCGGTAACGCCGTTGCTTCGTTAAACCCCGACACTGATTGCCAGGTATGCTCAACTCCCAGACGGAAAGCGGGTATAACCATGATACATAATGACTTGTTCGATACCGCCGCCGTAGCAGCGGCTGTATTGGCATAGGCAGTTATAAATAAACCCCGCATGTTTAAGAAGGCAAGGTAGTCGCTCGGCTAGATCCGTCCTATGGTTTTTTTTGAGGTTCAACAAAGTTGTGTGACCGCTCCTGGCAGGCCACGTCGATTTTGATCAGCGAATTTTGTGAAAGCCGCGGACCAGTGTAAGACCATATTGCTGTCGGTGGACGCGCAACCGCTAAGATAGAAGTGATCCACCCATTTCCGCCGAATTAATGTAAGCGAAACGCTCATTCCAACAAAAAGTCACCATCAGGCAACAGCGCCTCAATCTCCTCGAGGCTGGTGGCCTTCGGCAGTTCTGTTAATACCTTTCGCAGGTAACGGTATGGTTCAATTTTGTTCGCCTTCGCTGACTCAATTAAGCTATAAAGGTTAGCTGTGGCATTGGCACCGGCGATGCTGTTACAGAAGAGAAAGTTTTTGCGTCCAATCACGAGTGGCCTTATAGCATTCTCAATCAGATTGTTGTCTATTCTCAGGTCGCCGTGCTCCACATAAACAATCAGACTCGGCCATTGCTTGTGCATGTAGTTCAAGGCTTTGCCCAGTGCGGATTGCTTAGGCACCAGCGGCAAGTTTTTGTCTAACCAGTCACGCAGGTCGTCAAGCAACGGCACAGCGTCCTGCTGACGTTTGGCTTTTCTTTGTTGACTGTCCATGTCCTTGGTCTCTCGCTCGATGCGATACAGCGCACGGATCTTGCGTAACCCGATCCCCGCCAGAGAGTCTGGATCAGGTTTTCGCTGCGCCTTTATGGCTTCATCAAACTTACGCCGCGCATGGGCCATACAACCCAACCGCGTCACCGTATCGGTGGCACAGACTTTAGCGTAGCCCTCATAGCCGTCCACCTGTAGATAACCTGCAAATCCATCAAGCAGACGCACCGGTACGTCCTGGCTGCGACTCGAATCGTAGTCGTAAAGCACGATGGGTTTGTCCGGTGGCCCGCCGCGGCGCACCCAGATATAGGATTTACTCTGTGCCTTTCGGCCCGGTTCTCTCAGTACCTGAATCGTCGTTTCATCCATACCGATGTAATGGCCAGCGTTCAATCGGTCATTAAGCAGGTTAATCAGCGGTTGAACCGCCTGTCCTACCTTAATCATCCACTGGGCAAGCGTGGATCGGGGTAATTCGACCCCGATACGGCGCAGTTGTGCCTCCTGACGGTACAAAGGCGTACCATCGACGTATTTCGCGGTGACGATGTGGGCGATGGTGCCGGCAGACGCGATCGTCTTCGGCACTATCTGCGGCGGCATCGGTGCCGTTTTGAGTTGCCCTTCACAGTGAGTGCACCCATAGGTCTTTTTGATATGGCGTAGCACCTGGATCTGGGCAGGAATGATGTCCATCTGTTCGCTGGCGCGCTCGCTGATCACCGCCATCGCGCGTTGGCACTGTTCACAGTGGCAGGCATCACCCTCCAGTTCGTACACGATGTTGATGCGGGGTAGTTCTGGCGGTAATGGCTTACGCCCACCTTTGCAGCGCCGATGGGCCGGTACCAGAATGGAATCATTGTCGTCTTCTTTACCCGTTTGCGCTGACCCTTCATCGGCATCTGCATCACGCAACGCAGCAGCGGCTTCATCCGCTAGCAATGACAACTGATCGATGGAGAACTTCTCGCTGCGCGCCCCGAAGTGCTGGTGGCGCGATAACCGTATCTGTTCCAACAGCTGCTCAACAAACTGACGCAGGTGCGCAAGCTCAGATTGTTGCGACTGAAACAGTGGCAGTAGTGTCTCGTAGTCAGCAGGTAAGGAGGGGTTGCTCATCATGAAAGTGTACCAAGAACCTTCACACTAGCAAGTTTATAATACCGTGTGATGGGGTAAGCAGTCATGCCCTTGCATGACCGTTAAGTCGTAGCCCGCCAGCAACCAGTCGATCTGCTGCGCGTTCAGTTCAACGACGGATAGGGGCAATGAGAGAGGCCACTTGAACCGCGATTTCTCCAGTCGTTTCATGAGCAACACAAAGCCGTTACCCTCCCATGCCACCATCTTCACAATGGAACGCCGACGATTGCAGAACACAAACAACTCGGCGCTGAAGGGATCGAGCGACATCTCAGCTTCGACAATGGAGACCAGGCCGTTAATGGACCTACGCATGTCGACGGCGTCCCGGTACAAATGAATACGCGCATCGGCATCCGGGCGAATCATTAGAGCTCACCGGCGGCCGCAATCAGCTCCCGGATAAGGCCGCGATCCAGTACGCCCTGAAGTTCGAGTCGAATGCCATTGGGCATCACCAGGTTGGCTTTGGTGTTATTGCTACCGCTACTGCGCGGGGTGGCAACGCGGACAAACGCTGCCTTCTTGACGGACCCGGGGCTGCCTAGATGTCCGAGTGTCATTAGGCGTGTTTTCCATTGATAGAGGCGCTTGGGCGTGAGCTTATGGGCGTTGGCGTACTCGACTAACGTGCCGCTGCTCCCAGACGCGGCAACCAAGTGGTCAAGCCAGTATTGCTGGCGTTTGGTGAGTGGTTTGCTGTCCATGGTGCACTCCTGCAAAAAACTGAAGCATGGCAGCCTGGCACCGAATTGGATAGAACGCACTTAACGTTTCGCTTACTTCGCTATCGCAATCTCGGCTTCATTATTGTCGTATTGTTGATTTTTGCGTTATTTTATTTGATACAGGACAGGACCAATAACGACACATCCTCTATCCCTGATCATCAAACGTCTACAGTCTCTCGTCAAAAACCCGTCTCTTATACAGCGGATGTCAAACCACTACTGGAGAAACGCTGCGTTGTGTGTCACGGCTGTTATGATGCGCCCTGTCAGTTAAAGCTTTCGTCTGTCGAAGGCATCACCCGCGGGGCCAGTAAAGAAAAAGTCTACAATCCGAAAAGGCTTACGGCGATGCAACCGACGCGGTTGTTTATCGATGCTAAAACGAATGAAGAATGGCGTAACATGGGGTTTCATTCCGTACTCAATGATACTGAAAACCCTAACGATAAGTCGGTATTGCGCAGGCTGCTGGAACTTAAACAGCACAATCCGCAACCTGTTCGAGGCAAGCTGCCCGCTGAGTTTACGCTGGACATCGACCGTGAACAGGCATGTCCGGCACCAAACGAATTTAATGGCTACGCCAATGAGCATCCCTTGTGGGGCATGCCGTATGCGCTGCCTAATCTCAACGAGAATAAACGCCTGATACTGGATAAATGGCTGACAGCGGGCGCGGTGAT
>JBBKXJ010000247.1:0-4692 GCA_037969395.1 Pseudomonadales bacterium
AGCTTCAGTATATTGCTGTAATCAACTGCGCCGAGGTTAACCACTTGATAAGAAAAACCGGAGTCCTTATGCAAGGATAGTAAGAACTCATTGGGCGCATCAACCAGCCATTTGTCACTGTAGTAGAGGTTTCTGTGCACGGTGTACTTCGCGCTCATAGCCAGGATTTCCGACACCCACTGCGGGTTGATGAGAACAGAGCGGATCAATGCGCTGTGCCGGTCATGCAGCATGGCGCCATTGGCGGTGATCAGGGGTATCGTACAATCGAGGTCGGACACAATCTCAATAGCATCGATAAAGTGTCTGCCAGTAGCAACTGCAAATTCAATACCGCGCCCCAGCAGTCCGTGAATGACATTACGGGTTTCTTCAGATATACGGTGCTGACGGTTTAGCAGGGTTCCGTCGAGATCGGAAACAACCAGTTCTATTTTCATGCTTGAATTCATCACTCGTTTAAATAGTGAGTCTAATGCGATTGGCTGCCGGGCCAGGGTATAACTCTTAAAAACCACCGTCTCCGTTTGTTCGTGGAATCCTGTGCCTGACACGGGATTCCTTCCACGTTCTGGATTACTTTGGTTCTGTGATTTCGAGCACGCGATTCAATTCGATTTTACGATCAATAACCTGGGTTTTCCCCGAAGGCCAGGCCACCTCAATTTTATCAATTTTTTTATTGCTCCCAAGGCCAAAATAAAGCGGATACAAGCTTTGAGCCAGATAACCAGACTTACCATGGTGCATTTTTGTGTAGACGTCGTCACCTGCAAAAACTTTAACCATGGCGCCTACTCCACTTTTATTGGAACTGTTACCGTTCAGCTTTACATTGAGGTAATTGAGTTTTTTCCTAGCGCTCAAATTACTGATAAGAACCATCGGGGGCTGGTTGAATTCCAATGTTACTATATCCTGGTCACCGTCCTGGTCCACGTCAAAAATCACGGACGACCGCGACCCTAACGCACTCCAGATCACCCTGCGCCCCCTCGTTGTTCCGCATAAATTACTGCCGGCGTCTCTGCCGGAGCAATTTATTTCAAACCATGGCGCGGCGGTAATGCCGTTCTTTCTTGGCTCAACACCGACGATATACTCGCTGTCGAGGAAACCCTTTCCCGCATTATTGAGGAGCAGGGAATTTACTGCGTAACGGAATGGATAGTTCATGCCGGAAGCGATAAACACATCTTCGTATCCATCCGAATTCAAGTCCCCGGAACTTAATCCCCAGGGCCAGTAATTTTCAGCACCAATTTGATCTGAAATTTCTGAAAATTGGCCGTTCCCCTCGTTGCGGTAGAACGCATTGCCAAAAATGCTGGCACCATCGCTCTGCAAGTAGCTTTCCGGATAATGTGCTTCCATTTTCATTTTTTCTCTGGCGACATCGAGCTTTTCAGCCATGTCGGAGTGCATGTCAGTGACATAGATATCTATATCGCCATCGTTATCATAATCAAACGACGTAACCCCCATGGACCCCCAGGATGTTTTAGGGAAGAGTTCCCGGCTCTTACGAACGAACTTTTTCCCTTCAATGTTTTCGTAGTACTCGTCATTGCCTTGCATATTGATTACGTATAGATCCGGCCAGCCGTCATTGTTTCCATCGATAACCATGGCGTCGCCACTCCAGCTCGAATCAACCAGATTTACTTTTTTGGTGACATCTTCAAAACGATTTTTCCCCTTGTTTCTAAACAAAATACTGGTTTCCGATCGTTCCGGCTTTAAATGACCAGCGAAGGCATCCTTATAGCCAACGTAGTATTGTTGGTCAGTCACTACCTGCCCCTGTTCCGTATAAACAGACACATTGGATACTGTATCTGTGGTGTAGACGCCCACATTAGAAACGTATAGGTCCAACAGGCCATCGCGGTCATAATCGAAAAAGGTGGCACCTGAAGAATGCGCTTTAACCTCCGTTCCGGATCGCCTGGATATATTCTTAAAATGACCCTTGCCGTCATTTTCAAACAATATGTTGCCCGTTCGAACATTTGTAATATATAAATCCGGGTCACCATCGTTGTCGATGTCACCAAAGGATGCGGCCACGCCGATTCGATCATCAATGTTCAGGCCTGCACTCTCAGTGATGTTTACAAATTTTCCTTTACCCAGGTTGCGCCATAGCTCATTGCTGCCGGCCTGGCTTGTAAAATAAATGTCATAGCGGCCATCCAGGTCAACATCGGCTACAGCTATTGCGTTACCGTGATCGTAATGCACAGCTTTGTATACAGATGCCGCATCATCAACCAGCTTGTGACGGAAAGTAATACCACTATCGGTAAGCTCATCGCTGAATTTGAAGTCATGAAATACATCGAAACCTGTCGCTGTTTCAAGTTGCGCCTGCATGCGCGCTTCTATCCAGCTGGGGTTAGCTGAGTCCGGCGGCTGTACCACTCGCTCGAATGCGACCCTGGCGATATCTCGTTTCAAATTCCTCAAGCCTTCTTCCTCGAAACCATTGTAATAACCCCTAATCCGGCCTTCCCAGTCGACTAATACAATCATGTCGCTATGCATAATCGGCATTTTGGTATCTTTGGGGTCGTCAGCTACAGGCAGTTTGAATCCGTTTTTAATTAAGCCCCAGGTTGCTGCTCTGGATCCGGTGAGAAAATGCCATTGTGAAGTCTCCAGCTTTTGATCTTTAACATATTTCGACAACACTTCAGGGGTATCATGTTCAGGGTCAACACTTATGCTTACGAGGCGTGTGTGTTTCCAGTTTTCGGATTCCTTAAGGCCGCTCTGAAGTTTGTTCATTACCGCGGTTTGTACCGGGCAGCTAGCTTTACATTGGGTAAAGATAAAGTTTGCTACCCAGACGCGCCCATAAAGATCGTGCGATGCAAGCTCTTTTCCGGTTTGGTCTGTTAGCGCAAATTTTGGCAGGCGGGTCAGAATTCTTACTGCATCTTTTTGCTCTGGAAGACTGGAAACCGGTTCGCTCCCGGCATTGTCGGTTCTGGCACCCCCAGATGCTTCGCGAGCGTAGCTTTTGTCGCATCCCGTCAGCGCTATAACGAAGCACAGGATTAACGAATAAGTCGATAGAGAATATTTTGTTAACGGAGGCATCGTATTTTAACCTGTGTACGGAGCTTAAAGACCGCGCTACTTGTATACACAATGGCGGCAAACGATAGCGAAGCGATGCGGCTGGTCAAAAGTAATTTTACCAGCCGTAGTAGCCATCATCCTGATTACGAACATAGACTTTGCCGATAAGGGTCTCGTGGGCGAAGCCACACAGCTGGTCGCCCCTTAGCTGCAACGTTTGCAGTTCGCCTGTAGTGAACTGCAACTCAAAACTGAGTCCAGGCACCGCAATTTCCTTCATTCCAAGTTCAGGTAAAGTAAACGTATACACATAATCATTACTCTTGAGTTGCAGTTTAACTTTGGAATTGTCAGGCAGAAATAAGTTCTGCACCGAGTGCTGGTCGTCACTGGTGCCGAGTACGCCGTCGGCACCGGGGTAGCGAAAGTACCAGTTAAATTCAGCACCCGTGACTTCTATGACGATCGATTCCAAGCGATGCTGCGGGTGGCTTGCTGCACACCCCGAACATAACCCGGTGAAAAGCAATACAACCAAATACCGCTTACTATCGTAAGGGGTATACGACGCCAAACTGCATATTAATTGCCCTAAAATTGCTACCTCCGGCGCACTCTGTTAAGCAAATCGCGGTTCGTCGGTAAGGACGCAATAAAGGTTTCCGCTTGCACACTATTTTCACGAATCAGCCGACTTGCAATCTCTGTATCCCTCATCCATTGCCGATAGCGACTGTCCTTGATGTCAGTGACAAACTCCATACCGTATAGCACATACTGCAGGCTCGCGGACGAAAACAACTCAATGCGGTAGTTAGACTCATAGAGCCAGGGCACGTGAGTGCGCCACAACAACAGTGATTCCTGCAGACTATCGGGAACTGATTCGACTTCGCAGTGGTCACGCCAATAGTCCGAGTCCCTGCGCTCGGTCAGGACATAGTGCAGCTTTAAAAAATCTATGACCGCGCGCCAATGCTGACGGGTTATTTCGTTGAAGCGCCGGGCCACAACAGGCATTGCAGCGCTATCCTGGGGTAACTGGTCGCTGATCCATTCAGCAGATTTTTCAATCAAAATCATAGCGCTCGCCTCCAGCGGCTCGACAAAACCCGCAGACACTCCGACAGCGACACAATTCCTGTGCCAGAAAGTCTCCCGATGACCGGGTTGAAACACAATTTTGCGCGGGCTGGGCTGATCCTTCGCCAGCATTGGGTCGGCCTTAAGGTATGCCGCCAGCTCTTCCTCGGCTTTTTCTATAGGTGTGTGCTGACTGGAAAACACGTAGCCAATGCCGCGTCGACTGGGTAAGGCGATGTCCCAGACCCACCCGGCAGACTGCGCCGTCGCCTTTGTACAAGAGGCAATGGGGGCATCTTCCGTCACATACTCGGCCTGCACGGCCAGCGCGGTATCGTTAAATAAATAGTCTCGCTGCGATACAAACGGAATGTTGTAGTGCTTACCGATCAGGAGAGCCGCAAAGCCGGTGCAGTCAACAAACATGTCCCCCGCAATCGTTTCACCGGATGCCAATCGCAGTGCTTCGATATCTCCGTTTTCAGCCGCCATGATCTGCTCAACATGTCCCAACCGGTACTC
>JBBKXJ010000248.1:0-4786 GCA_037969395.1 Pseudomonadales bacterium
TGGTTAAATATCGCAGAGTGTGAGTTTAGCGTGCTCTCGCGCCAGTGTCTGAGTCGGCGTTTACCGGATCTAGAGATAGTGCGCGAAGAGGTGGACGCCTGGACAGCTTCGCGCAACCAAGTGGGGAATAAAGTTGATTGGCGCTTTACGACGGAGGATGCACGGATAAAACTGAAGAAACTTTATCCTTGCACCACCAATGACAAGCCTTAATCAGGGTAAAACTGTATTAGGCAATATCAGATTGAAAGACTACTAGTGCGTTCCGGTTTAAAGGTGCTAGATTGTACAGACTGTACAAATTTTGGACTTTTTGAGTATGTATGCCGAGTTTTTATTTGGCCTCTCTTTAGCGACAACCGAATTGCCTTCCACTGTAGCAATAGGTACTCGATATTAGAAGGAAAACGGCCTCTATCTGCGGTCAATACTGCGCCTCGCTTCAGTTCGAGCATCCGACGTGACAACTTTTTACACGTACTATGAACGGACGCCTGATAGCTCGCCCTCCGAATCGGTTTTAAGTGCTTTTAGCACGCCGGCAAATTCTCGTCTATTGGACTCGCTCAATGCGGACAAAGCCTCATGGGCCATGATTAGGCGTTGCCGTTGGTGTCGCAGAGTCGATGTCGGCAACGCTATCTCTCGGGTCGCCTTAGGTACTGGGCGCACATTCGGTGGGATACAGCAGATGACACTGGTGAGGCTCAACTCATCAAAGGCGGATAGCAACGTAGGGGATGCACGTTGCACGCCAAGCTGCCGCCCTGCGGACTCGGCTCGCACAACCAACTCGTGCAGCGTGCCCAACATTGTGCTGTCGAGATAGTCACAGAAGCCGAGGTCCAGAATGACATTGCGGTGCTTGTCCAATGTGTCGACCGTAGCGCCTAGCAGCGTGTCCCCGAACACCCAGTCGAGTTTGCCGTGCAGACAGATAAACGTTGTATCGTCTGACTCCGCGTAACTAAGGAACCCGGATTCACTGACGGTTGAGCCGGATAGCTCCGTATGAACGGGTATTTCGAGCAAGGCATTATCACCGGAGAAAAAATTAAGCAATATCATCGTCACGTCATCACGGTCCCGCGCGTCCGGATTAAAACGTTCGAACATTTTCCGCAGCGGGTTGGTTTCACCTTTGGTGGACTGCAGCGCCGCAGCGAGTTCAGACAGTTCGGCAGTGGAGACCCCGGGCACTTTAAGAAGTCCGTCTGTGAACAAGAGTATGCTGTCGCCAGAGTCGAGTTGCAGCGTCGATTCCGTAAATTTGGCTTCCTCGTAAAGACCAATCGCCGGACCGCTGCGTTCGATCATCTCAACCCGGTTGTTGCGTGCGTGTAACCAGATTGCCGGGGGATGGCCGGCTGAGCCCACGGTAAGCACTCGGGTATTCAGGTCAATGAGACAGTAGGTGGCGGTGACAAAGACACCGGAGGCGGTAACTTCGCGGACGATTGCGCGGTTCATCGCATTCAGCGCTGCGGCCGGTTTGAGCGGTTCATCCGTGGTTTGGTCCACTATTTCAAGCCGCTGCTGAAATAGTAAGGACAGCATTGCCGCACTGATGCCGTGCCCGCATGCATCGGCAATGACGACCACAATATAGCGTGTTCCCACTGCCTTGATTTCAAAGAAATCGCCACCGATCTGGCGACCCGGGCGATACAGGCTGTGGATGTGAAAGTTGGGCACTACCGGAGCGATCTGGGGGCGCAGCGTCCGTTGAATCAGCTCCGCGCGCTCAAGATCGCGTTCGATGGTTTCGGCGTTGTTTTCGAGTTCACCGCACAACTCCATCAGATCTCTTCGCGACGTCTCCAGATGCCGTGTCCAATCGTCCAGACGGAGGATCTGCCGCCGCAATTGCAGTTGAACGGTTACCTGGCGTGCCAGAGCGATCAAGGCGGCCTTTTGAGGTTCATCCAGGTCACGTGGTTCGTAGTCGATCACACAGAGAGTACCAAGTGCACGATGATCGTCAATCAACAACGAAACCCCGGCGTAAAACTGAATGCCGGGGTCGCTGGCGACTAATGGGTTGTCGGCAAAACGCGGGTCGTTTTTGGTGTCCTTAACGATGAAAATGTTGTCAGGCTGGAGTATGGCATGGGCGCAGAAAGCGATGTCACGAGGCGTTTCAGAGACCGCCAATCCCACACTGGACTTGAACCACTGGCGGTTCTCGTCCACCAGGCTCACCAGCGCGACCGGAGCGCCACACACTTGCGCGGCTATTTTTGTAATGTCGTCATAAGCGGTCTCTGGCATCGTGTCCAGGATGCGAAGTTCACGCAGGGTGCGAAGTCGTAATTCTTCTTCGGGTGCTTTATTGGCGGCTTGCATAGTCAAATGCCACAGTGTCGATAACTCATCAGTGTAATGCTAGCTCATCACCTATCGTTAGATCGTTTCGCTCTAAACTTAGATCTTTCAATACGCCAGAAGTTGTCAAACTTCTGACCGGGTTGATTCTCTCGAGTACCCGTGCCAGTGGCTATAACGGCAGCTCCGCAGTGGCATCCGCCGGTAGGATAGGCTCAATAGCCCTACCGCTCAGTGGAATTGTTGGTTAAGAAAGTGCAAAATCTCAGGCTGCAGCTGTTGGTGTACGCTAACACGGTCAACGCTGTCTGGGTCGTCACAGATTTGCTCGACCATCTGTAAGCCCAAACTTTTACATTCTGCCAGGTATACGAAATGCCCTACCTGCTTTAGGGAAATTAGTTTTGTCGTGGGTATTAATTCAGGGTTACGCGAAGAGGTGCGTGCCAATAGTTCATCCTGCGCTAAAGCTATGAGAAACATGGGAGTGTCGATACGGCTTAAAGAAGCTATGGTCAGCGCGGGAGTAACCGCTGGGGCCAGGCTAACAATAGCGTTGATACGCTTGTCACTGTAATCATCCGATGCTTTTAAAAAATCAGCGTGGTTAAAATTAGGGTACCACCTCATACCGGGTACTGGCCAAGCTCAACAGCCACAGTCGACGCAGTCGGCTGTATCTCGCCTTTCAGGAGCTCGGACGGGTCGTGCGCACGGTGTATCTATTGAACTGGATCGCTGACGACGGGTTGCGTGCCGATGTCACCGACGGAGCAAACAAGGTCGAAACCTTCCACGAATTCTCCGACTTCATGAACTTCGGTAGCCGAGGCGTGCTGAGAACCAACGACCCTGACGAACAAGAAAAGATGGCCGTCTACCATCAGCTTGTTGCCAATGCCGTGATGCTGCAGAACGTCGTCGATCAAACACGTGTGCTTCATGAGCTTCACCAAGAAGGGTATCCCATCAATAAGGACGACTTGGCCTTCATAAGCCCTTATGTGACACGCAATCTGAACCGATTTGGAGATTATCAGACCTGGTATAAAACAGAACCCACACCGACAAACAAAGAGCTACCGATCTGAGTTATCCACAGGATGTCCTAAAATTGCATAAATCTTTTCAAAACCCGCAATACGCGTAAATGGTAAATCTATCACATTGCTATCAATAAATTAGGCTGGTGTATCTGCCCAAGCAGAATTTATTGTCATTCTTCAACACCCAGGCCATCCTGACCAGGATAGCGCTTTAGTGCTAGATCGTTTGAGGTATTTACGGCAACGCCAGATTAGTACAATCTGCCAGGCAGTATCCTGATACGCAAGCTCTTATAAAACTCACCAGGAGACAGTCATGATTACACCAAACACAGAGAAAAGAATAGCCACAGGTGTATTTGAAACGAGGAGAAAAACGTCTAGCGCCCTTATTGTACGCATAAAAGCGGCTTTGTTTTTCAGTTTGATACTCACCTTTGTGCAATCAGTTAACGCTGATACCTTCAGTTGCGACTCCGGCGACATCGATTGTCTGATCAATGCAATTATTCAGGCAAACGCGAACGATGAGGAAGATATAATCAAATTGAAGAAAGGGACGTATGAGATTACCGAAGCTGGGGGAGGCACTATTGCTGATTTTCCTAGCGGGCTACCGCCGATCACGAGCGCCATCACGATCAAGGGCGCCTCTACGACGAAAACTGTGATCAAGCGAAGTAGTCATGCAGATCTTTTTCGCATTTTTTCCGTTGCGAGCGATTCAGGGTCTGTTTTGAGATTAAAACGACTGACCGTATCGGGGGGCAATTTAGGTATCGAGGGAGGCGGCGGCAGTGCCGTGGATGTCAGATCGAGCGCCAGGCTCGTGCTGGCCGATACAATTATTCGTGACAACGTCTCCGGTTGCGGCGCCATCCAAGTGGCCTCAAGAGGCACGCTCGTTGTTCGACGGAGCCACATCGTGCACAATAAAGCTGGAGTTGGGGCTGGCATTTGCGCCGACCCAGCCGATGTGACGATCACAAAGAGCACGGTAAGCTTTAATGAGGCGAAGTACGATGCTGGCGGAATTTACTGCGACACCTGCAACCTCACGGTAAGAGACAGCGCCTTCATTGGGAATAAGACGCTGATTAATGAAGGGGGTGGTATCCTGGCCTTTGACTTCGATACGAATAAAATCAACATCTTCAACAGTATTTTCTATGGCAACAGGGCAATGCAGGGTGGCGGCATTGCAGTGGTTGGCAGCCCCGTCTCCATCCGCCAGAGTCTCTTCATGCAAAACCATGCGGATGAATTAGGAGGCGCCATCTTTGTCAGGGACTCCGACACCAGCGTCCTCAAGGTCAGCGGCAGTCTCATTTTCCAGAATAATGCGGGCGATGAGGGCGGTGGCATCTATCATCAGGGTCGCGGGATGGTGGAAGTTGTTAGGAGTTTGATCAGTG
>JBBKXJ010000249.1:0-21270 GCA_037969395.1 Pseudomonadales bacterium
ACGCCGTAAATCCGTCCCTGGAGGCTCTATCCCTGGCATCCCTGCCAGGGAAGGTCCCAAAAATTCTCCCTCTATTCAAGCCTCCGCAGCTTCGATATGCCTTAACTAAGTGCCATTAACCCTAGGCGGTTAGCTACTGCGCCACCTCAGTGATGAAGACATTCTCTCCTTTCCAGCGAAACGTATCGCCTAAGCGGTCAAAGAAGTAGTAGTAATCTTCTGCATCGTGCCTGAGCAGATCGCCGGACTTGAATCAGCAATAGCCCTTCTCGAACACATCAAAAAGCGGCTTCTTATTGCTCTCCTCAGTGTTGGTATAACCGTCGAAGGGCGACACGAACACACCGTCACCTTTATGCACACAGCCGATGGCCTCGCCAGGCTGGTCAGCACCGCACTGCAAATGAAACCCTTGTTTATCGTAAATGTATTCGTCATTCTCAAGATCATACTGGATAAGCCGCACGATCGACTTATCTCCGCAGGGGATACGGCCGCAGGCGCCGACGGAACTGTCAAGATTCATCAGCGAGCAGTTGGACTCAGTGGGACCCCAGCCCTCAAGAATCTGCAGAAAGAAATTTACCGTGCGATATGTGCGCCGCCTTGGGCAAGCCGGTCGTGCCCGAAGTGAAAATGTAACAGCAGGTGTCTACGAGTCCGACGCCGGCGCGCAGCTGGCGTAAATTTTTCACGCGGTTGGCTTCGGTATTGACCAGCGCAGGGATCACGCCAACACTCATCAACCCCAGCCAGGCAAACAAAAACTGCGGCCGGTTTTCTATCATCAGCGATGCAACATCACCGCGCTTCAAGCCGTAGTGCACAGCCAGCCCGGCAAAGCGATTCGCGGCCGCGTGCAACTGCGCGTAGCCGTAATGGCGCTCGCCATACACCAACGCCAACACATTGGGCTGACTTGCGGCAAGCTGTTCCAGCCGGTCGGGCACCGTGTAGTCGCCTTTTGCATACAGCTCGCTCACACGCACGCTGACCTTGTCTTCTATCGCCTGCCATTCTTGCCGCGTCATGTTCGCGTCTCCGCCCTTCCGATTAACAAGCTATTAAGTCAAAACGATATGCTAGCAGAGCAACTGCGAATTGCCGAGTCAGTTGTTGCCGGCAACCGGCTGGCATTACTCAGCAGCGCCATTTCGCTGCGTAAGATGGCTATTTCGAGTGTTCTGAATTACCCCTTTGTAATGTGTCTCCGAAATCCCCGGCGAGTTAGCAGGCGCCGGTATAGATTCGATAGCCGGCAGTGATACAATCGACCGCCTGACTGTACCTGGCAACCTGATAGTACAACTGCGGAGCCTGACCAACAATGCGGGTAAAGCGGAGCGTTGGGGTGGCGAAATTGAAATCACCGTGGCACCGATTGGAGACATGGTGGCCAGCCTGGGCTACAGCTTTATACACGGTGACTTCGAGGAGTTTCCAGACACCTGCGGCACCAATGAGCCTATCGGCTGTCTTGCAGGCAAGAAATTCGCCCTGCGCGGTACGTCTCTTTCAAACCAGCTAAATGCGTCAATCGACTACACCTTCGCGCGCACCTCCAGCGGTGAAGTAACGGGCTTTGTACAAGTCAACTGGGCAGATGAGTGGGCAGAATCGGCGCTGTGGACCGGCGTTGTCGACGGTGATCCGGTCAATTACCCTCACCAGATAATGGATGCGCGCACGCTGGTTAGCGCGCGTCTGAGTCTGCAGGAAACACCGGTAGGAGAAGGGGTGATGCGCGTTTCACTGTGGGGTAGCAACCTCACCGATGATGACTACCCCACCTTCAGCATTAACTTCGGCCAGGCCGTGGGCTTGATCACCGAGCAGTGCGGTGAGCCGCGCACTTATGGCCTGGAACTCAACTATGAGTTTTAAGCTGTGAGTTTTAAGCTGTGAGTTTTAAGCTATGAGTTTTAAGCAGTACAGGCGCTGATGAATCGGCGTGGCATCTCCGTAGAGAATCGGTTCGAACCGGTCGGTTTCACCGCCGATAGTCAGCGGCGTTCATAGCACGCTATTTTTTATAGTCTACAAAAATTGGCGATGACCAGGCGCGCTGCTCAGTAGCAGCCAGACAGTCTTCCGCCGGATCAGCGCTGTCACAGATGTTAGCCTGGTTGCAGTTGCCGTCGGCATCGTATTCACAGCGCACATTGTTGGCATTGATTGCCTGGCTTTCAGCCTCAATGGCGCGAACATAATAAACACTGTCCCGCACCTGCGCGCTAAACTCCTCGTCCTGAAAGGTGACTTTGCAACCTGCTACATTATTCTTACAGTCAAATACGCGCCAGGGGTCGTCGATTAGAGTTTCAATCGGCTCGTCTTGCCTGATTTGCGGGCGAATGCGCACCACTTCGATGCGGGCGATAGGCCGGCGTACGTTGGACGGGTTGTAGCATTCGTTACGACACAGGTAGTGCAGGCGCTCGGGCGTGAGACTATCGCGCGAGTAGTCGGGGCAGCCCGGGTTTTGGTCGAACGAGCCGAGGGCTTTGACTTGAAAGGTAGGCGCTTCGCTCAGCTTCACGCTGGCACCCATCGGCGCTAGTAATTTATTTTCACTTTCATTGGAGTCGACCAAATTGAACCACAACAGAATACGCGGGCCGCTGGTGGCGTACACTTCCTTGCGCTGCATCGCGTCCCATATAGCGTTGCGGTCGCGGCTCGCACTATGCGCTGCGATTAAACCACCCGTCATAAAAAACGATGCCTGGCGTACAGTTTCTCTTTGTTGGAAAAAAGCCTTACGAGGGTTGTACGCTGGCAACCATGCAATTGATTTCGCTGCGGGCTTGCTTTTACCAGCATCGCTAAGCGGCGCACCGCTGACCACAGAACCAAGCCGCGCTTCGGTCATTTCAGTGCGCGCGTACTCTTTATAACCGGTGCCGGGTCGGGCCGAGTGATTACCACTGGAGGCCATGAAACCATAGCGAAAGCGCTGCGGTGGCTGCTGATCAAAGTTGCGTAAGGCCAGCATATATTGGGCCGAGCCTTTGGGACGATAATTAAATGCCGGCTGAAAGCAGTCTTTGCATTGACCGGAGTCTAACCAATCGCCTGGGCTGGTATCTGGTACTGATCGAAACCCGGAGATTCCAGCGTTGAGATAGTTTTGCTGGGCTGCGGCGACGCGCTCGGCACATTCGGTAGCTTCGCCACCTTCTTTTGCGCAACGTTCGTCTACTAGTTGTCCCGCGCGCCGACAACCAGGCAAATAATCCGGCTGCGCCTCCGGGCAACTTCTGTTGCCTTGCGCGTCGACGGTAAACTCCTGCCAGGAGCGAAATTGTTCCGAGTTACCCTGGCCCGAATAAATCTCCAGCAAAAATTGCTGGGCAGGGTTATTGTAAGCATCGCTGAGCTGCTGTTCCCAATTGGTCGCCGACGACGCATCGAATCCCCGGCTTGCGCTGTGCGGAATCACCATAGCTGCATGACCCCAGTCGTCCAGCTTGGCGAACAGCTGCTGTGGTGTAGACGCCCTCTCTACACAATTCGGCGGTAGATCATTCATTGGTACGTTGGCTTCGCAGGTTGGCAACTTGGCCGTTGACATCTCTTGTAGATAAAAAATCTCGTCAAAAGTATCCTGCGTAAAACCGTTTGCCAGCGGCAACAGCCCCAGCCGCAAGGTGGATGGCTGCGCTGTGCCGGACGTTTTGTCCGCAGCGATCGGCCGGGCAGGAACCTTATCATCGGCTAAATCGCGTAACACGATATTTCTGTGGCCCCACTGCTGCTCCCCTTTCGCCGCTACGTTACCCCACTCCCAACCAAGAAAGGCAACCACATCGGGATTTTTCTGCTCGGCGTTTACCGCGTTGCATTGACGAATTGCAACTTTGGTTTGCTGCCAACGTCGCGCTGTGAGCGCCTGCGCGTCATCATTAATTGACCAGAAATCCAGCGCGGAACAGTAGCGCGCAAAATCGCAGGCATCGGAGACCGGGCGCGCCCCTTCACCGCCGGCAGATGATAGACTCAACATGAACGCGTCGTTAGAGAAGCTGCTGTGTACATGCAAGTCGCCAAATAGTATTGGCTTGGCTGAGGCAACCTCAAGCAACTCGGCGGCCTGTTGTTGGGCTTTAGCCTTCGCCTGCGTGAACTCAGCGGGGATGGTTATCTGATTCACCGGTTGCACGCCACGATGCTTACCCAGCGCACCGCTGCCGACATAATAGACAGCTGTCAGCGTTGCCAATCCGGCGAACAGAAAAAACGCGAGGAGACGCGGTAACATCGACCGAGGTACCTTCATAAGCTTTATTTGCGAGGCAGTATATACTGGCTGGCTGCGCTATCGGTACCGCACCAGACAACTTTTTTGTTGATGTCCAAGGCCAACATGGCGTCAGCAGGTGCCTCTCGTTTTGCGTTAACGCGGCGACGTTCCTACTGATGGCGGCACCGACACGGGCAACAATTCGCATAGAGAATCTGCGAGGAAGAAATACTCGACGAGGACAATGACGACGGCAGCAGTGACCAGCACAACCACCGTGAGATACTCGCGCTGTATATCTTCGCAGATGTGCAATGCACAAATTTTTTTCTGTTACTTGCATATTATTGATACGCTAAAGCATTACTTCGAAGGTGATAGATAGCTCGCCGAAGGACTGAGGATATTGTTGCTTCACTCATGCGGTATACAGTTTCTTAAGCGTGATGCCACGCATAAATTGGCCAACGCGCTAACTGCAAGCACGCAGTCGCGTTGCGACTACTTCGTTTACGCCACTGGACAAACTACGCAAAATTGATCGTGATGAAGCTACTTATTCTAACGCTGTGTCTGTCATCAGTCCTCGCTGCCAGCGTCGCTCAGTCGCATCCGGGCGCACATGCCAAGCTGGCCTATTTGACGCATCAGCTAAAGCAGCAGCCTGACAGCCAGAGGCTTTACATTCGGCGCGGTGCGACGTACTCACATGCCGGCCAGTTCGAGCTGGCGCTGGCAGATTTCCGCCAAGCCGAAACACTGGGCGACCCGCTTGCCGTGACATTTGAATTGGGCGTGCTGCATTATCGACAAGGCAGGTTTGAGCTGGCACGCAGGTACTTTGATCGATGCTTGAAGCACTCACCTGAACACGCCGCCGCACTAGAATACCGTGCCCGCCTGCTGCGCGACGCGGGCGCTTTTGAAGCGTCAATAGCGGATTACCGGGCGCTGTTTGCGCTGCAGCGCAGCAGCGATCCGGGCAATTATATTGCGGCGGCGAAAATGCTGGTCGAGCAGGGCGATGCTGGCGTCACGGCTGCCATCAAAATGCTGGATGAGGGTATGCGACAAGTTGGTCTGACGCCGCCATTACAGCGCTATGCGATCAAACTGGAGTTACAACAGCAGCACACGGCCAACGCCATCGCACGGCTGGATAGCCTCAAACCAATGCTTGGCAACAGCCCTGACTGGAAAACCGATATGGGTGAATTATTGTTGTTAGAGAGTAAAAATACCCAGGCGCGGCGGTTATTTGACGCGGCGTCGATGCAGTTATTGCAACTACGGAAAACACCTGCGCGGCTAAAGCTGCTGCAAAAAATTCAGAATTTAAAATCGCAGTCTGGATAACTATCAAATAAGCGCTAAAGCAGACGCCAAACCAAAACCACTACCAAGAGTAACGCAGCGGCAACGACAGCAGCTATCTTATAGCGATGTGCGCTGCTAAAGATTTTTATCTCGGCGGTGTCATCGATGCTATCGGGCACCGGCAGCTCTGCCGTGTCTTCACCACGCGACCTGGGGTCGTGCCACTCCATAGTCTCTTGCAGGTCAGCGCACTCCGATGCCGAGAACCTGGCCAGGATGAGTCGCCGCTGACGTCGATAATCCTGCGCATCAAGTTTCGCCTTGCGATGCGTGGCGGCTAATTCCTTTAGCCCGTTGTTTGCCTCTGTTTCGTTCATTCGTCAGGCGCAACCACTTCAGGTTTTATTATGATCAAAGACACGTTGTCTTGCGCTTTGCCAGCAAGACAGCTTGCAACCAACCGGTCAGCAGCCTGCTCCAGCGTCGCGCCCTGTAATTGCTCGGCAATTGTTACGTTGTCGACTTCATTATACAGCCCGTCGGAACACAGTAAGTAGACGTCACCCGCCGCTACTTCAATGGCACGTACATCCAGCTGCAGGCTATCGGCCGCACCCACCGCGCGCGTGATAATATTTGACGCAGGGTGATCCTCTGCCTCCGCCGATTCGATAAGACCCGACTCAAGCAGCGCTGCAACCTGGCTATGATCGTTGGTCAACTGCTCCAGGCTATCGGCCCGCCAGCGGTACAGGCGCGAGTCGCCGGCCCACATGCAGGCACCAAACTCATGCTGCGCGTACATTAAAACTACCGTACTACCGACAGTGCGGCCCGGAAATTTTTGCTGCGCATAATCAATTAGCTGTTGGTTAACCTGTAGCAAAGTATCTTCGAGCAAATCAATATTATCGGTAAAGGAGTCGCTTAACTTCAACGTGCTCAGCGCTGTAGTGATTTGCTTGCTGGCCACGTCGCCGGCATCGTGCCCACCCATGCCGTCGGCCACCACCCACAGGTTTTCGCTGGCGTGCACCAATACCGAGTCTTCGTTAACCTTGCGCACATTACCCAAATTGCTGCGCATGGCGCTGGTCCAGCTCACTTTGTTTTTATCAATTGTCATTTAACTTCTTCGCGCCACCTTGGTCGCTAGTATAGAAATCAATATGCCTAACATAAAATAACCTACCACCACTTCAATCATTACTACAGCCGCAGCCAGCGGCGTGTGCGGCGTGATGTCGCCATAACCCAGTGTGGTAAACGTTACCACGCTATAGTACAAGCTGGTGAATAAATTCCAGCCCAGCGTTTCTTTAGGGCCGATGTTAAACGCGGCTGCGCCGAGCAGATAGAAAATAATGCCAAAGGCAATGACCAGGCCGATAGACCACCAAACCGCGCGCAACATGGAACGCCCGCAGTCGGTTAACACCAGCCATATGTAGTATGAGTAGAGATGGCTCTCCTTGAACTCTTCGATATAGTCCTGGTCTTGCGCAAAACGGCGGAAGCGGCTGCTACCATAGCAACTGGAAACGCGAATACCGCGGAACAGCGTTGCCCGGTCGTATTCGATGCCGTCTACCTGCGCATCGGCCAAATTGGCTGAACGCAGGCTGGCGCCGGCAACATCCGCATCGCTTAGATTAGCGGCTTGCAGGTTGGCGTGCTCCAGATTGGCGTCGACTAAATCGGCACCGCTGAGATCACTGCCACGTAGATTGGCGTTCGACAAATTAGCGCCAATGAAATCAATACCGGATAGATCGTTACTGGATAAATTAGCTCGTTCCAGCGTTGCACCGGCCAGCCTGGCGGCTGCCAGATTGGCGCCGGAAAAATCCGACAGATAGCAATATGCCTGGCTGAGATTAGCGTGTTGCAGGTCGGCGTCTTTAAAGCGTGGGCCGCGGCGCATCTCGCCCAGCACTTTGTCGGAGCTGGAGGTCACCGCCGACAAGTCAGCCCGTTTGAGATCAGCCCCGGTGAAGTCGGCCAGCAAGAGATTGGCGCGCGCCAGATTTGCCTCGCGCAGATTGGCGTCACGCAGGTCGGCGTGGATCAGCAAAGCATCACTCAGGTTGGCTTTTATCAGCGACGCACCTTGCAGCAACGCACCGCTAAGGTCGGCACCTGAAAGATTGATGCCGTCGAGGTTTGCACCAGACAGGTCAGCACGCTTGCCGTTTTGTTCGGCTGACTCCAGCCAGCGGCGGTGCTGCGCAATAATCTGTGCGAGCTCGTCGCTCTTACCCATTTATTATTCCTGCTTCACCGGGGTTCACCAAGCCATACTCCCTGCGCTAACACTGTAACTCAATCTCGAAAAAGCCAAAACTGTTTTATCGACACTACAGGCAACTATCGCCACGTCATCGTCATAGTGAGCGGACAGGACTAGCAGTGTAACGAGCGATAGATTTATACTGACTGCGCAACGCAGCAGTACATTTCGCTGCATTGAATCACTGCATGCCGGACAAAACTATAAGGAACAGACACTTCGCGATGCTCAAATTGCAATTCCGCAATCAGCCGAATAAATCGGTGAAGCTGTCTTCCACAGCCGTTACGCTAGGCCGGGACGAGAGCAATGTCATGGTCGTAGACGACGCCTCGGTGTCCGATTTTCATGCTGAAATCGCACTCGAAGCAGAGCGGTTTTACATTGTCGATTTGCTGAGCGCCAGCGGCACGTTTTTAAATGAGCAGCGCATCAGTAATCGCGTCGAGCTGCAGGCGTGGGATGTTATACGGGTGGGTGACATAGAGCTCGAAGTAAACGACCCCAACACCTGCCGCCCGAACGACTGGGCACTGCGCGCCGAGTCCGACCTGCTGGCCAGCCAGTTTTATGTGCTGCAGCCGAAAACAATTATCGGCCGCAGTTCTGAGTGCGACATCACTATTGATTCCGAGCTGTTGTCCCGGCGTCATGCTGAAATCAGTATTGTCGACGGTGAATTGCGAATTGTCGACCTGGGCTCATCCAACGGCACCTTCCTCAATGGCAAAAAGATAGAAGAAGCCAGCGCTAACGCCGGCGATGAGCTGCGTTTTGACCAGCAGACCTTCATCATCGTTGGTCCCAGCAACGCCGCGTCGAACAACGGCGCGGCAGAAGATGAAAACACGATGCTGCGCCCGCAGGTCGAAGACAACACCGTCATTGCCGCCGCGCAAGACCCCAACGCGACGCTGGTAATGAGCGCGGCCGACCAGCCAACCGAAGTCATCGCCACCCCGCAGGTGCTGTCACTGCTGGTAGAACAAACCAATTTTCTGCACGAACCGCGCATTGCGCTGCAGGGCAAGTTCTGCCAGATCGGGCGCGGCCAGAATAACGACATTGTTTTGTCTGACAGCAGTGTTTCGAAAAAACATGCGCAACTCGCGTTTAATAATGAGCAATGGGTCATTACTGATTTGAACTCAAGTAACGGCGTATTAATCAACGATCAGCGTACGGAAGACGCCATTCTGCAAAACGGCGACCGGGTGAAAGTGGGCAGGCTGGAGTTTCTGTTTGAAAGTGACAACGATGTGACGTCGGGCGAACGCCTGGCTTCGGTATTGTTCGATGAAACCACAGGCCAACAGCATAAGGCCGGACCGGCACAGGCGTCAGATAGAGACAAGTGTTCACTGAAAGCGAAGTCGTCGCGCAAAGAAAAGCAATCACGGCGGGCAAAAGTAAAAGCCGGCAAAGCCAAACCGAAAAAAAGCGCATCGCCCAAGCTGCCGGGGCTACTCCTGTTCGCCATTGCGGCTACAGCGGCCCTGGTGCTATACATGTGGCGCAGCGGGCTGTTGTCGTAACCTGGACGTAATTACTGCTGCTTCCGTTGAATTGACTACTGCACTATAATTAAGTGGTAGCTGCACTGAATTCCAGTGTGATCAACACGTGACCTAAGGAGACCGGCGCATGAGCAAGATAGCAATCAAGGATTTACCCGACAGCATTGAGATGGATCGCGAAGCGATGGCTGCCGTCTATGGCGGTGCCAGCAGCGCGCGCGCGACCGCAGGCTTACTGCTGCAACAGCAACAAACCAGCAAACTGTCGCTGCTGGATCACGCTCGCGGCAAGCCGCTGGGCAGAAAATAAACTGCACAACTGCAACGGCAGGGATTCGCCAGAATTCCTGCCTGACTGCGCCGACCGCTCCCACTAGCCTCCCTTCAAACATGTTTGCGTACCGTTAATGACTGCCAAAAAACCAGCACATTGACGACCGATGCACTTAAACTGTTGGTAAATTAACGACAGTTTACCCGACCTTACACCTTTGAGCTTGAGTCCGATAAACTAGTTCTAGCTACTTTTCAATAACTTATAACCCTCTTCCCGGTCGTTACGATAATCTGGCACAGCAAGTGCAATTCCTACAGCGTTAGCCGCATTTATGTCGGTTTCATACCGACCGTGGCGCTGAACTAATTTACTTAACCACGCTGCATGAAAGGTGACTACGATGTTCGACAAGGCAAACAACCCGGAAACACCGCATAGCGCGCTGGCAGTTTCGTTAGCCGCCACTGCAAGTCACACCTGCCCCGATTTAAAAGCGATATACCTGTTTATTTTGAAGGCGTTTTTCATCACCAGCGTGCTTGGCTGGCTGTTTATCGTCTGCCCTTCTGCGCCGTCAAAAACTGACGCAACGAAGGCTGGCACTGCCACCATGTCACAGCCCCACGCCACTCACATGATAAACTATGCACAATAGAATAACGGGCAAGATACATATGTCAGCACTTATTCGACCAGCCGGCACAGCCATTGTCATGGTGCTTTTGTTAGCCGCGCTCAGCGCCTGTTCCAACCTGGCAGGTCCAGACTATGAACGACCGGATGCGCCCGGCAAGTCGAGCTGGCAAGCCGACGACAAGGCGAAATCTGCAAAGTTAGCGATACGCTCCGACTGGTGGTCAAACTTCGAAGACCCCTATCTCGATCAACTTATTGAAAAAGCACTGGCAAACAATTTGGATTTGCGCGTTCTGGCGGCGCGTATCGGGGTTGCCGAAGCGACCATTAGTCAAGCCAATGCGGCGCGGCTGCCTACCATTGATGCCGCACTCGGCGGCATATTTCAAAAAACCGAAGGTCTCGATTCCAGCAAGCGCTTTAGTCAATCAGAGGCGCTGAGCTGGGAGCTCGATGTATGGGGTAAAGCAAAGAAAGGCGTAGAGGCGCAAAAAGCCGGCTTCAGAGCCAGCGAAGCCGATTGGCGCGCCGGTTATCTGGAGCTGGCTTCTAACGTAGCCGGCAGCTATTTTCAGATTCGTCAGTTTGACGAGCAACTGCAGCGACAAAACCGCGCGCTGCGTGGCAATCAAAAAATATTAGCTATCTATGAGGCGTGGATTAAAGAGGGCATCGCGCCGAAAACCCGCGTCTTGCAACAGCAAGCCGAAGTGAGCCAACTGCAAAACGACTTGCTGGAATTGCAACGGCTGCGCAAGCTAACCGAAAATGCGCTGGCTACTTTGCTTGGCGTACCGGCGGGCAGTATGCAGATACCGACACAAACCTTGAGCGACACAGTGCGGCTGATTGACGTGCCGGCCGGCCTGCCGGCTGACCTGCTGGCGCGCCGCCCCGACATTCTCGCGGCGGAATATCGCGTGTTACAGGCGCACGAGCTGGTTGGCCAGGCGCGGCTGGCGCGCTTACCTTCAATTGGTCTCACAACCAACACCGGCGGCACTAGCCTGCAGCTGAGTGACCTGTTGAAAACCTGGACTTTCGGCCTGGCACCGACCATCAGCCTGCCAATTTTTGATCCCAACGTGAAAGCACAGATCAAAGTCAGCGAGGCACAAACCAAAGTGGTGGAAGAACAATACCGGGCCACCGTGGTGCGCGCCTTCGAAGAAGTCGAAAGCTCGCTGGTTAACCTCTCCACTCGCAAGCTACAGCAGCAACAGCTTCTTGCTCGCCGTGATAAACTGCGCATCGTGTCGCAACAGGTTCAGGCGCAGCTGGAAGAAGGCATGCTGACCCAGCTTGAGGTGTTTGAGTCGGAGCGCTCGCTGCTGGCAGCAGAGCTGGCACTACTGCAAAACCATCAGCAAATTCTGACCGATACTGTCTCACTTTACAAAGCACTGGGCGGTGGCTGGCCTCAGGAAAGCGTTAAACAAGCCGAATTGTAGCGAACCGCTCAGCACCGTTGGCAACTGCTATATCAAGGCCTGCCAGCGCGTTGCTTCAAAGCTTGTGTAAGTCATCGCGAGCAACGCATATAATAAGTCGATCCCTGCTCCAGAATAAAGCAAACACTAAATGCAAGTCATACTCAAATCGCTATCGCATCCGCAGCTGGGTGACATCAGCATAGAAGAACCGTTATTCCCCATCGGTCGCAATGAAGAACCCTTTGCATCCTATTCGCCAGATGCAATCGGCACCTTGTCGCGCCGTCACGCGCGCATATTTGTCGAAAACGGCGCCGTTTACCTGGCCGATGTCGGCAGTCGCAATGGCACCCGCCTGAATACAGAGGCGGTAGAACTTAAGCCTGTGCGTCTGCGCCGCCGCGACAAAATCACTTTCGGCGGCAAGCTTGAGTACGAGGTTGACATCGTCGGTCAGCCTGAATTAACCAATCCTGCGATGGCCGCGCCCGTTTGCCTGACGCTGTTGCCGCTGGGCGAACAATCGCAGCTGGAACCCATTAGCATTACCCACTTCCCGTTTTTGGTCAGTAAGTCTGACCCGGCACTAGTGCTCAGCGCTGCTGTTTCCGGTAAACAGATCAACTTCCTGTCGCGCCGGCACGCGCATATTTTTCTTAAAGGCGACAAGCCGTTCCTCGAGGATTTGGGCAGCACCAACGGCACTTTCATCAACGGTGAGCGGCTGCAAGAACATGCTCGACCGATTCTCAGCGGAGACACTATTTCATTCGGTGAAAACTACCTGGTTTACACAGCGGCATTGCAATCCACCGCTGCCGTAATGGAAGAGATTGAATCTACAGGTAATCAACCAGTGGCGAAACCGCCGGCCGATGCCGGCGGACACACCATATTTGTCTCATCTGCCAACTCGTTTCTCGACATTTTCTGCGTGCAGGAAGAAGACGAAGAGGAAGTAACGCCTGACGCACCAGAAACACAGCAACCCGAGGCGGCAGCAGCGGCAAAGCCCGGCCGCAGGCCGTCGTTGTTTCGCAAGCTAAAGATTTTTGGTCACGAATTTAGCGAGGCGTTCGGCGGGTCGCACGAGACCGATTATCGTTTGGTCTGGGGGCTGCTCGGGGGACTTGCGCTGACGCTGGCTATCGTCACGGTTTTGTATTATTCCAACGCATCGGAACGCGAGATTCGAGACTTACTGGCCAACCAGGACTATGCGCGCAGTGCTGAGTTGGCCAATGCCTACCTGGCGGATCAACCCGAAGCGAAAGATATACGTGCGCTTGCAACCGAATCATTAATGAAGGATACCGTTTTACCCTGGGTCGCCAGCCTTGAACAGGGCGAGTTCGATGCCGCCGACGCTACTCTAAATCAGGCCGCCGCGCTAAGCACGGAAAACCCGGACGGCAAGACCTTACTCGATTTGCTTAACTGGATAACCCGACTGCATCGATTTATCGGCGAACGTGGCGGCGCCAGTGCGCCCATTCGATTATTCGAACACGAAAAGCCGATAAAAACGCTGCTGCAATGGTGGGATACCGAGCCGGAAGCGCATCGGCTAAATATGTATCAGGTGTTGGATTACGCGCCTGAGTTCAAAGACATCAATGCTTTAACGTTCAGTTATCAACGCACATTACGCAGTGAGAAATCGGTGTACCTGGCTGCCATCGACAGTCTGAAAGCCACTATCAAAACCAGTCTGGAAAACGACCGCGCTGCCGAGCTTGAAGCAACGTTGATCGCGTTCGAAAATCAATACCCACGTATTAATGGCGTAGAGAAACTACGAGCCGACCTTAAACAATATCTGGAATTGCAAGACGCACTTGGCAGCAATGATCTCGGCGCGGCTCAGAGCGCTATTGACCGCATCAATTTCGCTACACCACTTTTTAACGACAAAATCTCGCAGCTACAGTCTATGGTGCTACCAACGAAAGAGGTCGCCGCCCAGTATAAAACAGCATCCAGGGCATGGCGCGCGGGGCAGCTGCAGGAAGCCATCGCTACGCTGGAGTCGATTGCCAAACAGTCCAGCGGCGCTATGGCCGCCCGTCAAATCGAGCGTAAACGGCAGCTGGTTAAAGATTTTCAGCGCTTGCAACAACGGCGTGATAAAAGCAACTATCCGCAGCGTTTGCTGCAATTTTACGGCAAGCTCGACCCGCAGGAAGACCGTTATTTCGTTACGGCTATCGACCAGGACGTCAAGCGCTACAGCGGTCAGGCCGTAGACCAGGCCGACAAGGCCTGGAGTCTCGCCGCCGAGCGCTGGCAGACTTATCGCGATGGCGGCCGCATTGCTGGCTTGCAAAGACTGGAAGATTACGTATCGCCGTTGTTCAAACGACAAGCAAAATTGCTGGCTGAGGCGTATGATAACGCCAAACGTGGTAATGATATTTACGCCTTGCTAAGGCAGGACTCGACCCGTGAACGGCGCGAATTGTACCAGCGGATTCTAGCAGAAGTTGAATCGCAGCGACGTTCGCTGGAACAGTTGAGCATGGTGTTGAGCCCCGCCTTACTGAATGACAAACTTGACAGGCTGGCTGGACGCAGTGGCAAGCAGGACAAATAAAGCTGGTATAGGATGAGACTAAACCACGCTCCATATCAGCCCATGAATTAGACGACGTCAAAAAGCGACGCAAGGGGACCGCTGGGTGAGCGACGAAGACAAGCAACTGAAAAGTCTGACTGCGGCACTGGAAGATCACAGTGCCGAAGGTATTGCGATACTAACCTCTGAGCCACCGTATATGGCGCAGGCGACTATTCTGTTGTTGGTAGGATTGCTGATGGCGGCGGTGGTATGGTCTTTTATCGGCCGCGCCGACGTGATCGTCACAACGTCAGGCAGTTTGAGTCCCGACTCGGAAGTGCGCCGCTTCTACGCCCCCATTGCCGGCGAACTGGTTGACATTTATATCGCTGAGGGTCAGCCGGTCGCAAAAGACGATGTGCTGGCGCGGTTGAATGCCCGTGGGGCTATTCAAGCGGCGAACAGCTCGCTGGAAGCCGAGCTGAAGCTGTCGAGTGCGAAACGCGAATTGCAGCGTTTTCCGGCCCGCGAGCGGCTGATGGAGCGGCAAATTGAATCTCTTGAGCGGCAAATCGAAATCGCTGATGCGCAAAACGAAAAACGGGTTGCCGCCGGCTTAAGTAAAATCGCGGCTGCGCAGAAAGCCAAGCTGGAAGAGGCGCGCGGCAATCTCACCAAGTCCAATCGCGCCCGCGAGGATGCACAGCGCGAGCTGGCCAAATTTCAGCGGCTCAACAGTATGGAAGGTGGCGGCGGCATCTCTCGCAACCAGGTAGAGGAAAAACGCAGTCAGTTTGTTGTCGCGAAAGCAAACTATCAACTGGCCGAGGCGCGGCTGTCCGAGTTGGAGTCGCAGCTGAGCACTGAATACGAACAGGCCAGGGCCGATCTGGACAGTAGCGATCAGAAGCTGACCGAACTGCAGATTGAACACGACAATTTGCTTGATAAGCTGCAGTACGAGGCTAACAAGGTGCGAGTGGAGCTGCGCGGCGCCGAGTTGGAAGCCGAAGCCGCTGCGCGCATTAGTTTCGACAATATTGATGAAGATAATTTTCTGCGCATTCTAGCACCTGAAACTGGCGTGATCACCGACGTCGCATTTACCCAACCCGGAGACAAGGTGCAGGCGAACACCCCGTTGGGCGGCATAGCCGCTGAAGATGCACGGCCGCTGCTAAACGTCGAGATTGCGGAGCGTGACCGCGCATTTCTGCGCGTTGGCCAGGAAGTCAGAATAAAATTCAACGCCTTCGCCTACCAACGCTACGGCTTCATCGAGGGCACGCTGGAATACGTCTCGCCATCAACCCGGATATCCGATAAGATGAAAGGGCCTGTTTATAAGGGCCGTGTGACCCTTGAGCGTGATTATTTTCAGATTGATGAAGAGCGCTACCCACTGCGCTACGGCATGGAAGCAACCGCAGAAATTGTTGTTCGCAAACGGCGTTTGATCGACCTCGCACTGGACCCATTCCGCAACGTCCAGGGTTAACTAACAATACAACTTAGGGAGTCAGAAATGTCAGGCATAGTTAAAATCGACAACGACGTATTTACTACCGATGACCTCATCACCTTGCTCAAGCTCAACGGTCGTTTTGAGAGCTTGATGGAAGATGTACTAAAAGACAAGCTCGCCGTGTATGCCGCCAAAAAAAGAGGCATTACTTTGAGCGATGACGACATTCAGGAGCGCGCCGACCAATTCCGCCGCGCTCATGGACTGCAACGCGCCAAGGATACCAACGAATATTTCAATACGCTGGGCGTTTCGTTAGAAGACTTCGAAGTGTTTATCACCGATATGCTTTATCAGGAAAAAATACTGGACCAGGTAGGCACCGAACCGGCTATTGAGGAATACTTTCAGCTCAACTCTCCGCGCTTCGACAGCATTAAGATCAGCCACATTCTGATGGACTCAGAAGGTGGTGCCAAGGAGATGTATTCGGTGCTTGGCGATGACCCCGAAAGTTTTGCTGATATGGCGCGCGAGCACTCAGTGGCGGACACTGCAGAGTCAGGTGGCTACATTGGCAAAGTCACGCGTGGCTCACTGCAGGGGGACGTTGAAGCAAAAGTCTTTAATGCCGAAGCCGGCGATTTGCTCGGCCCGTTTCCGTCAGGCGACGGTACGCATTTTGAGATTTTCCGGGTCGATGAAAAAAATCCGGCGCAACTGGATGAGGATACTGCGGCCGAAATACGCACTGCACTGCGCGATGAATGGCTGGCCGGCAGGGCACGCGAGCATCGCATTGAAATGCTGTGATTTGCGACTACTGACGTTTGTTCGCGACTGAAGTCGCTCGCAAAGTTCACTCGCTCCCGCTGTATGCGGGAACGGCGACATTCGCCAACGAACAAGCCTCCCTCTCCCCCAAGGCGCCGTAAACAATAAGGAGACACCTTTGAGCGAAGAATCTCTGGCCGAATTCCTTGGTACGATTGAGATGCTGTCGGCGTTTGACCCTGCGACGCTTGAACAACTGGCTGCAGAAAGCGAGTCCACTTTTTTCGGGTTCGGCGACACCGTGGTCAGCGTCGGCAATAAAGGCGACTGCCTTTACGTTATAAAATCCGGCGCGGTGCGACTGTTCACCGAAGAACACGGCAAGGAAATCAGCATGGGTGTGCGCAAGGCCGGCGAAGTGTTCGCCGAGCTTGCGGTAATGCGAGACTATCGCCATGAAGCTTCGGTGCGCGCCTCGGGTAAAACCGAATTACTAACCATACCGCGCGCCGCATTCGCCAAGGTGCTGGCTGCGAACGAGCAGGCACGAGCTTTTGTTGCCAGCTACGTCGCTATCAATTCAGCCGGGGGGATTGTTACCCGCCTGTTTGACCTGCGCGGCAAAGTCGAGAAAAACGAAATCGAAGACGTAGTCCGCAGCGTGGGCGCCAAGCGCATCGCGGCGGGTCAGACCATTCTCGAACAGGATACCAGCGAAGATAGAAGACTTTACGTGGTACGCCAGGGCCAGGTAAAGATTGCGCGTACCGATGAAGGGGTGGAATATCCTCTCGCCACCTTGCAGCAAGGCGAAGTGTTTGGCGAAAAGGCCTGCCTGCTGCGCCAGGAACAGGCTGTGTCGGCGACAGCGATAACGGACACGGTATTATTGGTCATTCCTGAACAAACCGTCTATTTCATACTGGAACGCAACCCCAAATTACGCGAAGTTCTGGAAGACCGCATCCAGTTCATCGACCGCGAGCTGGCGCGACAAAAGAAATTATCTGAACGGCGACGCAAATCTTTATTGCTGGACCTGCGTTCAAAACCCGCGCGCGGCGAACGCGTTATCAAGCGCTTCCCCTTGATCGAGCAAGCCGAGGAAATGGATTGCGGCGCTGCCTGCCTGGCCATGATCTGCAAAAATTATGGCATTCCTATCACTCTCGGCAAACTGCGTGAAATGGCCAATGTCACCACCCAGGGAGCGACCATGGACAGCCTCTCCAGAGTTGGCGAGTCGCTTGGCTTTACCACCCGCGGCGTGCAGTGTACCTACGACTCCCTGCTCGGTTTTGAAATGCCGTTTATTGCCCATTGGGAAGGCTACCACTATATTGTCGTTTATGGTTTGTCGAAAGATCATGTGTGGGTGGCCGACCCTGGACCCGGCTTTAGAAAAATGACAGTTGAAGAGTTCGAGCGCGGCTGGGGCGGCACCTGTTTGTTGTTTAATCCCGGCTCGGATATGGTTCAGATTGCGGCGACGCGCTCGCCGTGGGTGCGCTTCGTCGGCTACATGAAGCCTTATAAAAGAATTCTCGGCTATTTGTTTCTCGGCACGTTTGCGATTCAGCTGCTCGGCGTCGCGCCGCCGATTATCATGCAGAACATACTTGACCGCGTCATTGTTCACCATAACGTATCGCTGCTGAACCTGATGATTGTCGGCTTGATCATTATTAATCTTTTTACGCAACTGACGTCCGTGCTGCGCGCGTTTTTGTCTACCTATATGGTGCGCAACATGGACTTCACCATGATGTCGCATTTCTTTAAACACGCGATGTCGCTACCGCTATCGTTTTTTGTCAAGCGCAAAACCGGCGACATTTTTGCCCGCTTTCAGGAGAACATGACGATTCGGGCATTTCTCACCGAGTCGACGATCAGTACGGTGTTGAATTTGCTGATGGTGTTTATCTACTTCACCATTCTATTTATGTATAACGTCAAGCTGACGTTGTTGCTGATAGCGTTTGTCATCCCAATCATTATTCTTACTGTGGCGGTGACGCCCAAAATTAAATATTACGCCCGCGAAACCTTTGCCGCCTCAACTGAGGCGGAAGCGGTGTTGATGGAAACGCTCAGCGGTGTGGAGACATTGAAGGGCATGGGTATAGAGCGGGCCATGCGCCTGAAATGGGAGCGCAAATATGCCGCCGCGCTTGGCGTGCAATACAAGGCACAAAAGTTCGGCATCTTCGTCGGCCTGACCAGCCAGATTCTTAACTCGGCGGTAACCATCGTCATACTGTGGACCGGCGCAAACATGGTGCTGTCGCAGGAGTTGACCATCGGACAGTTGATTGCATTCAACGCCCTGATGGGCAGCGTGCTGTCGCCGTTGATGGGCCTTGTGGGTTTATGGAACCAGGTGCATGCGGCCGGAGTAGCCATGGAAAGACTTGGCGACGTGTTGGATATCGAACCTGAGCAAAGACCGCAGGACATTGCTTCACGCGTGATGCTGCCCGACCTGCAGGGCGATATCGCCTTCGAAGACGTTTACTTTCGCTACGGTGGCAACGAGACGTCCTACGTGCTGGAAAACATCAGCTTCAGCATTAAATCTGGCGACCTGGTCGCCATCGTCGGCCAGAGTGGCTCGGGTAAAACCACGCTGGCTAAAATGCTGGTTGGCTTTTATCAACCAAGTGAAGGCCGCATTACGGTTGATGGCTACGACCTAAACGCCGTCGACAAAGAGTACTTCCGCGCTCAGGTCGGCTATGTGATGCAATCCAATCTGCTGTTTTCCGGCACCGTGGCGGAAAATATCGCCGCCGGTGACGAAAATCCTGACCGTAGGCGCATTGTTGAAGTGGCGAAAATGGCCGACGCGCATGATTTTATCAACGCTATGTCGCTGGGCTATGAACAAGTCGTTGGCGAACGCGGCATGGGTTTATCCGGTGGCCAGATTCAGCGCGTGACCATTGCGCGCGCGTTGTATCACGACCCGCGTTTGTTGATTCTTGATGAGGCGACTTCGGCACTGGACTCGCAGTCGGAAGGTAATATTCTGGAAAACATGCAGCAAATTCTGCAGGGCAGAACGGCCGTTGTCATCGCTCACCGGCTTAGCACGATTATGAATGCCGACAAAATTCTGGTTTTGTACAATGGCGCGATCGTAGAGCAAGGCAGACACGAGGAACTGGTAGAGCGCAAAGGCATGTATTACCAACTGGTACAAAAACAGATGTCGGGTCATTAACAGTAATGAAACTCTATAACGTTAAAAAGAAATCCTCGTCAATTTCCTATGCGGGCGTGTTAGAGAAAGTGGAAATTATGCGCTCTACCCTGCGCTGGGCACCCAGGCTTGAGCGCGCCGACATTCAGAAGCTGCTGAATCAATGCAACACCTTGCGCGATGAGGTGATGCAGCTGTCACATAAAGAGCGCTTTGTTACCGCATCAACCACAACCGTTTCTGCGAAAAGTAAATCCGAAGCCGAGCGACGTCAGGCGTTGATAGAACGCAGCTTTGTCTACGACGGCGTATTCGGCGAAAACCCCAAGCTGCTTGAGGCGTTGGAGATTGCCGAAAAAGCCGCCCCCACCGATTTACCGGTGCTAATCGACGGCGAAAGCGGCACTGGCAAGGAATTGATGGCCAAGGTTATTCACGCCAACGGTGGCCGCGCCGATAAGGCCTATGTGTCGGTCAACTGCGGCGCCATCCCCGACAATCTGCTGGAATCAGAGCTGTTCGGTCACAAAAAAGGCGCGTTTACCGGCGCCACCGGCGACCGTAAGGGCAAGTTCGAAAGCGCCAATGGCGGTACGATTTTTCTCGACGAAATTGGCGAGCTGCCGTTGCAGAGCCAGGTGAAACTGCTGCGAGTGTTGCAATCGCATGAGATCCAGCGGGTCGGCTCAGATGATTTGATTCAGGTCGATGCACGCGTGGTGGCGGCCACCAATAGAAATTTGCGCCAGCTCAGCCAGGAAGGCACGTTCCGGGAAGACTTGTTCTATCGGCTCGACGTCATTCATGTCACCGTGCCCTCGCTGCGTGAACGTAAAGATGAGATTCCGCTTTTGTACAGATACTTTGTCGACGAGGCCGCCGAGCGACTACATCGCGCGCCAATCAAAATGTCGGCAGCGCTGCGCGATTTTTTGGCGAAATACGATTACCCCGGCAATATTCGCGAGTTGAGTAATATCATTTATCGATTGTCTTGCCTGGCTGACGATACGGCGGGGCTGGAACATCTGCCTACCGAACTGCGACCCGCTGGCGCGGTCACCACCAACAAGCAGGCGGCTGGCACTATCATCGCCAGTGGCTCGCTCAGTGATATGAAGAAAGAAGCCAGCGATAGCGCGGAGAAACAGTTTCTAGAGCACGGCTTGCAGGAAGTGGGGGGGAAAGTGGCGGAGTTGGCGCGGCGTATCGAAATGAACCGCTCACACTTGCAAACGCTGCTGAAAAAGCATGGCATCAGCTCTAAGGATTATCGCACTAAAAGCAAAGAAACCGCGGGTCCCTAACGGCATTCTGCTCCTCGGGACATACTGTACTTCCTCGACATAAATAGGAGATCGCCGCGAGCTACGTGGCTCGCGGCGGTGTCATTGACGATCTAGGAGGCTGTCCGAGAATAGACTGATCTACTGCGGCCGCGATATTTTGGCCATCTTTCCGCGTCCATTTCGGCAAATAGAACCACTATTCACCTCAATCGACGCAAAAAGCTGACTCAAAATCTCACGCCCTCGCTACGATCGCCATTCTCGGAC
>JBBKXJ010000250.1:0-16164 GCA_037969395.1 Pseudomonadales bacterium
TCGGAAACGTACTTGCGCTAATGCAGGACAACCTTAAGCGGCTGCTGGCGTATTCATCCATTGCACATATGGGTTATCTGTTGATTGCGCTGCTGGCTGTCGCTCATTTACAGGACTCACACTTCGCGATTGAAACGGCGCTGGTCTATCTTGCCGCCTATGTACTGATGACACTCACCGCCTTCGGCGTGATCACCGTATTGTCGAATGCCTCGGTTGGCGACGATGCACAAACCAGCGAACAGTATCGTGGCTTGTTCTGGCGCCGACCGCTGCCGGCGGTCTGCCTGGCGGTCGCACTGCTGTCATTGATGGGCTTACCGTTAACCCTTGGCTTTATCGGCAAATTCTATTTGTTCGCCGCCGGGCTGCAGGGCGGGATGTGGGTTTTACTGTGGGGGCTGATTATCGGCAGCGCGATCAGCGTTTACTACTATATCCGCGTTATCTACGTGATGTCATTGCCCGAGCAGGAAGAGATTTACCCGCACCCGCGAATTTCGCTGCCGGACCTCTCGCTGGTGACATTGCTAGCAGCGGCCGTGGTGGTCATCGGTGTATACCCAACGCCCTTTATTGACGTGGTGCGCCAGTTGATCGAAGGCTTTGTGCAGTAATTTACGTATCTCCACGACGTCGATAGTGCTTGTGTCAGCCGCCCATCGCGAGCAAACATTGCATGCGGTTTCATGAAAAAATGCTGAATTCTCTTGCCGATAGCGCCGCGCCAACTGCGCTGACTCAGCCGCGTGACGCCTATCTGCTTAAGGCGCCTTTATTCCGCTAGTTCAATACCACGCAGCAAGCGGCCCAGTATATCGGCACCGGTAATGACCCGTTTTTCCTGCGCTGTCCATACCAGCACAACATCCTGTTTGATCACTTTGTCATCGAGGGTGCCGGTGTCGCGCTTGAGCTTGAGTATCAGATCACCCAGCGGCGTATCCGCAGTGTTGACAACGATAGGTTGGTGACAATAGTGATAGAAATCCGCGTTATCGCCCTCAAAAAAAACGGCGCGTAAAAAGCCGTCGGCATCTAGCACGAGATGCGGTGTGCCACTCTCATCAACCAGAATCACCCATTTCTTACCCGACGCCTGCACCCGGTGCAGAAACGGGTCGTCCCGTTCGCTGCGGTATGCAGGCGCCACTGGCAGGCCGGTTTTGGTTGGTAGCGTGATAATACTGGCTTCGCTCACGCGCGTACCCTCGCGCGAAGCCGAGATATCGTCGATCTCCAGAAAGTTGAGTGCACCCTTACCCTCGATAAAATCGACCTCCGAAAGTTCGGATGCTACGTGTCGAGCGATGATGCTACGAATAATGTGCTCACGCATAAATTCAATGCGCTCCTTGCCTAACCACCAGTCCAAAAACTTAGCTGACGGTTTAGCGACAACATAGAACAGAATTTGATAAAAGCGCAGCAGGGGTGCAAATAGTGACGCCATTCGCAATGCATTGCGGGAGAAATAGGCCTGCGGCAAAATCTCGCCGCCAAAGGTGATCAGAATGGTTGAGAACAAAAAGGCCGAGTAGCCAGCCATTACCGAATCGGAGAGCAGCGTCAACAGAACATTGATGCTGACATTACCCCACAGTATGGTGGTTAGGAGGAAGTTGGAGTCCTTGCGCATCACAAGAACTTTTTTAGCCGCCTTATTGCCGTTCTCTACTTCGACCTCCAGCCGAAGCCGACTCAAGCTGAAGAATGCCAGGTTAAGACCCGAGAACATCGCTGACTGCATCAGGCAAAGGCAGATACCCGCCCAGGTGAATATATTGGCCATGCTGAAAACCGCTATTGCTTCGATGTGATATGTAGTTCTACTTGCTGGCGACGCCAGCAAGCACTGACACACTAGTTTAGACTATATCAAGCAAACCTTGCGCCTTCGCACTGACGACCGGGTCAATGCACTACACAAAAAGAAAAAAAGGGGGCAAATCCTGGTGAGCCTGGGCTGCGCTCGGCGCACCAGGATTTAACCCTTTAAATTTGTGCTGTCACAAAACGAAGTTCAAGGTTGCTGGCTGCAAACACGTGCTGTCATTACAGGCCTGCAAGCGCAGTTCGACGATCGTCGGTTTACTGTGAGCCACTTCCGCCCTGACCGCAAAATCACCTCGCAATACGGCCAATCCGTTTTTCATACTGACAGCTTGAGGATACTGCACCGAGCGCAGCTGCGCGTCTTTCTGCGCAACAGTGACGGCTGTTGCAATAAGATCCTCGGCTGTTTGCGCCGCATTAATATGCCAGCCGGCAGCGATATGCACGCCAATCGTTAGTTCGGATATGCCGGCGGTGCTGGTAGTGCTTGCTGTCGCGCGTACTATGCCGCCCGCGGCGTACTGCATCGGCTGCCACTCGCCCGCTTGCAATTCCGACCAGGCGAGCAAGGCCGACAGCACAGCGTTTGGGGCCTGGTCAGCCAGCGGTCGAAACACCTTGAACAATTGCTCTGCCTTGTTGTGCCACTGTAGATCGCCGCTACGGCGATACAGCCGCAGCAGGTTTTGTAACGCAATCGCGTTCGGTGCCGGTAGTGCGGCATCGGTCAGCTCGCGTGTATTGCTGATCAGTGGCCCTTGGTGATCCTTGCCGCTGTTCAGGTATGACCCATCGGCGTCAAGAAACAGTTGCTCCTGCTGCTGTTGAAGTTGCAGCGCACGGTCCAGCCAGTGCTGCGTTTGGGTTAGATCGTACAGCGCCAGCAGCGCGTCGATTAGATAGACATAGTCTTCCAGTTTGGCGGCAACCGACACCTTGCCGTCCACCAGTATGCGCTGCAACCCGTGTTCGCCCATCATATGTTGCCATAATTCAGTAGCCGCTTTCTCCGCCGCGTGCGTGTAACGGTGATCGCTTAAGCGCTGCCCCGCTTCGGCCAGCGTGCGTATCATCATGGCGTTCCAGGCGGTGATAATTTTTTCGTCGCGCAGCGGATGCTGGCGTTGCTCGCGCAGCCGATAAAGCTTGTCTTTCACTGCCTTTAGCCAGCTGTGCATCTCTCGCGCGGACATCCCGTCGCGTTCGGCAAAACTCTCTATCGACTGCGGTAAATGCAGAATATTGTGACCTTCAAAATTGCCGGTTGTACGCATGCCGTACAATGAGATAAAGCGCCGAGCATCGTCACTGCTGAGACTTTTGTTGATCTCGTCGACAGTCCAGACGAAAAAAACGCCCTCCCCGTCCTCGCTGTCAGCGTCGGTGGCGGAGTAGAACAAACCGTCGGGGGATTGCATATCGCGTAATACATAGTCGCAAGTCTCCCGACTAATGCGGGCAAAATCTCCCCGCCCCAGTAATTCGCCTGCCCAGGCGTATACGCGCGCCAGGTAGGCCTGGTTATACAACATTTTTTCGAAGTGCGGCACCAGCCAGTCGGCGTCGGTCGAGTAACGATGAAAGCCGCCGCCGAGCTGGTCATAAATACCACCGCGCGCCATATGATCCAGCGTCGTTAGCAATGCTGTTTTCAACTCGTTTGCTGGCAGCCCCTCCTTTACACTGACGGCATATTGGTTGAGCATAAACAGCAGCTGTGCTTCCTGTGGAAATTTTGGCGCGCCGCGCGTGCCACCGCGTTGTTTATCTTGCTGTGCGAGAATCGTAGCCAGCGCCACCCGCAGTTGCCGGGCAGTGATCGATTGCTGCCCCGGAGCAAACGCATTCATGGCGTGCAATTGCGCCGTCACTTTTTCTGCATTGGCGATCAGGCCCGCCCTATTATCACGCCAGACATTCTTAACCTGCTCCAACAGGGCTTTAAACTGCTGGGGCGGGTAATAGGTGCCGGCAAAAAATGGCTTGCCCGCGCCGGTCAGAAAGCTGGACATGGGCCAGCCACCGCGGCCGCTGAGCAGTTGCACTGCGTTCATATAGATGGCGTCAATGTCTGGCTGTTCCTCGCGGTCGACCTTGATGCTAATGAAATGTTTGTTCAGCAGCGTGGCGATATCCACGTTGTCGAAACTTTCCTCTTCCATTACGTGGCACCAGTGGCAGGTGGAATAGCCGATCGACAAAAACACCGGTTTATTCTGCTCACGCGCCGCACTAAACGCAGCCTCACCCCACGGGTACCAGTCCACCGGATTGTGGGCATGCTGCTGCAGATAGGGCGAGCTCTCTTGCGCCAAACGGTTAGTGTATAAGGGCTTGCCATTGGTATCGATATGCTGTGTGCGCACAGTGGTATCTCCAAAGCCTGGCGTGCTGTTTAACGAGCCTGGAACCAGGCAGGTGACCAGCAAAACACACGCACACTTGTGCCAATGCGTTCCTGTAATCATCTTATTATGAGCGGCCCGTAGAGGGTAGTCTTGTACCGGCCGATACCATACAGGAAGCGCCGCCAGCTCACGTTGTCACACCACAGAACAACCCCTGCGAGGCCCAATCACGAAACCAGTCGCCCAGTGAACTCTGCAGCTGTTCGACGTTGGCTTGCTGGTGGGCTGCGCAGGCTGCCAGAGCCGCCTCCAGCGGTTCCCCGGCTAGCAGCTGCGATAACAAAGCAAAGCGCAGCGGGTCGAGATCGAGCCGCCACACGGTATAGTCGCAACGGTACACCAGCGCATGGGTTTTACCAGCCGCCGGTACATCCGCCTGCCGATTCTCCTTAACCGCCGTCATGTAATCGTTGACGGGGTAGTCCAATGTCAGCAGGCGCAGCGCCGGGCTCAGCTGCAGCCGCAGATCGCCCCACTGCGCTTCGGCAACCGCAAAGATCGCCTCAATCGCTATACGCTGTACGTGTCGTTCGTCGAACACCTCTTCCATCGCCCGCTCTACTGTGGCCACAGACGCCGCGAACTGTCGCTGGGGAATCTCTTCGGCCTCCTCCAGCAGGAACTGAGGGAAGCGCTGACTGAGTCGATTCAGATTGTAATTGGCCGAAGGGTAACGCGTCAGGTAGTCTTGCGCGGCCTTGCTGAACAGTTCCTCGCCCAGCAGATGGCACAGCGTTGGGTATTCATCTGCCATTATCTCCAGCAGGCGAAGCAAATACATATCGGCATACACCGACATGCGCTCAAGCGCACTCTGCCGTTGCGAGGGCAGCACAACCCGCTCCAGATCGGTTAATTGCTGCTGCTGTTCGGTAAGCCCGGCCTGCACGCCAGCGGGATGCATCACCAGAGCCAGCATCCAGCGTTCGATGCCGTCCAGCGCTGCATCTTCACGCGCCATGCTGGCGCCCCTGCAATTGGTTGGGCCCTGGCTCGGTCGATCGCTGAAACTGTTTGGCTTTGAGCGCTTCTGCGTGGACGACGTCGAAGCCGGGAATTTCGGCGTCCCATTCCAGTAATGTGGCGCGGCCGCCGCTGCGTTGGTACACAGCGGCATAGAGTTCCCACACCGGATCGATCACCGGGCCGATATGGCTGTCGATGCAGTGCGTACCGTGGTCTGTATGTCCTGCGAGATGGAACTGCACGACCCGGTCATAGGGAATCCCTTCGAGATAAGCCCAGCGATCAAGATCGTGGTTGCGGCAGCTGACGTAGACGTTGTTGACGTCGAGAAGCAACCCGCAGTCTGCTTCCTCGGCCATGCGTGCCAGGAATTCCTGCTCGGCCATGCTGGACGCCGCGAAGGTCAGGTAGGTGGATGGATTCTCCAGAATCAGCGGCTGTTCAAGAAAATCCTGAACGATACGGATGCGCTCGACTACAAATGCCAGCGTCTCTTCGTTGTATGGCACCGGATAGAGGTCATGACCGTTGCGTCCGGCTACACCGGTCCAGCACACATGGTCGCCCAGCCAGGCGGCGTTGACCCGCGTGGCCAGCGCCTTGAGCTTACGCAGATAATCGAAATCGATAGGATCGGTGCTGCCAATGGACAGTGCCACGCCGTGCATTGCAATCGGGTAGCGTTCCGCTATCTGGTCGAGCACATACAACGGTCGCCCTTCGGTTTCCATAAAGTTCTCGGACACGATCTCAAACCAGTCCACCGTGGGCCAGTGTTCGAGTATGTGATTGAAGTGGACCGGGCGCAGTCCTACCCCAAGCCCTAGATCGGGAAATTGCCAGCGATTATTCACGGCCATGTCTTACCCGCACATTCAATTTTAAACGTACCGGCGAGTAAAATTCGAGACTAATACACCCATCCCAACCCGCAAGCCGGTAACTGAATATTACTATTGCCTGACTGCAAGGGGGTGTCAACCGCCGGTGCGGCCAGGCGCTAGAAACCTTGCGTTACTTATGGTCGTCCGGAACCGGAACCTTGCAACCGCCGTGGCCCTTGCAGGAATTCTTACCGGCGCAGCCATTATCGCCGCTCTTGCATCCGCCCTGCCCTTTACACTCGTTTTGGCCCTTGCAATCGTGCTTGCCGCCACCTTCATCGCCTGCCTGCGCTTCGGCGATGAAAGCACCCTGGATGCTTGCACCGGCGAGTAGACCACCGATGGATGCCGCTACCATTTTGTTGAAACTACGACGCTTGGTTTTCATGCCAGTCTCCTGTTATCTGTGATTTTCTTTTAGTTCTTCGTACAGGTGAGCACATGAAACTAACACCGTTTGCCGGCAGTTGCGGTAATCGGAAATCGCAAACTCACCTAAACGAGTTCGACCCTTAACCAGACAGGCCGTTCCGTGCAGCGGCCATGTTTGGTAATTATTGTATATTTTATATTGCCGCGTTTCTGACTCTGTTTTATCCACTCACGCTGTCCTCGCAACAGGTTGGAGGTGAATGTGGAGCGGTTACGTCGGAAAACGTTTACTCTGGATTAACCCTATTTTAGATCCAATAGATGCCTCAGGCTCAGCTCAATCGGCAGCGACGTATCAAACTTTAACTGGCGCAAAGCAATATTAGATTTCACCTGCGCGATATGTGGCATAGCGAATAGAAACTCTTCCAGAAAGCGGTCCAGCGATTCGATATTTTCGGTGACGACTCGAAGAATAAAGTCAGCATCACCGGTGGTTGCAAAACATTCGAGCACCTCTGAACGCTGCCTTATCGCTTTCTCAAAAGTGGTGGTGCTTTCCTTTAAGTGGCGCGCCAGGGTCACATGCACAAAAGCACACAGGTTCAGATTCGTTTTGGCACGGTCCAACAGTGCTCGATACCCGGTGATCACCCCATTTTCTTCCAGCGCCCGGACTCGCCGCCAGCAGGCGGCGGTTGAAATGCCAACCTGCTCGGCCAGGCGCTGATTGCTAAGACGCCCGTCGCTCTGTAACGCTTGTAAAATACGCAGATCGATCTTGTCCATAATTTATCGATATTGGCCCGACATGAAACAATATTACGTAAAATCGGCAAATAAAGAAATAATAGTCCAATCCGGTGCTTAGGTCGGAGTAATTCAGATAACACCTTTCTACTGCATCGCAGTACAGTAGTCGCCCTCTTCACCGCTGAGTGCGCTGCCATGCAAACCAACGTCGTGCCTTCACATCCGCCCGCAACGCTGGACAACTACAGTTTGCAAGACCGCTACGTCAGGCAACGCGGCCGTGTATTTCTCACTGGTACGCAAGCCCTGGTACGCCTGCCTCTGCTGCAACGGCAGCTTGACCGTAAAGGTGGTTTAAATACTGCCGGGTTTATTTCCGGTTATCGGGGTTCGCCGTTGGGTAGTTACGACATGGAGCTATGGCGGGCGCAGCCGTATCTCGTGGAACATGACATCGAGTTTTTGCCTGCAATTAACGAAGACCTCGCAGCAACGGCGGTATTGGGTACCCAACAGGTGGAAAGTGATCCGCAGCGCAAGGTCGATGGCGTGTTCTCTATTTGGTACGGTAAAGGTCCCGGTGTCGACCGTGCGGGTGACGCGCTCAAGCACGGCAACGCCTACGGCAGTTCCCCGCGCGGTGGCGTATTGGTGGTTGCCGGCGATGACCATGGTTGCGTGTCGTCTAGCATGTCGCACCAGTCGGATGTGGCGTTTATGGCCTTTTTTATGCCGACGCTGAATCCGGCGTCGGTGGCGGAATATATTGAGTATGGTTTATACGGCTTTGCACTGTCGCGCTTCTCCGGTACCTGGGTGGGCTTTAAGGCTATTTCCGAAACAGTCGAAGCAGCGCAATCGATTGAGCTGGGAGTCTGGCCTGAATTCGTCGTTCCGACTGACTACCAGGCACCCGATTTCGGTCTGCATTATCGCTGGCCTGATTTGCCGGGACCGCAACTTGAAGGGCGTATGGTAGCCAAGCTCGATGCTGTACGCGCCTTCGCCCGCAGCAATCCAATCGACCGTCGAATTTACGATATTGCTAACGCTCGCTTCGGCATTATCACTACCGGCAAAGCGCATCTGGATTTGATGGAAGCGTTAAAATTTCTTGGTATTGACGCGCAGCGTGCGCGTGAGCTGGGTATCGATATTTACAAGGTTGGTATGGTCTGGCCGCTGGAGACGGAAGGGGCGCGCGCTTTCCTGCGTGGCAAGGAGGAAGTACTGGTTGTCGAAGAAAAACGCGGCATTATCGAGAGCGAACTGAAAGAGTTTCTGTACGATTATCAAAGCGACAAACCCAGCCGCATGGTGGGTAAGTATGACGAGAACGGCAAGCCGCTGGTTCCCTGGGTGGGCGAACTCACTCCTACCTTGCTGGCACCCATTGTGGCGGCTCGCATCACGCATGAATTCCCCGAAGTAAGCTTCGAGCAGGAATTGGCGGCGCTTAGCGCGTGTAGCGTAGCTATCAGCATGCCAAAGGACGTCACCCGTACGCCGTATTTTTGTTCAGGCTGCCCGCACAATACGTCTACCAGAGTGCCGGAGGGTAGCAAGGCATTGGCCGGTATTGGCTGTCATTTTATGGCGTCGTGGATGGACAGAAACACGGAATCGCTGATTCAAATGGGCGGCGAAGGTGTTAACTGGGTGGGTAAATCGCGCTTCACCGGCAACGGCCATATCTTCCAAAATTTGGGCGAGGGTACCTATTTTCACTCTGGCTATATGGCGATCCGCCAGGCACTGGCCGCCAACACTAATATCACCTACAAGATTTTGTTTAACGACGCTGTTGCCATGACGGGAGGCCAGCCGGTGGATGGCACTATCAGCGTGCCCGCTATCGCCAACCAGGTACGCTCGGAAGGGGTGAAACGCATTGCGGTGGTTAGCGATGAACCCGAAAAATATACCCGAAAAAGTCTATTTCCATCGCGAACCACATTCCACGGCCGTGAAGACATGGATGCCCTGCAGCGCGAACTGCGCGAGATTGCAGGAGTCAGCGTACTGATATACGACCAGACCTGCGCCGCGGAAAAACGGCGCATGCGTAAGCGTGGCAGCTATCCCGACCCTGCCAAAAGAATTTTTATTAACGCTGCTGTCTGCGAAGGCTGTGGCGATTGCTCGGTGCAGTCGAATTGTTTGTCGATTTTTCCGCTGGATACTGAATTTGGCCGCAAGCGCAAGATCGACCAGTCGTCCTGCAATAAAGACTACTCCTGTGTGAAGGGCTTCTGTCCCAGTTTCGTGACCGTTGAGGGTGGTGAGTTAAGGAAAATAGAAGCCGTCAAGGTGGAGGAAGATTTCGAAACGCGGATTGCCAAACTGCCTGAGCCGACTCTGTGTTCGCTGCAGCAAAACTACAATTTGCTGGTTGCCGGCATCGGTGGCACCGGCGTGGTAACGGTTGGCGCGCTGATCACAATGGCGGCACATCTGCAGGGTAACGGCGCCTCGGTACTCGATTTTACCGGCTTTGCGCAAAAGGGTGGCACGGTGATCAGCCATATCCGCCTTGGTAAATCACCCACGGACCTGAACCAGGTGCGTCTCGCCGACGGTATGGCCGACGCGCTGTTGGCCTGCGATATCATCGCCGGTACTGACCCGCGTTGTCTGCGTACTTTATCGGCCGGCAGCACCCGGGTGCTGGTCAATCACACCGAGGTGCCAAGCGGTCAGTTCGTGCTAAACCGCAACGCCGATATGCGGATGGATACCCGTCTGGCAGCAATTGCCAATGCAATAGGCGAGAAAAATTTGCAGGTGATAGAAGCCAATTCGCTGATGGAACGACTGCTCGGCAATACCGTGTACGCCAATGTCTTCTTGCTTGGCTACGCCTGGCAACAAGGTTTGGTGCCGGTCTCTGTGCAAGCGCTGCAAAAAGCGATTGAGCTAAACGGGGTAAACATAGAAGAGAACCAGATCGCGTTCAAGTGGGGTCGCCTGGCGGCTGAGGATCACAAATATGTTACCGACGCGGCACAGGTCGGCGACGACGATACGAAGCTGCCGACGCGCACGCTTGATGAACTGATTGAACACCGGGCTGGCATATTGCTGGACTACCAAAACCAGGCTTATGCCGATCAATACACAGAATTGCTACGGCGTGTTAAAACGGCAGAGCAGGAATTACACCATAACGCAAAGACTCAACCGAGCAGCATGCAACTGACTCACGCCGTGGCGTTTCATCTGTTCAAAGTGATGGCATATAAAGACGAGTACGAAGTCGCGCGCCTGTACACCAATGGTGACTTTATGCGAAAGCTGACGCAGACGTTCAGCGGCGACTACAAGCTGACGTTTAATATGGCGCCGCCTCTTCTAAACGGCGGCAGGGATGAACTCGGCCGGCCGCGCAAGCGCACTTTTGGTGCGTGGATGCTAACAGCCATGCGCTTGCTGGCGAAGGGTAAAGTGCTGCGTGGCACCGCCTTTGACGTCTTTAACTGGTTTCCGGAGCGACGAGAAGAGAGAGCTTTGGTGCAAGAATACCGCGCCTTGATAGAAACATTGCTGGAGGGGTTGCAGGAGAAAAATCATGCCGTCGCCGTGGAGTGCGCCAGCTTGCCAGACCAGATACGTGGCTATGGCCCGGTTAAAGCAAAGTCCATTGCGGAATTCAGGCCACTGAAGGAGGCGTTATTGCATCGCTTTCACAACCCGGCCAGCGTGGTGCAGGTGCACGAGGTGGCATAATCCAGTAGCTCTGTCGTTTTGCGCCGAGTTAAAACTTAGCGGAGCCACGCACGTCGAAACGCTTCCCTGTTTGTCAAATTAATCTACTACAAGATCCAGGCTACTGGCAATCGACATGCTATTATCCTGCAAACCGCAGTTGGATCACGCGCAGTTGGATCACGAAAGTATGCACAAGCTCTTAATTCACCTCGTGAATTAAGCGTTAGGAATTTTGATTCAAGTCAAGCCTCGACGGTTCACAGCCTGTAAATTCCTGGCTGGCTGTTTGGCTATCAATCGGGAACATGTTTGGATATTAACGACCAGGAGGTGCAGTCCGTTACTGACAGACCCATAAATCGATGGCTGATCGGCGCGAGGCCTAAGACCCTGGCGGCGGCCCTGGTGCCAGTCGCGCTGGGTGCAACAGCAGCGATGGTCGGCGTCGAAGCGGGCGAGAGCATCATCTGGTGGCGTGTTGTTGCTGCGCTAACCGTCAGCCTCGCCTTGCAGGTCGGTGTCAACTACGCCAACGATTACAGTGATGGTGTGCGGGGTACCGACAAGGTGCGTGTCGGACCGATCCGTCTCGTCGCCAGCGGGCTTGCTTCGGCCAAATCTGTCAAAAACGCCGCCTTCATTGCATTCGGTGTCGCTGTTTTGGCGGGACTACCTCTGGTGCTGACGATCTCTCCATGGCTGCTGATCATCGGCATGGCTGCCATAGCCGCCGCGTGGTTTTACACCGGCGGGCCGAAACCCTACGGCTATCTTGGGCTTGGCGAGGTATTCGTCTTCGTGTTCTTCGGCCTCGTCGCCACGGTCGGCACCACCTATGTAGCGATCGAAAAGATCACGACTTTGTCTATCGTCCTCGGCTGCGCCGCTGGCGCACTGGCCTGCGCCATGCTGGTCATCAATAACCTGCGCGATATGGCAACCGACCGCAAGGTCGGTAAACACACGCTCGCGGTACGCATCGGTGACAGCGCCACTCGCAGGCTCTATATCCTGCTGGTATCAGTTCCCTTCCTGCTCATCGCTCTGGTAACAATCAACAGCCCCTGGGCCATCATCACGCTCACTGTCGCGCCCCTGGCAATCCAGCCTTGCCGAGCCGTCCTCAATGGTGCAGTCGGCAAGGAGCTGATCGGCGTGCTCGGTGCCACGGGCCGTCTGCAACTGGCCTTTGGAATTACCGCTACGGCCGGAATGGCGCTGGGTGCATGGGAATAAAAATGTTTGATGCAATAGATCACTATCGCGCGAACTACAATACAGTTGAAATTCCGGAGTCACCAATAAACAATACTGCCCACCCCTTCTAAGTAGTTTTACCTAGAAGATTAAGCACAATCGCAGATGCCCACGATTAGCCGTCGAAGGTATATTGAGTTTGCCAGTCGCTGACAGTGGTGTTTTAACTCGTGCCAATGCAAAAAAAACAAGTTCTCGAGCCTCCCGCACTCAACTTGTGGCCAGCCCGACTGGATATAATTCAGGGCGCCACGGGCTTGTTGTTAGTAGTGTTTATGTGGGCGCACATGTTACTTGTCTCCAGCATTTTGCTGGGCAAGGACGCGATGTTTTTTGTCGCCCGGTTGTTCGAAGGCCAGTATTTCTTTGGCCGCCCGTATCCGCTATTGGTCAGCTTTATCGCCGCTACAATATTTGTGCTGTTCGCGATTCATGCGCTGATTGCCATCCGGCGTATGCCGGGCAGCTACCGCGAGTACAGTGCCTTTTGGCAACACTCGCGGGCGCTGCGCCATACCGATACGACGCTGTGGTTACTGCAGGTGGTCACCGGTTTGCTACTGATGTTTTTCGCCACCGTTCACCTCTACGGCATGTTTACTCATCCAGCGGATATCGGACCCTACTCCTCGTCTGACCGGGTTGTCAGCGGCGTAATGTGGCCTATGTATTTGCTGTTGCTGTTTGCGGTGGAGCTGCACGCCGGCATTGGCATTTACCGGCTCGCCATCAAATGGGGCTGGCCACGTGGCAAGAACCCACGCGCCACGCGGCGTATTCTCATCCGCCTGAAATGGTTCATTAGCGTGTTTTTTATTGTGCTTGGCTTATTAACTTTGGCGACCTATATAAAAATTGGCATCGAACACAGCGATCAGGTCGGTGAACGTTACGTGCCGTCTGCACTGCAGTCTCAGCAAGACCTGCCTATGAAATCAACAAAGGATAACTGGTATCCCTTCCAGGTGATATTGCCTAATGCAGTCAGTTCAGAAGCGGTACAGTGCGAGGCGTTTTCCCGACGGCATAGTGGGCCTATGTTGAGGGGAAACACCAACAGTAGGCTCTTTAGGAGACGAAGCAATGTGCCGCTTCTGCACTGACCCGAAGGGCGCTAAGCAGGCCATTCTCTGCTACGTTACACTGCTTCGACGTAGGCCCACTATGCCTTCACCAGTGCGTCTCGCAGAGAATGGCCTGCTTAACGCTGAATTAGGCAATATCACCTGGAAGGGGTACTAGGCACATGCAAATTATTCATACCGATGTGCTGGTGATTGGCGGTGGCCTTGCCGGCATGCGGATTGCCATCGGCGTCAAACGTCGCGGCCAGGAGTGCATCGTATTAAGCCTGGTGCCGCCCAAACGCTCGCACTCAGCGGCGGCGCAGGGCGGTATGCAGGCTAGCCTTGCTAACAGCGTAAAAGGCGAAGGCGACAACGAGGATGTACACTTTGCCGATACGGTGCGTGGTAGCGATTGGGGTGCCGACCAGCAAGTGGTGCGCATGTTTACCAACACAGCGCCCAAAGCAGTGCGCGAATTGGCCGCCTGGGGGGTGCCGTGGAACCGCGTGCGGGCTGGTGATCATGAGGTGGTTATCAACGGCGAGCGGGTCACCATTACCGAGAAGGAGGACGCGCATGGACTTATTACTGCCCGCGATTTTGGTGGCACGAAAAAGTGGCGCACCAGTTATGTCAGCGACGGCACCGGCCATTCAATGCTGTACGCGGTCAGCGATCAGGCGATAGCGCAAGATGTAGATGTACACGAACGCACCGAGGCTCTGGCGCTGATTCACGATGGTGAACGCTGTTACGGCGCCATTGTGCGCAATCTTATCACTGGCGAGTTGCTGGCCTATGTTGCCACTGCGACGTGCATTGCAACCGGCGGCTTCGGCCGTATCTACCGGTCGACAACCAATGCCGTGATTAATGAGGGCATGGGTGCGGCCATCGCGCTGGAAACCGGTGTGGCAACGTTAGGCAACATGGAAGCGGTACAGTTTCATCCCACGGCGATTTTCCCGGCGGGTATACTCGTCACCGAAGGCTGCCGTGGCGACGGCGGTCTGCTGCTGGACGGCAACGAACATCGCTTTATGCCAGACTACGAGCCAGAGAAAAGAGAACTGGCGTCGCGTGACGTGGTATCGCGCCGCATGGAAGAGCATATGGCTAGCGGGCATGCAGCGCAATCGCGCTTCGGTGAGCATCTATGGTTAGACATTCGGTTGCTCGGCCGCGAGCATATTGAATCCAATCTGCGCGAAGTGAAGGAGATCTGTCAGTATTTTCTCGGCATCGACCCGGTAACCGATTTGATACCGGTGCGCCCGGCGCAGCATTACTCCATGGGCGGAGTGCGCACCGATTACACCGGCCACAGCCCCACCCTGAAGGGCTTATTTGCCGCAGGCGAAGCGGCCTGCTGGGATATGCACGGCTTTAATCGTCTCGGCGGCAATTCGGTGGCGGAAACGGTGGTCGCCGGCATGTTGGTGGGTGAATACATTGCTGACTACTGCAGCAGCGCGGCAGCCGAGATGAGTGTCTCAAGCGCCCTGATTAAGCAGTGCTGGCAACGCGAGCACGACCATATACAGCAATTGCTGCGCGGCGGTGGCCATGAAAATGCCTTCGATTTGATGCGTGCGATGCAGGAAACCATGACCGAAAAGGTTGGTATTTTCCGTAACGGCGAGCAGCTCAATGAGGCGGTAGAGCAATTGCAGTCATTGCTGGCACTGAGCAGAGATATCGGCGTTAAAAGTCAAACACCGGGTGCTAACCCGGAACTGGTTGCCGCCTATCGCGTACAAAAAATGCTGAAGCTTGCGCTGTGCGTCGCTTATGGCGCACTGCAGCGCACCGAAAGCAGAGGTGCACACTACCGCCAGGATTTTCCGCAGCGTAATGACCGCGACTGGCTGCAGCGCACGCTGGCGAGTTGGCCAGATGAAAACGCAACGCTGCCGCAGCTTGCTTATGAAGCGCTGGATGTGATGGCGATGGAATTACCGCCAGGGTGGCGGGGCTACGGAGCTAAAGATCATATTGATCATGCTGCAACAGCGCAACGCGTAGCGGCTATCGACGCGCTTGGTGAGCAAACACCCATGGACCGCTTTGCGCTGCAACAAGCCTTGATGCCTTTCGAGCACCTTTTGCCGGAACGATTTCGCGGTCGCAACGCACGCTTGGGAGAAAGCTAGTGGAGCTAATCAACACTGTGCCTGCGCGCCGGACTCTGACGCTGCATATTCTACGCCACAACCCGCAAGACCCGCACAGCTTTCCGCATCAACAGGCGTTTGAGATCGAAGAAGCCGACGGCATGACACTGTTTATTGCTCTTAACGAAATTCGCGAAACGCAGGATCCTTCCTTACAGTTCGACTTCGTATGCCGCGCCGGCATCTGCGGCAGTTGTGGCATGATAATCAACGGTCGGCCCGACCTTGCCTGCCGCACGCTAACCAAAGACATGGCGATGGATATCTATCTTGCGCCGCTGCCTCTGTTTGAGCTGATCGGCGACCTTTCAGTCGATACCGGCAAGTGGATGCGCGGCATGAGCGAACGCTTGCGCAGCTGGATTCACACACAGGCAGACGCGCTTGATCTCGATGCGATCGAAGAGCCTATGGAACCAGCTCTCGCGCAACAAATATACGAGTTGGAGCGCTGTATAGAATGTGGTTGCTGCATCGCTGCCTGCGGTACGGCGCATATGCGTGAAGAATTTGTTGGCGCGGTCGGGCTCAATAAGATCGCGCGCTTTCGCCTTGACCCGCGCGATAGCCGCAGCGATGCAGAATACTACGAGCTCATCGGCGATGAGAAGGGTGTGTTTGGCTGTATGAGCCTGATGGGCTGCGAAGATGTGTGCCCCAAGGAGTTACCACTGGCGACTCAGCTTGCCTTCATACGCCGCAAGATGGCGTTTGTGCGATGATAGTACGGTGATAGCCA
>JBBKXJ010000251.1:0-20631 GCA_037969395.1 Pseudomonadales bacterium
GGCCATCTTTCCGCGTCGATTTCGGCAAATAGAACCACTATTCACCTCAATCGACGCAAAAAGCTGACTCAAAATCTCACGCCCTCGCTACGATCGCCATTCTCGGACAGCCTCCTAGCGTTGATGCGTATCGCTGACTATTCGTGACTAAAGTCGCTCCCACAACTCCTTCAGATTCCGCAACGCCCCCAATGAAATACTGAACCGTGGGAGCGACATCAGTCGCGAAGCATCGTTCAACGTGCGCTTCCAGACTCTCCCTGACGACCAATGTCCTGCAGTTCACTCGATTCCTTCTTGTCTCTGCGCAGACGCACAAGCGCTAAACTCGACCCGGCAAACACCAGCGAAATAATAATCGCGTAACTCGCCGACACCGCAGGATTAACCACGCCGCCAAACAGGTTGAGATAAAAATGAATAAACAAACCTGCAAAAGCTGAACCGGCGATAATCCACAGCGGCAAATGACCCTTAAACAACACACCAAATAGCATAGGCACTAGCGATGCGGCGGCGAGGCCGTATACGCCCTTCTGAGCAAACAGCCCAATCAGCGGCGGCGCGTTCCACGCTAACGCAAGGCCTATCACCCCTACGCCGACCAGCACCCAGCGCGACCAGGCCAGCCCATTGTGTTTGTCGCCTGCCAGTGGGGTGACTATATCGTTGACTACCATTGCCGATAAGGAGACCAAAATGCCGTCCAGCGTGCTCATGCCGGCGGCCAGCAGGGTGACAAAAATAAAAGTCAGCGTGACATCACCCCAGGGACTTGCGCCAAATTCATACAATAGATACTCGCGCACTACCGCGTCCTGTGAGGATATTTCAAGCCCGGCAAGTCGGGCAAAAAAACCGACCGTTAATATCAGCGTAAACAGCGTGCCAACCACCACCGTGGTGCCAATAAATTTACCGATGTCGGCTTCGCTGCGCAGATAAAGCACCTTGGTCAAAATGTGCGGTTGCAGCATTAAGGCGAAGGTAATGATAAAACCACTGCCAAACACCGAGAAAAAGTTGTAATAAAGATTACTTTCCCCGTTGAAAACGGCGGCGTAATTATTGCCGACGGACTGTAAAGAGTCGAAGAAACCATCGTCAAAATAATGCAGCCCATGCCCAAACAGAAACACGGTCACCAAAATCATCATAATGCCCTGCAGCGTGTTGGTGTAAGCGTGCGCATAGGTGCCGCCCATCAACACATACGAAAACACGAACAATAGGATAATCACCAGCGCGGTTTTTTGCTCAACCGGAAACAGCCCGGTCATCAATAAGCTGCAGCCCACCAGGATAAGCACCACAAACGCGATAGACAACAAATTAATAAAGGCGAAGAACAAGCTAAAGCCGCGGTGTTGATAGCGATGGTAAATCCATTCAGGAATGGTTAGCGCCTGTTTCTCTTCGCCCAACCGAAGAAAGCCACGCGACAGCACCAGAAACGCCGTGAGAATGCCTAATGAGCCGGCAACGCTGTAGTGTAAAAAAGCAGCAAAGCCGTGCACGTAAACAAAACCTGGATTAATAACGAAGGTAGCAGTTGAGGCGATTGAGGCAGCGAGGGTAACGCCAATAATGTAGGGGTTCATATCCTTGTTGCCAATGGCGAAGCCGGCAATATCTTTGGTTCGGCGCATGCCAATCCATGACAGCCAGTAGACTAGTACAACGTAACTCAGGGTAAGAACATACTTAAGAATTTCAGCGGTCATAATATACCCGGGAATTATTGATTGAAGGAGTGTCCGTTCCTGTTATTATCTACACTAACAACCAGCACGAAGAACTCAGCGGCAGAGAAGCATAATACACTCCGCGCTAAAGCGGTACTGTTGCATGCAAAGGAAGTTGTTAATGCTCAATATAGTTCAAAGAAGCCGCAAAGACTCATCTCTCCCCCTTATTATGCTGTCATGCTAAGAGGCCTCTACAAAGCGCTGCGTCCTGTATTTGACAGCATGCGTGACCTGTTGCCTATCATCGCCGTTATTTTATTTTTCCAACTCTTCGTCTTACAGCAAGAGCTGCCGAATGTGCTGGACCTTGCCGTAGGCATAGTGTTTGTGGTGCTCGGTTTGGCATTTTTTCTTATCGGGCTGGAGATGGGCTTATTCCCCATTGGAGAAAGCCTGGCACAGGCATTTGCGCGCAAGGGTAGCGTTACATGGCTTCTGATTTTTGCATTCGCGCTGGGCTTTGGTACCACGGTCGCAGAACCCGCGTTAATCGCGGTTGCCAATGAAGCGGCTCAAGTGGCAGCCAACGCCAATGCGATTGACAGCAGCATAGAATCCCAGCGTAGCTATGCCAACGGTTTGCGCTATACGGTGGCTCTCGCGGTAGGCTTCGCTATCGTGATCGGCGTGCTGCGTATTCTGCGCGGCTGGCCTATTCACATCATGATTATTATTGGTTACCTGTCAGTAGTGGTAATGACCGGGTTCGCTCCCAAGGAAATTATTGGCATAGCCTACGATTCCGGCGGCGTTACCACCTCAACCATCACCGTACCGTTAGTCACAGCGCTGGGAGTAGGGCTGGCGTCGGCAATCAAAGAGCGCAATCCGATGCTGGATGGCTTTGGTTTGATTGCGTTTGCTTCGCTAACACCCATTATCTTTGTGATGGCATACGGACTACTGGTTTGATGGAATTGTTGCAGAATATCCTCAACACTCTGCTTAACACGATGCGCGATGTTATGCCGATCGCGGCCGTGATATTCGGCTTTCAACTATTCGTCATTCGCCGTCCTATACCGAAGGTAAAGCAGGTCTGCATTGGTTTTGTTTATGTGGTGCTGGGCTTGTCATTGTTTTTGGTGGGGCTGGAGCGCGCGCTTTTTCCGTTGGGCAGATTGATGGCCGAGCAATTAACCGACCCTGCCTTTGTGGCTAACGCATCAGGGTTGGCTGCAAGCTGGCGCGACTACTACTGGGTGTATGTGTTTGCATTTATGATTGGCTACAGCACCACCATTGCCGAACCATCGCTGATCGCCGTCGCGATCAAAGCCAATCAGGTATCAGCCGGTGCGATTAGCGTATGGGGCTTGCGCAACGCAGTTGCGTTGGGCGTCGCCATTGGCATTGCACTCGGTAGCTATCGCATCGTGGTGGGGCACCCGATTCATTACTACATTATCTCGGGCTATGTGGTGGTGGTTATTCAAACGACATTCGCACCTAAATCGATTGTACCTTTAGCTTATGATTCCGGCGGCGTGACGACTTCAACGGTAACTGTGCCGCTGGTAGCGGCGCTGGGTTTGGGGCTGGCTGAAAACGTACCGGGCCGGAATCCGTTGATCGATGGTTTCGGTCTGATTGCATTTGCCAGCTTATTCCCAATCATATCGGTCATGGCCTATGCGCAGCTGTCGAAGCTAAGGGCGAGGCATAAAGAGTAAATTTGAGTACCTTTAAAGGAAGATAGAATGCACTTTAAAATGATTGTTGTTTTTGTCGAGGATGATAAAAGCAACGCCGTAATAGAAGCGGCGCGCACGGCCGGCGCGACCGGTGCCACGACCATCAGTCACGCGCGCGGCGAGGGGGCTAAACCTGGTAAAACATTTTTTGGCCTCACCCTGGAAACGCAGCGTGACGTGCTGCTGCTTCTGGTGGAGGAGCATCTTAGCCGTCATATCATGGAAGAAATTAGCCGCGCCGGTGAATTTGACGAAACCTCAGGCACCGGTATTGCGCTGCAGCTTGATGTCGAAGACGCCGTTGGTGTGAGACACCAAATTCAAGTGCTCAGCGAAAAAGTGGAGAAGGAATTATGAAGCAGCGAACTTTAGTGCGCGCGCGCGACGTGATGCGTGATAACTTTACTATTATCGATGGTTTTACCACGGTAAAGGATGCGCTGGATAAGATGCTGGAAACTGACACCAGAACCTTAATCGTCGATAAGCGCGATGAGAACGATGAGTATGGCATTATTTTGCTGTCGGATATTGCCAACAAAGTGCTGGCAAAAGACAGGGCGCCGGAGCGCATCAACAGCTATGAAATTATGACCAAGCCGGTAATATCGATTCGACCCGAAATGGACGTCAGGTATTGTGCGAGATTATTTGAAAAGTTTGGCATTTCCGTTGCGCCGGTGATCAAGGACGAAAAAGTCATCGGTATGGTCGGTTACCACGAGCTGGTTCTAAAGGGCTTGCTGCCAAACAGTTAGCATGCACTCGCCTCATCCGTGTGATCCGCCCTTGGGGGCAGCCTGCGGCTGTATGAAAGTTGGCCCATACTATTGTGGGAGCGACTTTAGTCGCGAATCAATGCGTCAAAACTCCACCACCAACTGTGCAGCTAGCTGATGACTGCGACTAAGTGCGTTGTCGTTGTCATCCAGCACATACCCCCGCTGGTATTTACCGTACAGGTAATCGAGCGACACGCCCACGTATCTGCCAATGCGCCACGAAGTTGCGATGCCATAGCGCCATTCGGGTGCGTCTTCCAACTCATTAGTGTGCTCGACACGAATGGCGAACTGCATATGCGGTTGCGGAAAATAAGCCAGTTCAAGGTTATAGGCGGAAGGTTTGAACGCTGCTACCTGTTCGTCGTCATGGTTTTCATCTTCCGCTTCGTTCGGCTCGACTGCTATTGAAGGTATTGCAGGCGCGGTAAAAGCGACTAGCGACCGCCGCGCTTGCACTATTTCCGCTGTGAGCTCGAATTGGTCGAAGCCAATCAGCGCGTACGCACTCCACGCGGATACGCGTCGTTTATAATTGTAAACGTGCTCCTCTAGCAGGCGCTCGTCGGCCTCGGCCAAATCCGACAAGTAACTGACCCCCAGCCTGATTGCTTCGTTGTTGGTAACATACTCAAACGCCAGGCCCCAATCAAAGTCGTCGTTCTCGTCCGGCTTGCTAAAATCGCTATCGAATACGAACATGCTGACTTCCAGACTATCACTAAACGAATAGTCGGCAAGCAGCGAGGTCGCGCGAGTTTCTCCAAATTCCAACGCCGGACCACTGACAAAATGGCTGTAAAATTCGCCAAACGGGAGGTATTGACGACCGATTTTCAGGCCCCAGTTTTCGGTCTCAATAGCCACTAAGCCCTCGTCGATGCGGGCGAAGTAGCCGTCATCGACTTCGGCCTCGAACACAAATTCGCCAATTAGCCACGGAAAGGCGGTGACTTCAAAAACGGCTTCAACCGTCGGCGTTAAGCCATCGCTTTCGGTAGCTGTAACGTTGTTTCGAAATTGGTTTACCAGAAACTCCTGTTCCAGTTCAACCAGCCCGGCAAAAAGCAGCCAGTCGGTAACTTGAGTGCCTTGCCCTGCATCGCGCCGCTCTTCCGGGCTGCGGTAAAATTTTGCGGATTGCGCAGCCGGCTCGACGGTGTCCGCTTCTTCGTCGCCGGCAAAGCTCGTCAGCGGTGTTCCAATGGCCAGCAAAAGAACCGGCCCGATACGTAGCAGCACAATAGAAAATCTCTTATTCGAGCGTTATAGTTTATTGTAAATCAGGTTCGCTACCGCGTAGTTCATCATCTGGTAATGTAGGCCAAAAAGGGCTTACAAGCGCGCAAACGAGGTTTAGTATACTAGTCGACGCGCTCAAATTGCATTACTACGATGATGAGAATACTACTGATCGAGGATGATGCCACAATTGCCCATTTCATTCGTAGGGGCATGCAGGAGGCCGGTTTTAGCATTGATCACGCCGCCGACGGCATGGCCGGCCTGGATCTTGCGTTAAACGATTCCTATGATGTTGGCATCATCGATCTGATGTTGCCGAAGCTTGACGGGCTTGCCATCATCGAACGTATGCGCGAGCGCAAAAACAACATGCCGGTGATTATTTTAAGTGCCAAGCGTTCACTGGATGATCGCGTGCAAGGCTTACAGCGCGGTGGTGACGACTACCTGACCAAACCTTTCTCATTCAGCGAATTACTGGCGCGGGTGAACGCCTTGTTACGCAGGGCCAATAATATTGTTGAGTCCACCGAACTGTCGGTGGGCGATTTGTCTATCGACCTGTTGGCGCGAACAGCAGTGAGATGCGGCAGCAAAATCGATTTGCAGCCCAAGGAGTTTGCGCTGCTGGAATACCTGATGCGCAACGCCGGTCATATCGTTTCGAAAACCATGATTATGGAACGAGTGTGGAATTACAATTTTGACCCACAAACAAATGTGGTCGAGGCGCGAATCAGCAAGCTGAGAGAAAAGATCGATAAAGGGTTCGACATCCCACTGATACACACGGTCAGAGGTCTGGGTTACGTACTGAAGCACTCGGAGTACTGACTTGCCTATGACACTAGCATCGCGCTTAACGCTCTGGTATACCTCGGCATTCGTTATTTTTCTGTTGGCAGCCTTCGTGGTGTTTTATCTGGCTATGGTTTCCATACTTGACGAACGCATGGACGAAGACCTGGAAGAAGATATAGAAGAATTTGCCGAACTGTTTGAGGATAAAGGACTCGCCGGCGTGAAAAGTGAAATTGCCCGGGAGGTGATGGCGGGTGACGAAGCAAACATCTTTCTGGTATTGTTGAACAATGAAGGCAAGGCATTTTACGCGTCCGATTTGTCGCATTGGCGCAACCTAAAAGTCGACGATCGAGCTGTTCGGCGTGCGGCCACTAAAAACCGTATTGTATTGCGTACCGTTGAGGTTGGGGGGCAGGAGTACGCCACAAGAATAGTTTATGGCCGCATTGGTCCGCAAGTCATTCTACAAATTGGCGAAAGCGTAGAAGAAAGCGAAGAGATGTTGGAGGTGTTGTTTGCGGTATTTGCCGTGGTTTTTCTGCTGGCCATTCCAATTTCGTCGTTTATCGGCTGGGTGATGGCGCGCAAAGCAGTACGCGGTATCGAAGAAGTCAGCGAAACGGCTGCCCATATCCACGGTGGGCATCTCGATCAGCGTGTGACGGTAAGACCGCAAGGCGCTGAGATTCAAAAACTGGCGGATACATTTAACGCCATGCTCGACCGCATTCGCGATTTGATTACTGAGATGCGTGAAATGACCGACAACATCGCGCACGATATGCGCAGCCCGTTGGCGCGTATTCGAGCGATTTCTGAAGTGGCCGTCTCCAGTGCGACCACGACCGAGGCACACAAGCAGGCAGCGTCAACCACTATCGAGGAATGCGACCGCCTGCTGCAAATGATAAATGCCACGCTGGATGTCGCCGAAGCCGAAGCCGGCACGGCCGCCGCCGACCTGCAAACCGTCGATATATCCGAACTTGCCAGAGACGCCTGTGAGCTGTTCGAGCCGGTGGCCGATGAGAAACAAATTGATTTAAGCTGTGAGCTGGACAATGGCTGCAGCATGCGCGGCAATGTACAAAGCCTGCAGCGCATGCTGGCTAATCTGTTAGACAACGCGCTCAAGTACACGCCGCCCAATGGCAAGGTGGGCATCAACCTGGGCTGCGCCGACGCTAGCATAAAGGTCGTCGTTACGGACACGGGCATTGGCATTCCACAGCCGGACCAGGCACGCATCTTTGAACGCTTCTTTCGCTGTGATCAAAGCCGCTCTGAGACGGGTTGTGGCATGGGCCTGAGTTTTTCCCAGGCGGTGGCGCGCGCCCATGGTGGTGAGATCAGCGTGGCCAGTGAAGCCGGCAACGGTGCAACCTTTACGATTACTTTTCCGGGTTCGCGCATTTTTCCAAGCCCGGTTCGCGATTAAAGGCGCTACTGCAAGGTCGACTATTGTGTGGCAGCGCTTTTGGTCGCAAAGCATAACCTTACCAACTGATAACACTGCCGTCAGCTTGTGGTTAAGTTCGCCTTGTACCCTCCTCGTTGCAAGTTCACACATGCAACTGTTAAAACGTAGAGGAGAATGACCATGAAAAATCCACTTCAGTATCAAAGCGCCTGCAGCGTAAGCCCGATGGTTAATGCGTTGGTGAAGTCCAGGCTAGCGCAATCGTTGGCTTTGGTCGCGGCGGTGACAATCATCGATCTGCCGTCGGCAGCTGCCAATCAGGACAGGCAGGGCGATCGCGCCTGTTCCAAGAGCGCCCACCGCACGGCAACGGCCTGCAGTTTTGACGCCGCTGACGACTATTGGGTTATACGCGCCAATTGCGAGCAGCTGCTTGACCCTGCGGCAAAGTCCGATTGTCGCAAGGATGCCGTGACAGAACTGCGGGAAAGCCGCCGCACCTGCAAAACCCAATTGTACGCGCGTCGTGATTTGTGTCGCCAGGTAGGCGAACAGGGCTACGATATGACTAGTTTCTGGGTGCCGGAAAACTTCGTCAACCCATTGGAAGTCGGTATTAGCGTTGCGCCCAATATGTATTTCGAGCTAGTGGAGGGTAGTAAGTCGTATCGCGGTGAAGATGGCGGCAATACGGTCACCATCACAAGGGACACTAAACTGATAGGCGGAGTCACTTGTCTGACCGTGCAAGACGTTGCCGAGGAAGAGGGAGCCATCGTAGAGGATACCGATGATTGGTACGCACAGGATATCGACGGCAACGTGTGGTACTGCGGCGAAATAGCAAAGAACTTCGAGATCTTCGACGGCGATATGCCGGCTAACCCCGAGTTAACCGATACCGACGGCTCCTGGAAAGCTTTTAGAGACTATGCGCAACCGGGGATTCTGATGAAAGCCGCGCCACAAATCGGTGATGTGTACCGTCAGGAAATGCAAATCCAAGATGCTGAAGATGTTGCGGAAGTGCTGGACAATGTCGCCGACGGCATTTTAGACGGCGACGATTGCAACGACGACGGCGACGAAATCAGCGCCTATATCGACTCGGTATGTAACAACGATTGTCTGATTACCAGAGAGTTTTCACCGATAGAACCAGCTGTTGCCGAGCACAAGTATTATGCGCCTGGCGTTGGTCTGGTGTTGGAAATCAAAACCGAGGATGTTAACAACCCGGAAGAAGTAGGAACATGCGCCGTACCGGTCGACGCGATTGAGGATGATGACGACGAAGATGAGGATCATGGATAAACGCTAAATCCAGATGTTCACGGGGCTGCGGTTTGGCCCCTTTTTTAACATGAAATTCGCGACAAAAGTCGCTCCAACAGCACAACATAGAAACGTGTTTATGGGAGCGACCTCAGTCGCGAACACGGTTATTCTTTTTACGCGGCTTGCTGCGTTTTTTATTCACAGACTTCCTTGCCGGCTTACTGGCACTCAACCCGGCTAGCTGGCTGGGCAACGACGCTTTGCTGTGTTCAATTAAGGTATGCAACGAAGCGGTCAGCGGTTGCATAAATTCCGCATAAGTCGCTTTACGCGTGCCGATAGCGTTTAACTGCGACTCCCATTGCGCGGTCATGTCCGGCGTTGTGGCCGTCTCCGGCAGCGCCGCAATCAAGCCGCGGCCGGTGGCGGTGGAGTGTATTTGCTTGCGTTCGCGCTGCAAGAAGCCGCGGTTAAACAATAATTCGATGATTCCGGCGCGGGTCGCCTCGGTACCAAGACCGTCAGTGTCTTTCAAAATTTTGCGTAACTCAATGTCTTTCACGAAGCGACTGATACCGGTCATGGCGGCCAGCAATGTGGCGTCGGTAAAGTGCTGCGGTGGCTGAGTATTTTTCGTCAGCAGCTCACCTTGATCACAGTGCAGCGTGTCGCCTTGCTTTAACGCGGGTAGCCGTGCGTCGTTTTCATCGTCCGATTTTTTTATCGAGCTTACGCTGAGGAGAGCCTTCCAGCCCGGTGCCAGCATTTGTCGCGCCTGTGCAACAAAAAGTCCGCCTTCAATCACAATCTCTGCCCGTGTCTCGGCGTACTCATGAGGGGGATAAAACTGAAATAAAAATTGGCGCGCGATCATCTCGTAGACTTGTCGCTCGTTTATAGCAAGTGATTTAAGGTCGCCTTTTTTGGTGGTAGGAATGATGGCATGATGCGCCTCTACCTTGCTGTTGTTCCAGGTTTTGCTTTTCAGATTAGTGTCAGCTTGCGTAGCTGCTGCTTTTAGCTGAGAACTATTATGGGCGATTGCTGCGACCACGCTGGGCGCTTGCAATAACTGTTCAGTGGGCAAATAGCGGCTATCAGAGCGTGGGTAAGTTATCAGCTGGTAGCGTTCGTACAAGTTCTGGCAGGTGTCCAGCACCTGCAGGGCACTCATACCGAACACGCGCGCTGCATCAATTTGCAGGGCCGATAGATTGTAGGGCAGAGGGGGCGCCTGCGTTTTTTTCTTTCGCTCTACCGACTTTACTATGCCAGGTTTGTCGGTAATGCGCTTGACTACATTCGCGGCAAGCGACTTGTTGAGCACCCGCCCGTCTGCATCCATATGCGGCTGGCAAGCTTCGCTGGGCCGCCACTTGGCGCTGAACTGCTGTTTGTCTGTCGTTTGCAAATGCGCCAGCACCTCATAAAACGGTTTCGAAACGAAGGCCTCAATTTCCTGATCGCGGCGCACTACCAAACCTAACACCGGCGTTTGTACGCGACCAACCGAGAGCACGCCATCGTAGCCCACCTTGCGCCCCTGTAGAGTATAGGCGCGGGTCAAATTAATGCCGTACAGCCAGTCAGCCCGCGACCGGGCCAGTGCCGAAGTCGACAGCGGTGCAAAGTCTTTATTGCGGGTGAGTTTTGCCAACGCCTTTTGTACGGCGGAAAAATTTAAATCGTTGATCAGGCAACGCTCAACACTGTCTCGTTTGTTACCGGTTACTCCCAGGAAATCAATTACCTGATCGACCAGCAGTTGCCCTTCGCGGTCCGGATCGCCGGCATGCACGAGTTGGTCGGCTTGTTTTATCAGTTTTTTAAGCACAGCCAGCTGTTTTTTAGTGCTTGCTTTAGCCTGCAATTGCCACTGCGGCGGCACAATGGGCAAATGTTCCAGCCGCCACTGTTTGTAGTCGGGGTTGTATGCGTGCGGTTCGGCCTGCTCCAGTAAATGACCGATGCACCAACTAACGCAGTCGCCATTGCCGACGCGAATAAAGCCGTCGGCTTTCTGCTGCGGTTTGGGCAGCGCGGCGGCAATGGCGCGCCCGAGACTGGGTTTTTCGGCGATATAGAGTTTCATAACTGCGCTAGGATACTGTATATATAATCAGCTATACAAGACGTCTTTCACCGGTATTCCACGCTCACTATGGGAAGAATAAAAAGGCATTGTCATTAACAATTGACACGCCCGCACGACCTCGCTTGCGGTTGGATATACCCTTTAGTCAAAGGCGGTGAGGAAATAAAATACCTTCGCGCTCAGATCGCGACTAAAGTCGCTGCTACAAGAACGTGGCTCGCTTGTGGAAGCGACTTTGGTCGCGGATAAATCAGCTAATTGGTGGGCGTTGAACAATATGAATTCAATAATTCAAACCGGCGTCAGCCTGCACTCCGTCGATCTCGGTATCGTAATCGTTTATGGCTTGCTTATGGTTGCTATTGGCCTGTACTTCGGCCGCCAGCATAACGATGCCGAGGATTATTTCCTCGCCGGCCGCAGGATGGTCTGGCCACTTTAAATCGTCGCTCACGGCATCCATGCCTACCGCGACATACATTACATCCCTGTAAATAAAAAGGGGTAGCGACATAGTCGGCTACCCCTTAAAGGTCGAACGGGTGACTTAGTTGATCGTCTTGCTCACAACTTGCGAAAGCTCACTGTAAATGCCGTTGGAGTCGACCGTTACCATTGAGAAGTGATACGAGTCAGGCTTCAGCCCATTGACGGTGTACCTTACCTGTGTGGCGTTGTTTACCACAATCGTTTCGCTCGCACCGTCGTGCTCTGATGTGTAATAGATTTCATAAGAACCGATTTCAGAAGTAGGTAGCGCAACACCGTTTTCTCTTTCGGTGGGTGTTTGCCAGGTCAGAGTGGCCTGGCCAAGTGTTACCGGTGCAGGCGCAGGCGCAGGCGTAGGAGCAGGAGCAGGAGCAGGAGCAGGCGCAGGCGCAGGCGCAGGAGCAGGCGCAGGAGCAGGAGCAGGAGCCGGTTTAGGGTCCGGCGCCGGTGCAGGCTGCGTAGGAGTCACCGGTGGGGTAACAGGCGTAACCGGGTTTCTGCTTATGCGCCAGCTGCGGCTGCTGCTGGAACGTCTAACGCTGCTGGTGGTTGCAACCGCACTGGCACTATCTGCACTGGTGGTCGACGACGCGCCCCAGCTCGCCCAGCGCAAGCTTAAGCGACGAAATTTCTGGCCGAAAGACGTTGCCTGTTTGCTGTGCCGTACGCGGTTATAAAAATTGGAATCTGTAGACTTATCAGGGACCGTGGTTTTCGACTCGCTGGAGGCAAACGGCCACATTTGAATGCCAGCATTGGCCTCCAAACTAACGGTTCCCGTGGCCATAATGACTGCTAAACTAATACTACTTAAACGCATGATTAAATTCCTATTGATGACGTTGCATAGTTAGAGCTTATATGCGATTGGTTAAGGATCAACCAATAGGAGGTTAAAATTTAATCTTTCAGGTTGTTTTGTGATCAGTATAATATTTGTTCGATTTAGTGTGAAACGGTTCGCTGTTCAATGTTGATGCGAGCACTCTCCGTTATAGGAATTATAATCCGCAGTACCCGAACACGCTGCCCTCGCTAAAAGCATGGCCCGGGTGAGACAACGCAGCATGATCGGAAGCCTGTAACGGCATGATTAGCGCTTAATGCCGGCTTTTACGCTGAGCGGCCATCTGACCTGCTTGATGCTAGCCTCATTTCCCCACTCGCGGACTAGCCTGGTATGCAAACCTGGCAACGGATCTATGCCAGTGTCTTGTTTATAGTATTGGACGGCCGACCACGTTGACAGGTAGCCACACAGAGCGCGCAGATTCCATTGCGCCGCCATCGCGAATTCACCAACCTCGATCGGCTGGAATGGAATAGCGATATCCGCATATCCACTTTCTACCAGCCTGCGTTGTGGCGGCCAATACGCGCCTAAGGTGTTGTGGTAGAAATCGTTGAGCAAGGGGTCAATTGCCGTGTTAACGGTCATCAAATTATAAGTCCACGCCGCGAATACACCGCCGGGCGTTAATACTGATTGCGCAACAGGAAAAAACGTCGGCAGATGTAGCCAGTGCAAAGCCTGCGCAACAACCAGCAAGTCAACACTAGCCGGTTTAATGCAGGGCGTTTCTGCCGGCGCCTGCACAAAATAAACGGCGTTATGGCTAGCGCTATGCTGCAGTTGACTGGCGCTGGCATCGGTCGCCACAACCGCCTGGTAAAAATCGGCCAGCGCCAGCGCCGCCTGGCCGCTGCCAGTTGCACAGTCCCATGCCAGTTGGTGACCCTCAGAGGCAGCGGCCAGTTTGGCAAACAGCGACAGCGGGTAGGTTGGGCGAAATTGGCGGTAGGCGCTGGCCTCAACGCCGAAGTGATCCTGAAAGCCGGGAGTGTTCAATAGTCGTTTCTCGTGTTTTCAAACCAGACCAGACTGGCTCGTCGTACCTCGTTGCGCGGCGGATGTTGACGCCGCACAGAAGGGGAAACATTGCAGCTAAGCACTGAGCAGCAGCTGTAGGCTGCGCCGCGCGTACGAGTGAATTAAGAGTTCGGTGTGGACGACGCACCCTCGGAGCGCAGTTTGACTGTGGCCTAACCCCGTTGGAAGGGATTAAGTGCGCGCATAAACGGCCCGGTAAACTTGACCGGAGCGCTACGACTGGTCAGACAGAAACAATCTTCATTCTGATTGGCTACCGGCTGATGGTCTATCTCGCGGTTACATTCGATAAAGTCACCGACTCGATAGCTACCGCTGGCGTCGGAAAAGCCACCCTGTAGTACCAGCGTAATCTCCTGGCCTCTGTGAGTATGCTTCGGCACCGCACCGCCGCGACGCATGCGAATCAGTGATACCAAATGCTCAGAGTCGCCGACATCGAGCTCATGCGACTTCAGCGTTTCCCCAAACCCGCTCCAGCTGATACTTTGTAAATCTTTCGGCACAAAATTATCGAGTGCAGTACGTTTGCCGCGAGCCACGTAATGTTGACTTGCCGTTACATCTTCTTTCGCTATGCATTGCATCACCCGCTCGAACAACTCAGGGCTGACATCAGCAGCGCGTTGCTGCTCCATTAACACGGCGCCCAGAGTCGTCATCTCCTGCAGTTCGCGATGGCATAACTGGCAATGCTCAAGGTGCGCAGTTACGCACAGAGCGGGTCCAAAGCTCATGTTGCCGGCTGAATAGTCAGCCAACAGCAGTTTATCGGGGTGATACGCTATCATTGATGTTGCTCCTTCAAAACCAGTTTCAACCGTGCCATTGCCAGCCGCACGCGCGACTTTACAGTGCCTAACGGTATATCGCACTCAGCGGCAATCTCACTTTGTGACTTGCCTTCCATGTACATTTTTTGCAGCATCAGCGACTGCTCACTCGACACACTGCCAAGCGAGCCGCGGATGGTTTCTTCTATGCGCTTCTGCTGCAGAGCAGCGAAGGGTTCGGTGTCTTCGGCGGTTAGCCAAAGGTCATCGGTGCTGACGTTAGATTGATGCTTGGCATGACGACGCAAAATATCGATTCGCGTATTTCTCGCTATAGAAAAAATCCACGCTGAGAGGTTTGCTTTACTGGCGTTGTAGAGACTGGCCCGGCGCCAGACTTTGATCATAGTTTCCTGCACCACCTCGTCGGCAATTTCGCCGGAGCCAGCGACGCCACTTTTCGACAACGCGTAGGCCTTGAGCTGTGGTGCAAAATGCCGAAACAGCTCGGCAAACGCCTTCTTGTCCGCGCGGTCGGCTACAGCGGTGATCAATTCGTTCCAGCGAGTGTCGACTGCGCTATCAGACATAGGATATCGCGTTTCCCGTAACGTTGGTAAAGGGCATAGCTTAGACTGTTTTGCTGTACTGTTACCAGATTTCATATAAAAATTCGATTTTTTCTAATCTCCATTTGTGGGCATTACGCGATACTCATGGCATCGGATCAGTTGTCGCTGCATACCCGTTGTAGAGCAACAAGCAGCGTAGTAACTCCGCACTGCTGGCATGCAGTGCACGGCAACGGGTCTCGGGGTTTGTCAGCGGGGCAGAAATTATGTTTAATGCGAGCGACGCAAAAGGATGCGCGCAAGGTGCGAGAGCGCAGCTTACGCGCAACGATATACGTAGCTTTTAAATTCTGATGGAGTAAGCCTAAGCGATGCAGTTAGTCTGGTTTAGAAACGATTTGCGCACGCTCGACCATAGCGGCCTTAGCACGGCCGCCGCGACCGGCGAGCCGGTGACGGCCTTGTTTGTTGTCACCGAACAGCAGTGGGCGCAGCAGCATATGGCCGAGTGCAAACGTAACCTGATATATGCACAGTTGGCCGATTTATCGGCCCAGCTATCAAAGTTGAATGTTCCGCTGCTGATCGACGCGGCTGACAGCTACAGTGATTCTCTGGCCTGCGTACGCAAACGCTGCCAGCAGCTTGCGATTAGCCAGCTGCATTTCTGCAACGAATATGAACTAAACGAATCACGCCGCGACGAACAATTGATAAGTATGCTGCAGGAGGACGGCGTGCAGCCAAGCGGTTATCACGATTCGGTGATTTTCCAGCCCGGCCAGGTTATGAAACCGGACGGCACGCCCTACAGCGTGTTTACGCCATTCAGGAAAAAATGGCTGGCCAGTTTGCAGCAGCAGTTGCCCGCCTGTCGGCCACGCGTGAAGCCGCGTCCTGAGCACGCGTTGCAAGCGTCGCCGGCGCCGGACTTCGTCGCTAGCAGTTTATGGCCTGCTGGTGAGCAGCATGCGTTAAGCCGGTTGCGCAAGTTCTGTCGCAAGCACGTGGCTCAGTACGATGCGCAGCGAGATTTTCCAGCGCTGGACGCGACCAGCCGCTTGTCGCCGTATTTCAGCATTGGCGTCATAAGTCCGCGGCAGGCATTGCAGCGCCTGTTAGCGGAGCAGGGCGAAGCAGTATTCGCCCGCGACAGCGGCGCAGGGGTTTGGTTAAGTGAGCTTATCTGGCGCGAATTTTATCGCCATCTTAGCAGCTTCTATCCCGAGCTAAGTAAAGGGGCGTGCGTCAAACAGAAATATGAAAAACTGCGCTGGCGCAACGATAGCGAGGAATTTCAAGCCTGGTGTGAGGGACAGACCGGCTACCCGATCGTCGATGCCGCCATGCGACAACTGAACCAAACCGGCTGGATGCACAACCGTTTGCGAATGATCGTCGCCAGCTTTTTGATCAAAGATCTGCACATAGACTGGCACTGTGGCGAAACGTATTTTATGCAACAGCTGATCGACGGTGATTACGCAGCGAATAACGGCGGCTGGCAATGGAGTGCGTCAACGGGACACGACGCCGCCCCCTATTTTCGTATTTTTAACCCCACCACCCAGGGAGAGCGGTTCGATAGGGCAGGCGAATTTATTCGCAGTTACTGCCCGGAGTTAAGCGACGTGCCAGACAAGTATATTCATAAACCGCACGTCTTTGCCCGCAAAAGTGATATCACGCTTGACTATCCTCAGCCTGTGGTCGACCACAAACAGGCGCGCGAGGCCACGCTCGCCATGTATCGCGCCGTGGAATAGGCTGATCTGCAGCACCGACTGCGACGTAACATTGCTTCAGGCACGCCGCGGTGCTATTTATTAAAGAGGCGACGTTGAACTATGAATGTACTTATCGTTGGCGGTTCAGGTGGTATCGGTGGCGCTCTGGTAAAAGCGCTGTGCGCACGTCACAATATTGACTCGGTGACCGCCACTTATCATCGCAACCCCTCGCAGTTTACGCATGCCAAGCTGCAGTGGCAGCCGCTAGATGTCAGCGCTGAGGAGGGCATTAGGAACTTACTCGCCGACTTACCGCAACTGGATTACATTATTAACGCCGCCGGTTTTTTGCACTCCACAGACGCCCAGCCGGAAAAAACCATTACCCGCTTCGACCCGCAGTTGTACATGCGCAGCATGCAGATCAACGCATTACCCAGTTTGTTGCTAGCGAAATATGCGCGACCGCGGCTGAAAGACCGCGCGCGTTCGGTATTCGCTGTGGTTTCCGCTCGGGTCGGTTCCATTGAAGAGAATCGACTCGGCGGCTGGTACAGCTACCGCAGCTCTAAAGCCGCACTGAACATGGCGCTCAAATCACTTAGCATTGAATGGCAGCGCGCATTGCCCAACTGCGTGGTGGCGGCCCTGCATCCGGGAACAACCGATAGCGCATTGTCTGCGCCCTTCCAGGCGAATGTGGCGGCGGAGAAATTGTTCAGCCCCGCACAATCAGCCGAGTATTTATTAGCCGTAATCGACAAGCTGCAGCCTGCTGACAGTGGCCGCTTCTGGTCGTGGGATGGCAACGAATTGCCATGGTAAGAAGGCTTGGAGGGCGGGACTGCTCGCAACTGAAGTATCTCCCACAAGCAATTCACCAGATTGTAGGAGCGACTTTAGTCGCGAAGCGAAGCGTTAAAGCAACTGCTCAATAGCCTGACGCAATTCGCTACTCTCCGGCGTCACATCACTGTTGAAGTGGCTGACTACCTTGCCGTCACGATTAACCAGATACTTATTAAAATTCCAGCTCGGCTCCTCGGTGCGAGAGGCAAGCTCGCGGAACACCGGGTTCGCATCGCTGCCAAGCACCTTGCTCGGCGCCAGCATGGTGAACGTCACGCCGTTATTGACGTAGCAAATTTTCGCCGCATTGCTCTCGTCTTTGTCTTCCTGATTAAAATCATCGCTGGCGAAGCCGACCACGACCAGCCCCTGCGCTCGGTATTTTTGATACACCGCCTCCAGCCCCTTGAATTGCGGGGTGAAACCACAGTGGCTGGCGGTATTGATAATGAGTAAAGGCTGGCCAGAAAACTGGTCGCACAGATTGACCGAGTCTTTGGAATGCAGTTCGCGCAGCGAATGGTCCAGATAAGCCGGGCAGCCTGCCAGTAGTTGCTGGCTGAAAAAAAAGGTAGCGCACAAAACGAAAAGTCGGTACATGGTGCTTTTTCTCCGGTATTTACGCGCTATTTGCTACGCTGGCCTCATAACAATGGTTCACCGATCTGCTGAGCTCGTAGGGCTGGCGTTATCTCGGCCCAGCTCCTCTGAGACAAGATCTTTGATGTCAGGGCTGCGCTGACGGCGGGTTTTCCTCGGGATCATGCCGCGCATTGATTCCAGTTTACCGAAACACAACAGCTTGTCGTGCGGCTCAAGCACGCGGTCATTGCGGGGGTTGGGAATTACTTTGGCGTCGCGATACAGTGTCAATACGTTAATGTCCTTTTCTAAAAGCTCAGTTTCTTTGATCTGCATTCCCACAAAGTTGGACCCTTCGGGCACGTAGATCTCGCTGACGCCATAGCCTTTGCTAACCGTCAGGCGCTGACGTATATCGATTTCGGGAAAGTCGACCTGGGCTGAAATGTAGTCAATCACGGCGCCAGCAATATCCAGGCCAGTACAGGTTTCAATGCCCTCCAGGCCGGGCGACGAGTTGACCTCCATAATTTGCGGCCCGCTCTTGCCCTCGAGCATATCGACGCCGGCCACTCTCAGCCCTAAAATCTGCGCCGCGCGCACCGCCGTCTCACGGTACCTGTCGTCCAGTTCGACCGCTTCGGCAATGCCGCCGCGGTGCACATTGCTACGAAATTCCTGGCCCTGCGCCACGCGCCGCATGGCCGCCACGACTCGATCGCCAACCACAAAAGCGCGGATGTCCTTGCCTTTACTTTCGGCGACAAATTTCTGTATCAGCACGTTTTGTTTCTGACTTTGTAACAGTTCAATAATTGACGCTGCCGCGCTCAATGACTCGGCCAGCAGCACGCCGATGCCCTGCGTTCCCTCGATTAGTTTGATAACCACGGGGGCGCCGCCGACTCGTTCTATCGCCGGCATGACGTCATTCCTGTCACGCACAAACGTGGTTCGCGGAATGCCAATGTGGTGGCGACTTAAAATTTGCAGGCTGCGCAGTTTGTCGCGCGAGTTGATGATGCCGTGTGCGGTGTTGGCGCAAAACACATCCATCTCCTGAAACTGTCGCACTACGGCCGTGCCGTAATATGTAATTGATGCGCCGATGCGAGGCAGCACCGCGTCGTAACTACTCAGCGATTTTTGTCGGTAATAGAGATCTGGAATGCCTTGTTGCAGGTCAATCGCAAACTTCAAGGTGTTTAATACCTTGACCGTATGGTTGCGCTGTAGTGCCGCTTCTTTCAGGCGGCGCGTGCTATACGAATTGGGGCCGCAAGAGAGTATCGCGAGCTTCATGATAAAATCCTTAAGTTGTGCGTCGATTTTGGCGCAGCGTACCCTATTTGCGGGCCGGCTGGTAGTTAACTGCTGCGATAGCTATGGCAGTCGTCTTGAATTAACGATCAATAGTCGCGCCCAGCCGCAGTTTGCAGGATAATTACTAGCTTAACTCCAGAATAATGCAGCGCAGGCTGCCGCCGAGACTAAATAATTTATGAATGAGTTACTGACCTTTGGATGGCGCGAATGGGTAACCTTGTCAGAGTTAGGGCTGCCACAGCTTAAAGCTAAAGTCGACACGGGGGCGCGCACGTCGGCGTTACATGCGTTTGACGTGCGCGAGCTGTGGGAGGAGGGGGTTCAGCAAGTTGAATTTCGCATACACCCGCGCCAGCGCGACAACGAAACGCAGGTAGTGTGCCGGGCCAACGTGGTAGACAAGCGTACGGTAACAGATTCCGGCGGTCACAAAGAGGAGCGTTGGGTAATCCAGACGCTGCTGACAGTTGGCGCACATTCCTGGCCCATAGAGATGACCCTAACAGCCCGTGATGATATGCGTTTTCGCATGCTGCTTGGCCGCAACGCACTAAGACAGCGCGCGCTCGTTGATTCTTCGCGCTCCTATCTCGTCGGTAAAAAGAAGCGCAAAAAGAAAAAGACCAGGTTGAACGAAACCTGATGTGGCGTAACTGACGCCTGGTCTATTAAGATCTCATTGATTCGCAGGGTGCGCGGCGTGATGCTAATCAAACCGCTGGTAATGCCAGAGCGCGATTAACACGACGCGTGCGCGCAGCGCACCTTACGACTTGGTTAGAGCCGCAGCGTCAACCAACCGCACTTCAATTGGCTTTGCATCGAAGTGCAAATCACGCTGCGGAAAAGCCATATCAATATTGTGTGCGCGGAACTCGTGATTGATTCTGCTGCGCAACGAATGCGACACCAGCACCTTGTCGCTCAAGCCCTGCACAAATACGCGCAGCTCAAAATTCAGGGTACTGTCGGCAATCTCCATAAACAGTGCTGCGGGCGGTGGATCTTTCAACACCCTGGAATCGGCGGTTGCGATTTCAAGCAGCAGCTTCTCCACCAATTCGATATCAGTCTCGTATGACACGCCGACGCGGATTGTCGCTCGCGTGGTCGGGTCGGTCAGTGTCCAGTTGACCAGCTGCTCGGTGATAAATGTCTTGTTCGGTATGATCACCTCGCGCCGATCCCAATCCACAATCGTGGTCGCACGAATTCGTATCTTGCTAACGGTGCCCGACTGAGCACCCACGGTAACCGTGTCGCCGATACGAATAGGCCGCTCAAACAGAATGACAATGCCCGACACGAAGTTGGCAACAATCTCCTGCAAGCCAAAACCCAGGCCAACACTCA
>JBBKXJ010000252.1:0-3290 GCA_037969395.1 Pseudomonadales bacterium
GGAAGTTTCGATCAGAAATAATAGGCCAACGATCCCCAGGCCTTGCCTATGGAGTCGTAGGGTATCGAGCCTTTGAAGCCGCCGGGTGTGGCTAAATATTCCAGTTCCTGGGAAGCGCCCACTTCGGAAGTGTAATAACCGAATACAATCTGGCTTTTCAGGAATTTAAAATCCGTTCTGTCTTTGTGGTGGAAGCCATTGTCGGGTTTTTCGAGATCTGTGAGCAGGGCAAGTTGCTGTGCAGCAGTGGTGCTCGAAAAAGGCTGTTGGTGGCGCTGCAACGCTACCTGGTTGATTTTTAACAGCACCGAGGTCACTCGTTGCTGCTCCGCCGGCTGATAACAATGATACAGCTGGTTATCGATAAAGCCGTGGGTATCGACCTCTGCCGCTCCGGCTGTCTCTGTCTTCGGGATCACCGTTGCACAGATATCTCGCAATAACAGCATATCAGCCTGGCTGAATATCTTGCCGGCCTGGCTGGTGCTATCAGGTCTTGGGGTATAGGCCAAGGCGGTGGATATGGCATTGCCGCCGAGCAGTTCCGTGGCAGCAGCACCACCCACTAAAAGGCTCAGGCCAAACAGGAAACTACGTTTACTTGTGTCGTCCGGCGATGACTGGTCGCCGATTTTTTGATCGCTCATACTACATCTCCAGGTTCAACTGACTATGCCGAGGCGTTTTGTTATTCGGTGAGGATGATAAATCATGGAGCAAAAAATGGGTATGGAAAATGCGGTAAGTGGGCCGCTGGTTGCGGTGAGTGGGACACTGGCGTCTTGCAGCCAAAATTAAAGCCGAGTACACTTCGCTAAAAAATTGAAAGCTTCACGGATTGTGGCTTAAGAATCTGGAGCTATGATTTATGTCGACCCCAAATTCGAGACAGCGGTTTAAGATGGGTTCACTGAAAGAGTTTGCGTCCCTACCCGCCGCCCGATCCCCGAATTCTTGCCGTCGCGGACACGCCTCAGCCTTTTCCATCTTTGCAGATTTTTTGCGCGATATTGGCTCCGGCCAGAGAAAATTGATAAAAACAATAACAAAGGGGGCGGATTCCGATCCCACACGCGTCCTAATCTTTAAAGCATCAAAACGAAGTAGTAATGCGGCGAAAATCGATTACGTAAACAATTGGTTTAAATAATTTGTCCTAAAAAAACCGGGGAGAGAGTCTGATGCAATTCAAGTTAAATAGGTTATCCGTCGCAATAGCGGGTGTTATATCGTCATTAGGTGGTACTCAAGCAATGGCGCAAGAGGAGCCAATGCTTGAAGAAGTGGTCATCACAGGGGTTCGCGGCAGTATGATGCGAGCAATGGACGTAAAACGCGATGCGACCGGGGTCGTTGATGCCATTTCTGCGGAAGATATCGGTAAGATGCCAGACACCAACCTCGCTGAGTCACTGCAGCGCATCACGGGTGTGTCTATTAATCGTGTCAACGGTGAAGGGTCTGAAGTTACTGTTCGTGGCTTCGGCGGAAGTTTTAACCTGATCACTGTCAATGGCCGTCAATTGCCATCGGCGAACGTTACCTCGATTACGGGTAACCCGGTTGATCAAGGGAACCAGGGTGTCACCCGCTCCTTTGATTTCTCCAACCTGGCCTCGGAAGGTGTTAACGGTATCCAGGTTTATAAAACCGGGCGTGCTTCCGTGCCAACAGGTGGCGTGGGCGCGACGATTAACATTGATACCGTCAAGCCTTTGACTACCGGCACCAAGCTTAGTATTGGCGTTAAAGCCGTTGAAGATACCGGCGGCGACGATACGACCGGTGAGTACAGCGGTTTGTATAGCTGGGCTAACGACGAAAGCACCTTGGGTGTTGCGATCTTCGGTAGTTTCCAGGAACGAGACGCCGGTAGCCGCCATATGAGTGTCGAGAATTGGTTCCCGGCGGTGTGGGGGCCAGATACTGCAGGCGATTGGGGTATGGCAGATGCGAATATCATTAATGAACCAGCGGACGGCACGGTGGTTGCCAGGCCCAGCAATATCGGCATTGGGTTTAATGAAGATGAGCGTGAGCGCACCAACGGCCAGCTAACCCTGCAATTCGCGCCAAACGACCAAATGACTATTACGGCCGACGCGTCGTATGCCGAGAATGTTCAGAAGTCCGTCGCATTGATCGATGGTCTCTGGCACCAGGCTACAACGTATACTGACGTGGAATTTGACGGCAACCCGGAAGTGGCTTCGGCGGTGAAACTGGAAGAAGTCATTGATGGCGGCGCCGCAGACTTTTTCTTCCAGAACCTGACACTGGGCGTTGAAGACTCCCTCGAGAATTTCGGGTTAAATTTTGACTGGCAAGTGCGCGATAACTTGAATCTGAATTTTGACGTAGCCACGGCCGAGGCTAAGAGTGGGCCCGCTGCGCCATTTGGAAAAAACGCGGTCCGCGTGAACATTGCGGGCGCGGTTGCCGGCTGGCGAGCGTGGGATTACACCACGGATATCCCGCAGGCCAGTGTTGTGATAGATGAAGTCAGGACCTCAGACCCCAATGGACCAAACGGCATATTTGATGCGCCTGACGTAGGGACCCAGGTTACGCAGGAATATTTCTCTGCACAAACCACCGAAACGGATCAATTCCGGGTAGACGGTACCTGGGATTTAGACGAAAACGTTAAAGTTCAGTTCGGTGCCAGTTATCTGGGTACCGAAATGGCGCAGGAATTCGAACAGGGTCAACTGGAGCTGGGCGGTTGGGGTATTGGATCCCCTGGTGATGTTCCTGAAGGACTGTTCGAGCAGACCTGTAGTGGCTGTGAATTCGACGCGGATCTCTCCCGAGGCACCGCGGCGCAGGGTAATGCGCTCCCGCCGGGTTCGAGCACCATTCCACTCGGCAGTGTTTCATGGCGTGGTGACTCTATAGCGCTTACGCGAGGGCTGGGGCCCGTTTACGGCTATACCCCGGGTGCACTTCCCCTGGTTGGCAAGGCTGACAACGTGATGGAAGAGGATATCCTGGCCGCCTACATGCAAGTAGATCTGGACGGTGAGCTCGGCGGTATGCCGACCCATGTGACACTGGGTGTGCGCTATGAATACACTGATGTAACAGTGACCGCGAGTCAGAACGTTCCGCAGCAGATTATTTGGCAATCTGATAACGACTTTCTGCAGGTGCTAAGTTCCGAGGTAGTAGATCTTGAGGACGAAAACAGCTACAACAACTTCCTGCCCAGCATCGATTTTTCGATGGATATTACGGACAATCTAAAGGGTCGGGCTTCCTTCAGCCAGACGATCGCGCGACCTACTTAC
>JBBKXJ010000253.1:0-3053 GCA_037969395.1 Pseudomonadales bacterium
GCCATCGATAACACCAAGCACGTTTGCGTCGCTGATTAAACGGCATTCGTCCCCCTGTGACACAGGCGTCGGCCCGAACAGCAGGGCCAATGCATCTCCCTCCAGCCAGAAGCACAGTGCTCCCTTGTCTACTACCTGGGTGGCATCTGACTCGCGCCGGGCCGAGAAAGGTAAACTGAAGTACACCTCATCGCCCCAGATATTGGCGCTGCTTTGCAGCGGCAGCGCCGCCAGTAACTGGCTTGTAGTCGGAGTATCCCGCAGTGTCGCGGTAAGCTCGCCTTGCGGCCAGTTAATGCGAATCTTATCCATGCTTCGCAAACGTGGACGACCAAATGTTGGCCACCCGAATCAGATTCGTGGTGCCGGCTTCACCGAGAGGCATACCTCCTGCAATAACCAGCGTATCGTCCGTTTTGGCGAATCCATCCTTGACTGCTATCTCGCAGGCAGTCTCGGCTACCTGCTCGACAGTAGTTAGCGCTTCTATTTGTTTTGGATGAGCGCCCCAGCTCAAGGTCAATTTACGCGCCGTTGCCTGTCTGGGCGTCAGCGCCAGAATAGGCGCGTCCGGCCGTTCGCGAGACATGCGCAGGCACGTGTAGCCTGAGTCGGTATAGGTGACCGTGCACGCTGCCGACAACACTTCGGTCATACGTCCGAGCGCCAGGCATATCGCATCGGCATTGGTGGCTTGCGGTTCGGGACGGCCGGCGTCGACCACTTTGCGAAAATACGGATCGCGCTCAACGCGCTGGATGATGCGGTCCATCATCTGAACTGATTCCACCGGGTATTCTCCAGCCGCAGACTCGGCCGACAACATCACTGCGTCGGCGCCATCGTAAACGGCATTAGCTACGTCAGACGCTTCTGCACGTGTGGGTACAGGCGCAGACACCATGGAATCAAGCATGTGCGTTGCAACAATTACCGGCTTACCAAGCCGCCGGCACAGGTTAATCATATTTTTTTGCAGGTAAGGAATATCTTCCGGTGGCATTTCAACCCCCAGGTCACCCCGAGCTACCATTAGCACATCGGACGCCTCGGCGATTGCTTCGATATGCTCGATAGCCGACGGCTTTTCAATTTTGGAAATGATGGATGCCCGATCGCCAATAAGGCCGCGCAGCTCTTCAACATCCTCCGGACGCTGTACAAAAGACAGTGCTACGTAATCAACCCCCAGTTCCAATGCATACTCAAGATCTTTGCGATCTTTGTCGGTGAGGGGCGATAGCTCCAGCTGCACGTCGGGTATATTGACACCCTTGTTGTTCGACACTTCACCGGCGGCGAAGGTCTCACACTCGGCATAGTCGCTGCCGCATTCAGTCACGCGGATTCCGACACGACCGTCGTTGATCAGCAGGTTAGCGCCGACTTTTAGTGCTGCAAAGATCTCGGGATGCGGCAGGCAAACACGCGTTTGGTCGCCGGGCGTGGCGTCGAGGTCAACTCTGAAGATATCACCCTGGCTCAAGTGTATGGGCCCGTCTTTGAACTGGCCAACCCGAAATTTAGGTCCTTGCAAGTCAGCCATGGCAGCGATGGTGCGACCGGTTTCGGCTTCAATCTCACGGATCGCGTCCAGCCGTGCTTTATGTTCCTCGTGCTTACCGTGACTGAAGTTCAGGCGGAACACGTCGGCGCCAGCTTCAAACAGCGCTTTTATTGTCGCTTTATCGGTGCTGGCGGGTCCAAGGGTGGCAACTATTTTGGCATTTCTTTGGCGGCGCATGAACTTCCCGTTTTAAGTTAGTGTGTTTAAGTTGAGTAGGGTGCGTCGTGCGTACGCTGGCTCGATCTCATCACGTGCGCGCGGCGCACCCTGCTCGCATAATTAAAATGTCCAGCGGAACATTAACTGGGGAGTTTTTTCGTCGAGCCCATCGACGCCCAGGCGATTCTTCCAGTATTGGTACTCGATACCCAAGCCGACGTTTGGAGTGACGTGCCACAGCAACTGTGGCTGAACCAACAGGTTCGACTTGCTATAGGCACGTGGACCTGTGGCGATAATATCGGGCTCGTCACCTTCGTCAGTGGTCTAATCAGCAAAACCTTCGAATGAAAATTTTGCACCACCAATACTAAACGGCGCATTCCAGACCAGATTCAATTGCACTGACTCATCGTCAAATTCGGGGTCGTCGCGATACTGTACATGCACCTTAAAGAACGCGAAGCCAGGCAAGTTAAGATCAGTGCTGACCCCGCCCATAAGAGTCGTTCTTTGATTAAAAGCATTAGCGTCCAAGTCGGCTTGCGCGATTAAGTAAAAATCTTTGAAGAACCCCTCGGAAGGCTTACCGCCAAAAGCGCGCACCAGGCTCAGGCGCGGCCCAAATTCCAGGTGCATACCGCCGGTTTCGTCTCGGTCATCAACGTCAACCGCATCGATAAAGAAGTAGCTATCGCCATATTTAAAGCCAGTAGCATTGGCAAACGTAAAAATGCCCTGCTTCTCGTCGCCGCGTTCATGGTAGTCACCGTAAAGCAACTCAACTTTGGTGCTGCTAAAAACAGCCGCGTTGGCTTGCAGCGCACTCGCCAGCCCAAATGCCGTGATTGCCGCCGTCACTCCCAGCCTGGTTAAAAACCCTGTCATCATGATTTCCTCTTCTTTTCTGGTTTGCTTTTTGTTTTTACGTTGAATTTCTCAACAACAGTCGTGTGCTTGGGTGTCGCTGCGAGCGAGGGCATAGCTGGCCGGAGATCAGCGCACTTTTAGTGCTTTCTCCCCTGACCTTATATCCTCACTTTGGATTAACGATAATTGCTCTTAAGTCGTTGACGTTAGTAAACGTAGGCCCGGTTATTACAAGATCTTCAATCCCTTCAAAAAAACTGTAACCATCGTTGTTAGCTAAATACGCTTTCGCATTCAGGCCCTTGGCTTCCGCTCGCTTGAGAGTGTCGGGCGTGACAATAGCACCGGCATTATCTTCGGTGCCGTCAATACCGTCGGTATCGCAAGCGATGGCGTAGACGTTTTCCATGCCGTTGAGAGCAACCGTCAAGGCCAAAGCAAATTCAGCGTTGCGGCC
>JBBKXJ010000254.1:0-3077 GCA_037969395.1 Pseudomonadales bacterium
GCACTGGCTTATACTCAATACTGAATCAACCTAGGAGGCTGTCCGAGAATGGCGATCGTAGCGAGGGCGTGAGATTTTGAGTCAGCTTTTTGCGTCGATTGAGTTGAATAGTGGTTCTACTTGCCGAAATCGACGCGGAAAGATGGCTAAAATATCGCGGCCGCAGTAGATCAGTCTATTCTCGGACAGTCTCCTATTCTCCACTCACTGCCGGCGCAATAACGCCGGCAGTCTGTCTAAAGGAGTCAGCCATGCGAGAGGGCAGTCTCGACGCGCCCACGCGCCATCCCATTGCCTGGGAATCCGACGAGTTCTACGATAAAGAAGCGCTGGACCACGAAACGCGCCGCGTCTTCGATATATGTCACGGCTGCCGGCGCTGCTTCAACCTGTGTGATTCCTTTCCGCGCCTGTTCGACCTGATTGATGAGTCGAAAACCGGTGAACTCGACAGCGTTGACAGCGTTGATTTTAAACCCGTGGTCGATGCCTGCACGCTATGCGACATGTGTTTTATGGCGAAATGTCCCTATGTGCCGCCACATGAATTTAACCTCGACTTTCCACACTTAATGCTGCGCCACCGCGCCGTGCAGTGGCGAGATGGGGAAGTCGGTTTCGCGGAAAAGCAGCTGATCGAAACCGACCGTAACGGAAAACTCGGAACCGCGCTCGCGCCACTAGCTAACAGGGCGACCCGGCGCGATGGCAAAGTGCTGCGACCCATACTAAATCGCGTATTAGGCGTGCACCAGGACGCCGAGCTGCCGTCGTTTGCGCATAAAACTCTCGCTGCGCAAATTCAACATGACGACATTGAGATCAATGCCAGCGCGGCCGGGTTCGGCCGCAAGGCAGTGCTCTATGCGACCTGCTACGGTAACTATAATGTTCCGGAAATCGGCCTGGCAACGCGCCAGATCCTTGCACACAATGGCGTCGAAACAGAACTGGTCTATCCCGAATGCTGTGGCATGCCGCAGTTCGAGAAAGGCGATGTTGAGGCGGTAGCGAACAAAGCGACTAATGTAGCTGCGTGTCTGCAGCCATATATAGATAAGGGCTACGACGTGATCGCGCTGGTGCCCAGTTGCGTCCTGATGCTGAAGTTCGAGTGGCCGCTGTTGCTGCCCAACGATAAAACAGTGGCGACTCTCTCCAAAGCGACTTACGACGTAGCGGAGTATATCGTCGAGCTGGCGGGCAAAGGTTTGAGCGACGGTTTACAGGCGATGGAAAAAGCCGTCACGGTACATATTGCCTGCCATGCGCGAGCACAGAACATAGGGCATAAAAGTGCCGAGATGTTACGCATGGTGCCGAAGCTAAAAGTCAACGTGATTGAACGCTGCTCGGGGCACGGTGGTTCATGGGGCGTTATGCAAGACAATTTTCCGGTGGCTTTAAAACAAGCGCAGCCAGTGGCGCGCCAGGTAGTAAAACAAGCGCCGGATGTAATCAGTTCCGAGTGCCCGCTGGCTGGTGTGCACATAGCGCAGGCGTTAGGCAAAGACAACACGGCGGAACAGCTTAGCCATCCCGTTCTGTTGCTGGCGCGCGCATACGGCTATAGCTTCTAAGGAGTACTTCATGCCAAGAAATGAAATTACGAAAGACGATATTTTGCCGCTTGAAGACTATGTACAGGTGCGTAAACAGCATAAGAAGGAATTACTAGAGCATAAAAAATATCGGCGCGTGGAAATTGGTCCGGTGGCGTGTTGCTACTTCGAGTCATACCAAACGATGCGTCACCAGATACAGGAAATGCTTTATATCGAAAAAGGCGGGGAAGGACAGCTTGCCGACGAACTTTCGGCATATAACCCCATGGTGCCGAAAGGCAGCGATCTTGCGTGCACTGTGATGTTCGAGATTGACGACGAGGTTCGCCGCCGGCACTTTTTAGCGCGCCTCGGTGGCGTAGAGGAGACCATGTTCTTCCGCTTCGACGAGCATGAAGTTGTCGGTGTGCCGGAAGATGATATAGATCGCACGACTGCTGACGGCAAAGCGTCATCGGTACAGTTTCTGCATTTTCATTTCAGCACCGATCAAATTAAGGCCTTTCAGCAAACCGATCAGGTCGTGCTGGGTTTCAGGCATCCCGAATACGCGCATATGGTTATTCTGCGGTCCGAAACCCAGGCTGCGTTGGCACAAGACTTTAATATCTAATCCAAGGCTCGCGCCCGACGCGACAGCGACTTGACCAAAGCGCTGCAAGCCTGCAAGCTAAAGATATGAACGATATTCAACAGCAATTCGTAGAGATAGCTAACTCGGAACCAGATTGTGCCGAGCTGGCAACGGCGGTTGTGCTGCTGGCGGCGATCGAAAACCCTGCGCTGCAGATTGATAAGTGCCGGGCACAGCTGGAACAGCTGGGTGACTCTGCCTGCCTCGCCATCGAACCGGCCGACGGTACTGAAGCCCGCGCCCAGCAATTGTGCGACTTTCTGCATGGAGAACAGCGCTTCGGCGGCAATCAACTTGACTACTATGCGCCGGCCAATAGCCATATAGATAAAGTGCTGGAGTCTCGCTGCGGAATTCCTATCAGTCTGGCCTTTGTTTACATTTATGTGGGTGAAGCACTCGGCTGGGCCATGGCCGGCATTGGTTTTCCCGGGCATTTTCTGGTCAGCGTCAAGGGTAAACCACAAACGCTGATCGACCCGTTCAAAGGCGCGCCGCTAACCGAGAATGAGTGTGTCAGCTTGATTCAACGCGCACAGGGTGACGATGCGGTGCTGCGCGCAGAGCATTTGCGCCCCATCACCAACAAAGCGATGCTGCAACGCATGCTGGCTAATCTGAAGCGTAATTATTTGCAGCAGTCGTGCTGGAATGACGCGCTAAGAATGCTCAATCTGCTATTGGCGCTCGCGCCTAACGATCTGCGTTTACGCTACGAGCGCGCAATATCGCTGGAGAAACTTGACTGCTTCGCGGCTGCGGCGCAAGACCTGCAAGAGATCGCGCTGAAGCGGCCGCAGGATTCGCGCCTGGCTGTGCTGCAGGAGAAAATCAAACAGCTGGAAAATAAATCACCTGCCATGCTGCATTAAGGGGCA
>JBBKXJ010000255.1:0-5203 GCA_037969395.1 Pseudomonadales bacterium
GGCCATCTTTCCGCGTCGATTTCGGCAAATAGAACCACTATTCACCTCAATCGACGCAAAAAGCTGACTCAAAATCTCACGCCCTCGCTACGATCGCCATTCTCGGACAGCCTCCTAGTCCGTTAAAGAGCGTCAATCTATTGGCGCTTAGCGCCGTACTTGTGTACGTTGCGGCTGGTACATCTACCTTCTATACTTCGTCATCTGCGGTAGCCACCCCCCCTCCCTCAGGCGAAGTGTTTAATGACAATCAACCAGTACGCGTTTTAGCCGGTTAGAAGAGATGAGCCAACCGCAAACCATTTTGCTCGCGCACCCGGATGAACACAATCTGTATCGCATTCGACGATCGTTAAACGAACGCGGTTTTCTCAACCTGGTCGAATCCGCAGGCGATCAACACACCATCAATGCCCTCAACGAATACGCCTTCGACGCCGTTGTGGTCAACGTTGAATTGGGGGCGCTCGATGCCTGGCGTTTGACCCGTTTGATTCGCTCCGGTGCAGTGAACACCAAGGCGAATACTCCGGTGTTTATCGTATCGGCAACCTTCAGCGAGCAGATTGCCCTGGCGACCGCCAAAGAGTTTGAAGTTAATGCGTTTATACCTTTGGATCAGGCACACAAGTTGCCGCGCATGATCGAAGATATGTTCAGGCGCGGCGACATCGAACCGCCGAAGACATCCATCCTCATTATTGAAGATTACGCCGACACGGCAAAGCTGGTTGAGCGGGTATTAAAAAATCGCTTCGTCATCCAATGTGCCGACAACGGCGAAGCCGGACTGGAAGCGTGGAAGGAGGGGCAACACGATATTGTTTTGCTCGACCTGATGCTGCCGAAAATGTCCGGCGAGGATGTGCTGCGCGAGATTTTGCTGATCAAGCCTACCCAGTCGGTCATTATGATGACAGCGTTCGGCAGCCCGGAGAAAGCCGGTAGCCTGATCGCCGCCGGCGCCGTTGATTTTATTTCCAAACCGTTTCGTGCCGAGCAGCTGCGTCATGTGTGTAATATTGCTGCGCACCGCGAAGACTATATTGTTAGCAACCAGCAGTTTGAAGAACGCCAGAAAGAACTGGCGTCGGAAAAAGAACGTGCGCTGGTAACACTGAAGTCGATTGGCGATGGTGTCATTACCACTAACGCGCAGGCTGAGGTGGACTACCTCAACCCCGTGGCCGAGCACCTGACTGGCTGGTTAAATACCGAAGCGCATGGCATGCCTTTGGGTGAAATCTTCAAAACCTACCATGAGTATTCGCGCGTGCCCGCAGTTAGCCCGCTGGAGCGCTGCTTGAACGAAAAGCGCTCCATTCATTCAAAGTCGAATATTTTGCTGCGTAGCCGTCAGGGTCTGGAGCTGGTGATAGAACATTCTGCATCACCTATTCGCGACGGTAATAATGATATTGTCGGTGCAGTAATGGTGTTTCAGGACAGCACCGAAGCACGTAATCTGGAAAAACAGCTCAGCTATCACGCCAGCCACGACCCCTTAACGGGTTTAAAAAACCGGCAAATCTTCGACCAGGAAGTAAGCCTGTCGCTGGAAGACAGCCATGCCTCGCAGGTAGAACACGCGCTCTGCCATATCGACGTAAACGAATTCAAAATGATTAACGAAAGTCGCGGCCACAGCGCCGGCGACAAACTGCTGCAGGAAGTGGCGCAGATACTCATTAATAAAGTACGCGCCCCCAGCGATGCGATTGCGCGCCTCAGTAGCCACGAATTCGGCGTGCTGCTGCGTTACTGCCCCATTGATGCTGCTACGCGCATCTGTGAGAACATTTGTAACGCGTTTGAGGAGTATCTGTTTAAAACCGGCCAGACCGAATATCAGGTCACGGTATCCATTGGCCTTTCGCAAATCAATCAGGACAGCCTTGATTTTCAGGACGTGTTCGCCGCCTCTCAGGCTGCCTGCTACAAAGCGAAAAATCGCGGCGGTAGTCGGGTTCACGTATTTTCGGCAACCGACGACGAACTGTTGCAACGCCGCAGTGAAGTGCAGGTAGCCTCGGAAATTGTACAAGCCGAGCGGCAAAATCGCTTCCTGCTCTATTGTCAAAAAATTAAATCTGTGAATCATCCCGACGAAGTCAGCTTCGAAGTGTTGTTGCGCATGCGCGGTCGCGACGACGACGTGATTTCACCGGCGCACTTTCTTCCCGCCGCCGAACGCTTTAATCTGACCGCCCCCATAGACCGCTGGGTAGTGCGCAACGCATTCCAATGGTTAGCCGACAACCGCAGCAAGCTCGATTCGCTAACTCACTTTGCAATAAATTTGTCGGGCTTGTCGCTCGGCGACGATCATTTCTATGATTATATTGCCCAGCAATTTACCCGCACCAATGTGCCAGCCGATAAAATCTGCTTTGAGATTACCGAGACTGCTGCGGTCAAAAACTTCAAGCTCGCCGGCAGTTTTATCGCTGCCATTCGTGAATTGGGTTGCCGCTTTGCGCTGGATGACTTCGGCACCGGCATGTCGTCTTTTGCCTACTTGAAAAAGCTGCCGGTGGACTATTTAAAGATCGACGGTATCTTCGTCAAGGACATTCTGCAAGACCCCCTCGATCTCGCGATGGTGCGCTCGATTAACGATATCGGTCACGTCTCCGGTCTGAAAACGATTGCTGAGTTTGTTGAAAACAGTGCGATTGAAGAAAAACTTCGCGAGGTTGGCGTTGACTATGTGCAAGGGTACGGCATACACAAACCGGAACCAATGGACGACACAATCCTGTAGAAATAGTCCGCTGTTCGCGACTGAAGTCGCGCCTACAGTGTGCTGCCTGACCCGAAAAACTGACCTGGGTGAGCGACTCCAGTCGCCAAATATTATCTGCTGCGAAACAGGATCTAAACTGCCGGCATCTCTCTAACTGCTTTGCCAACATAGTCGATATCGTCACAGCGTAGCGGTAAAAAGCTACCCTGCGGTCTATCGACGTTATCAACGTAACAGGCTTCAATACCCGAGCTGACGATTGACGCGGAGATGTTTTTTAATTGCTCGGGGCTGTAACCCTGGTCAGTACCGAAGGCGGCGACGACCCCGTTCATGTTCATGCGCTCGCCGTATTTCGTATGCAAAAACTCTTCGACATCATGCGCAAGCTGTTCGTGAGGGCCGATAGGGAAACCCAGCTCACGAGCATAAGCCCACAATATTGCTACACGCTCGTCGCCTTTCACCAGGGGCCGGGCAAAGCCTGTGATGTCGGGCCGCCCTCTTCTCCGCGAAACTTCAAATTCTACAATTTCCTCGATAGCAAGCCCTTGCTGGCGTTTGGCAAAAGCAGCATGGAGGAATTCGCAGCCTTTCAAAATGGTGCCGCCGCCATACACTTCCGAGTACGCCGCCTGCACGCCGGCCGCTATCGCCGCTGCGTCGGGGCATCTGGCTGCGCCACCGAGGGCGCCTATCTGGTTGCACCATATTCTCGAGTCCGGCCAGCTTTGAAAAATAAAGACGGCCTCTATCCAATCGGCGATTTTTCGCTCAGGCAACGTGCCGGTGGCATTCAACACATGGATTTGCATATAGGAATAATTACCTATGGTGCCATCCAGCAAGTTGTGGCCATATGAGAATGCCCCCTTACCTAAAATCCAGCCGCCGGCGGCGCTGTAAACGTTGTTTCTGCGGGCGTCCCAATAGTCGGTGTTATTCGTCATTGTCAGTCTCTATGTGATAACAATCGTCAGCGGGAAATGGCACCGAGGTAATTGGTTTACCGACCAATTCCATGCCGTGGGCCAGCAGTCCGGGTGCCGAACATAATTGGTATAAACCGGCACCGGCTTTCGGATTGAAGCCCAGGTCGCACAGCACAGCGGCGAACAAGCCGGTCGGCAGCCAACCCAGATTGACATGTTCAATGCTGGCGACAAAGCGCGCTGCCCATTGCATACACTGCCCCGCGCCAGGCAACGCCAACAAGGTGCTGGCAAGTTTGCCGGTCAGAGGCTCTATGCCGTCAAATGCGCGGCCAAAGCCCGGCACCGTTATGTCACCGGCGGCGGTTATCTGCTCTAACATGGTGGCGGCGACATGCTCGGCATCTTGCCGACTGTTGCGGACGATAAAACGCATCGTCGGTAATATATCCTGCGCACCGCCGTTTTCGCCGGCGAGAATGGAGAGAGAGATCGGCAATATCAGTGCAGGATCGGTTTTACCAACGGCGGCCAACACCGCCGAACGGGTAGCGGGGTGGCGTGGTCCGGGCGACATAAAAGCCACCATAAGACAGCCGAATAGCTGCGCCTGTGTCTGGTTGGGCAGCTCGCCGCGGAATAATAAATACACTGTGTCGGCAAAACTGCGTTGTTGAACCAGTTCAATTAAATTGTAACCGTGGCAATAAGCGTTCTTGGTGAGATATTCATTTTCAGAGGCCGGCTCTTCAAGCCAGATTTTGGTGGCGGTTTTTTTGGTAAACGCCTCATCGCGGCGCTGGATTTTCTTTGCTGCTGGCGCGGCTACGTCGCTGCTCACAAACTAATACTCCGGGTGGTTAATTGTCGAAATGATAACGAAACTCTGCGAATATCGATCTGCCAGCAAGAGGGTAGTCGCCAGGAATGGCGATTGGCAAACCGGCGCTATCCGGACTGGCGCCAGCTGGACCGGCGCTGGGCTCGAAGGCCTCTTCATCGAACAGATTGCGGGCTACCAGTGCGACTTCAGCGTTGTTAAATAATTGCCTGCGGCGCAATATCAAATCAACGATTGCGTAGTCGTCGATGTCGCTGCGTGTGTCATACAGCGCCCTGTCTCTGTCGGCAACCCAGTTCAACGTGCTGCTTAAACTCCAATGCGGAAGAAAGGCCCACGTTGCCGACACGTTAAGTTGCCACCCGGGCGCGTCGGCCACATGCTCACCGGAAGCTTTATTTTCACTGTGCTGCCATGCGTAGTTGGTGTCGACAGAAAAGTTGTCGGTTATTTTCCGACTGTATTCCACTTCGAAACCGTAACCATCCTGATCTACTGCGTTTTCAGCGCGTTGTGCGCTACTCGACGAACCGTTCATAGCGTTTGCTTCAGGCGAAACGAAGGCAATTAAATCCTTCAATTGGTACGCAAAGACATTCAGCTTTAGATTCGACTCCGGTGTAGGCAGATAGTCGAAGGCCAGCTCAATGGTGTCAATTGTTTCTGGTTTTATGTCTTTATCAC
>JBBKXJ010000256.1:0-20761 GCA_037969395.1 Pseudomonadales bacterium
CGTTATTGCGCCGGATTTTGGTTCGTATTCGAGGCGTGGTAACAGGCGCATAGTCGAACTATGTCACTGTTACCGCAACGAAGAAGACGGGCGAAAAGACAAGCAAGAACGTCAAGTTATTTCGTGACCGTTCCTAAGTCGGCGTGCGCGCTGCGCAGTCTACGAATTGTTGATCTTGTGCCAATACAGCAGGCGATTGTTAGCCGGTAAGGCGAAATCGTCGTGCAACTGAAACCCTGCGCTCTGCGCCAGAGCATCGACTTTTTCAAAATCTCTTATGCCGCTTTGCGGATCGCGACCGCGCAACGACTGGTCAAAGTGCGCATTGCTGGCGCTGGTGTACTGACCCTGGTAATTGAACGGACCGTAGATACACAGCTTGCTGTCCTCGCCAAGGTTATCCTGCAACAGCTGAAACAGTGCTTCGACCTCCGGCCAACTCATTATATGCAGCGTATTAGCCGAAAATACCGCGTCTATATTGTTGCAAGGCCATTGTCGGCTATTCACGTCAAACTCCAGTACTGGTGGCAGATTGCCGAGATTTGCTGCGCTGCGCCATTGTTCGATGCCGGCCCGATGCGCGTCTACATCGCTGGTTTGCCACTGCAGGTGCGGCAACTGTTCAGCAAAGAACGCCGCATGCTGGCCGGTACCGCTACCCACTTCAAGAACGTGCTGGCGATCAGCAAATACTTTTCCCAGCACATCGACTATTGGGCGCTTGTTATTTTCACAGGCTTGCGAAAACGGTTTGCTCATTGTTTAGCGCCGAAAACCTGTTTCAATAATTCTGTTGTACGCGCGGCCGGGTTAGCGCGAATGTCGGCTTCTTCCTGAGCGAGATAATAAAAAATGCCGTCCATACCTTTAGCTACAGCGTAGTCGGTGAGGCTGCTTTTCATATCGGGGGCGAATGGCAGCGACTCATACTTACCCATTATCTTGTCGTAGTTTTTAACAGCACCGACTTCTGCCAGGCTGGCGCCGACTACCGGGCGCATCTCTTCCTGTAGAGGGGCGGTCATCTTCGATTTGAAGTATTCAGTCGCTGAATTTGCAGGGCCACTGTAGATTTTTTTAGCATCCTCTATGCTCATTTCGCTAATCGCCGTTATAAACAACTCCTTTGCCTTTGGCGTAGCCGCTTCCGCGGCGCGATTAAGTTGCAACTCAAGTTCGTCCAGCCGGTCGCCCGCGCCGGCTTTATTCAGCCATTTTCTGGCGCTTTGCAACTTTTCGGGCAACGGAATATGAATGGCGCTGTCGGTATTGAACCCGTCTGGCTTGCCTAATTGACCAACCACTTTAGCCGTACCGACTTTTAAGGCCTCTTTCAGCCCGGCGCTGATATCCCCGACACTTAACGCCCCGGTTGCGTCTGCATCGCTATTGTTATCTAGCAACTCCTTGCCTTTGTCCAGCCAACTGCCATCAGCCTGGGCCGTGGTGCAGCCGACCATTATCACGCACACCAACAGTGGCAGAAAACGTGCAATAGAACGTGCACCAGATAGGGTGCTAAAGCTGGCCACAATGGCCTGTTTTTTATTTTTCATGGCGATGCTCAACGTAGCGGGAGTAGAACGCGCCAGCTTAGCACGACACAACGAAAAGCTGAATCTATTGACCTGTGTGCTCGATTAACGCCAATTTTTGCGCGCGCTTCAAACGTTTTAGCTCAATCTCGCGGCGGGTGGCCGAACTGCGATCATGTCCACTTTCCTGATATACAACGCGCAGCGGTGCCCTGCCACGAAAATATTTGGCGCCAACTTTGCCCGCGCGGTGTTCCTGCAAACGGCGCTTAACATCAGTGGTGATGCCGGTGTATAGCGAGCAGTCGTTAGATTCGATGATGTATACAAACCATTCCGCGGGCGCGGTGGCTTCGCTCACGCGTTCTGCTCGCCAAACTGCACCAGCAGCGGCTCGCTATCTGCTTGCCACAGCGGATATTTAGCCATCACTGACGCGAACAGCGGACTATCCAGATGATGCTGTAACCAGCGGCGTAGATGCGGGTAAGGCGCGCTCTCAAACCAGCCGCTATCGACATTGGAAAATTGACGGATAAACGGAAATATCGCCTGATCGGGCAAACGGCTGCGGTCACCAAGCAGAAAAGGCGTTGTCGTCAGTATCTCTTCCAATGGCAGCAGAAGTGCCTCTGCTTCACGCCGATACGCCTGCTCCGAACGCTCAGGGAAACGTACCCAGTATTTGTAACGGTCCAATGCCTGCTTAAAGGGGCCGTCGTTGCTGGCGATAAGTTGATCGCTGAGCTGTTGTTCTGCCGCACCTTGCGGCAACCATTGCGCGGGATCGCTGTGCTGCAAGGCCCAATGCATAAGCTCCAGGCTTTCATCCAGCAGTGTGCCGTCTGCAAGCTGCAGTATCGGTACGGTCGCCTTGCTGGAAACCGCCAGCATGGCAGCTGGCTTATCCTTCAGCAAAATCTCTCGCAGTTCAACGCGAACGCCGGCACAGGCTAACGCCAGACGTGCGCGCATAGCGTAAGGACAACGGCGAAATGTATAAAGGATGGGAGCGGTCATGGCACATGGCTTATCGAGAGCTGCATTCTCATTGCATATCATCTCCGAGCAGGCAGGCACTGAGGTCTTCTCAGCCCATATCGAATTCCCTTCCGTACGGGGCCGACGATAAAGAGTTCAGCCTGATAATTAGACGAAGAAGTCCGTATTTTCCATGCCCAGCTGCAGCGCGCCAAGGTTACGCGCAAACGGCGTAGAATTATTCGCCACGTGCGCGCGCGCCGTATGAATATCGAGGAAGCTATCTTGAATATCGCTACCTGGAAATACTGACCGACCGCCGGCTGAGGCGGTCGACATGCAGGCTTCGGAAACCTTTATTGCCGTTCTAAAAAAACTTTGCGGCGCCATTTCGTAGCCGCCAAATTGGCGCGGTTGCAACGCCAGGAAGAAACCGGCTTCCTGTAATTCGTCTATAGACGCCTGCGGCACTTTGTGCAGTTGGCGCGCCTCGTTGGTCCGCTCCTTAATGCGTGGCAGTAGCGCTGCTACCGACTCGAACAGATTCTGTTCCAGTTGTTGTTGGTCATCAGTTTCCTGTAACAGCGGTTGGGCTGAGCTCATGGCGCACCTGCTTGTCGATGAAGTGAGTCTACTTGCTTTACGTTTTTGGTAAACGGCCACATCATTGCCGTGCTGGCAAGGATAATGGGAGACACTGCAACCAAAACGGTAAGCGCTTATTTGCGTTGAATGCCGCCACAAATTAGCATAAAACTCAGTAGCGGGGCCAGCTGAGCGGATTACAGTTCTGACAACTAATGGGAAGCTGCACCGTCTTGCGATGAAGCTTGCTTGTATTGAGTTGCAGTTTAATAAACCGCGCGCGCCGAACGCGTGCGGTTTTAAAGCACGCTAATCTATATGCTGCCCTTCTTTCTGCCCGCCACAAAGCCAAGCACAGCCAATGCCGACATCAGTAATGGTAACGCCGCAGGAAGGGGAACGACCTGAGCCTCAACTCTTCCCGCAATTAGCTCGTGGGCGGCTGCCGTTGGATGGAACTGATCCCAGAACAAATATTCATCGGGGTTAGCACACACCACGCCGGTCAATGCGTCGAGACAAGCGTCTGTGACATTGCTGAGCCCAAAAACGGCCGGATTGGTGACAATCTCGTTGGTTAATCCAAAAAGATCGAACGCAACTACATTGGCGTTCAACGTCTGGCCATTCAGCGCTGACTCTATCGCCGTATTCAGCATTATTGATCCGCCGGTCGCAAGCGCCACTCCATTCGGTCCGCCGGCTTGCGCCTCAGGCGTCAACCCCACATTGGGCACATTAGACACTAAAATATTGCTCGCCCCGGCGTCGCTTAAGTCGCTCACGGTAGCGGCTAACGAGAAGGCCGATTGCGATAAGTCGATATTGCTGCCGGTAGCCAGGCTTCGTAAATCGTTACCCCCGCCAAGCACAATATACAAAGCGTCAGGGTCTGCAACGCCATTAGTTGACTGAAGATACGAGTCGACTTGCCGCGTTAACGGCGGCACCACGACGGCCCCGTTGGTTGGCGGTGTCGGCGAGCCGCCGTAGGTATTTATTTCGGCGCCACCGACTGCGTAATTTGTGCCTCCCGACAGTGAGTTCAGCGAACTGACCCCCCACGAGTTCGCCAGCACATCAATAAAGGTGGGGCCGTTGGTGAAGCGACCGTCGTAGTAAGGCGCCACCGGCAAGTTGCCGCCCTCCAACACGAAGCGGTTGCCGGTATCCGACAGGCTATCGCCAAAAACAACGAGACTGGTCGGTGCGCTAATGGCGTGTGCCGCCGAAGCAGTAAAAACGAAAAACAATGCTGCGCAATTGGAGACTGCACAACCGAAGTTACGAATAGAAGAGTTCATGCATACACCTGATTCCTTGTTGGCTTGCTGACCCAACCGGTGCCACAAAGCGTCAACATTTAGTGGAAAGACTCCGAAATAGAGTCAATGTTTTGACTGTACAGAAAGGAACCACTTTTGGGAAGACCGAAACTGAGGAATTAATAGGCAGACCAGCTAACCCCTTTTGGGTCGATCCTGCGTTTAAGATAAAAATCCAGCAAAGGAGTACGACAGCATGTATCAATCAAAACTGGCAACCGTCATCGGTCTGGCCTGTGTCATCGGCGCGTGCAGCGACCAACAGCCGCAAAAGACATCTTCTACAGATTGGCCTGAAGGGATATGAACCCACGGCCGAGCAGCGTCGAGCTGCCAATTTGGTCTTTTTGATTGATGTATCCGGCAGCATGCAAGCACAAGATAAACTTCGATTAGTGAAGCAATCGTTACGTTTACTGGCCAATAAAATGCGGGCTCGGGACCGCATTGCTATTGTCGTTTATGCTGGCGCAGCGGGTATGGTGCTCGATTCCACCAGCGCCGATCACAAGGCGAAAATAATGGCGGCGATCGACGGCCTGCAAGCGGGCGGCAGCACCAATGGCGGTGCAGGCATTCGCCTCGCCTATAATCTGGCGCAACAGCATTTCGTCAAAGACGGCATTAATCGCGTATTGATTGCCAGCGACGGAGATATGAATGTTGGCACCGCCAACCTCAACGCGCTGAAAAGCCTGATTGAAGAAAAACGCGAAAGCGGCATCGCGTTAACGACGCTGGGATTCGGCAGCGGCAACTACAATTACGCCTTGATGGAACAGCTTGCTGACGTGGGGAATGGCAACGCCGCCTATATCGATACACTCAGGGAAGCGCAAAAAGTGCTGGTGACCGAAATGCAGTCCACACTGCTGACGCAACCTGCAGGCTGAAGTTAACAATTCGGCAGAGCGGCAAAGCAAAGAGTTGTCGGCCAGTATTGCGCGGCCCGAAGCGGCTGCCGAAACAACGCAATCTGCAGCAACGGCTTTGAACGCTCCGCTCGCGCTTGCCGCCCCCCAGGCCACAGCACGCAACACGCTAGAACAGGCACCCGCCGCTAGCCACAAGCAATCGCCGGCGACGATTAAGCGTGTGAAATTCAAGACCGCCGATGCCGTTTTGTTCGGCAACGACAACATTCAGAAATCGCTGCGGGATATTAAGAAGCTGTATGCTGGCGGCAAAAAGCGCGAGGCCGAACAGGCTTATCGCAACTTGCGCGAACGCTGCAAGCACTGCAGATTGCCTGTATCCCTGCTGCAGGCGTTCGAAGATATGGAGGTCGAGCTGAGAAGATAGTTCGCCGCCGATCCTATCCCCTCATCGCCACCTGATCGAGCACGTTCAGAAAATCCAGGGCATTCGCCCAATCACTGCCAAAGTTGTTGAGATCAGGAAATATCGTGCCAGGATCTGCGTCCGACACGCCCCCCAATCGGATTGACAACACACAATGGCCTGGTGCGTAAGCAAACCCAAGCGTTTTATCAATCACGGTTAGGTGCTGGCATTAGTTCCCCGAGGGGGCGTTGACCTTTATTCACTTGTGATTAGCTTCTCGATGTTTTTATAACTAAGTCGCGAGCAGACATGACATATTTTGAACAATGTAAATTTTCTGCTACATAGTTCGAACCAATCACAAAACCGTAACCAATAAAACTTTAGCAAGCTACATACGCAATACCTGTACGATGTGCTATTAATTTACTATCAGGTAACAATTTTAATCAGGCCGTATTCATGTCTCAGTTCCATATTGGCAGACAACCTATATTCGACAAGGAAATGAATTTGTTCGCCTATGAACTGCTGTTTCGCAGCGGTGATACGGCCACCGCTAATGTGATCGACGGCGGTCAGGCAACTTCGCAAGTCATGGTTAACGCCTTCGCCGAAATCGGTTTAGACAAATTGGTAGGTGCTCACCATGCGCTAATCAACATGCCGTATGAGATATTGTCGCAACCCGAACTCATTGTATTCCCGCCACAGCAGGTGATTCTGGAGATACTTGAAGATGTCAAAGTCGACGCACAGATAATCAATTCTGTCGCGCTACTTAAAAGCCAGGGTTACCGCTTCGCGCTTGATGATTTTATTTACAGCCCGGAGTGGGAGCCGCTGATCGAGATGGCGGAAATCATCAAGATAGATATTACCCAGCTCTCGCCGCAACAGCTTGCAGAGCATATGCAAATGTTGAAGAGCAAGGGCAAGATAGTGCTCGCGGAGCGCATTGAGAGCGTGGAGGAATTCGAGCAGCTAAAAAAATTGGAGTTCGATTACTACCAGGGCTACTTTTTTGCCAAACCGAAGGTGATATCAGGCAATCGCTTACCCTCGAGTAAAATGAATCATGTGCAGCTGCTGGCCAAGCTCAATGATCCCGACGTCAATGTTGAGGACCTGTCGGAGGTGATCAGCTCCGATATAGCGCTGAGCGTCAAGGCGCTGCGCTTCGTTAACTCGCCAGCTGCCGGCTTGCGCCGACCCATCGACACAGTTCGCCAGGCAATTGTGCATCTAGGCCTGAATACGCTGAAGAGCTGGATGACAGTATTGGCTATGACCGGTGTCGACGATAAGCCCAACGCACTAATAGGTTTGGCGCTGGTGCGCGCAAAATTTTGCGAACTGGCCGGCATTCAGCTAGGCGGCAGCAGTAAAGATGCTTTTTTCACCGTTGGGCTATTGTCCGTACTTGATGCCATGCTCGACTGTGATATGGCCACCGTGCTTGAGTCATTGACGCTATGCGATGAAGTTCACGCCGCCCTACTCTACAGAGAAGGCGTTCTGGGTGAGGTGCTTGAGTTTGCCATCAGAATGGAGGCGATTGACGCCGCCCCTGCCGAGCTTGGCAATTTGAGCATTGAAGCCGTTGCTGAGTGCCACTATGCGGCGATGCAATGGGCCGACGCAACGATGTTGGCTTCTTACGAATCTTGAGCCACTCGTTACCAGGAAGGTAGCCGGAGGTCGTCAGACTTAGCATGAGCTGACTACGGCGGCGATGAATCGACCGGTTGTTCCGCGAGTTGTCGCTGCATACGCCCCAAAATCGCAGAAAAACTGGACTCGATTCCTACACTTGCCTCGTTACAGTCAACTACGCTCGACCGGCTGCTGGCACATTTTGCTTGCGATAGTGCGCCGGCGACACACCCTTCCACTGAATAAACGCACGGCGGAAATTTGATACGTCCTGATAACCCAGCATGTCGGCAATTTCAAAAATCGATAAAGGGCTGGAGCGTAAATAAGTTTCTGCCAATTCGCAGCGCAACTGCCGAACGATGCTTTTGTAGCTGGCGCTCTCCGCGTTCAGGCGGCGGCGTAGAGTGCGCACACCGAGGTTTAATTGCGCAGCGACTTTCTCTATCGGAGGAAACTCTCCAGGCGTCGCCAGCAGAACTCGCCTGACCCTGCGCACGTACTCGGCATTGTGATCAATTTTGGCCAGCAATTCATCGCACTGATGCCGGTAAAGCTTAAGCATAGTCGGATTACCGAAGTGCAATGGCTTGCTCAGCAATTCAGCGCTGACCAGTAATTTGTTTTCATCGCTGTCGAATACGACATCGCTGCCAAAAATTTCTCTATATACCCTTGCATATGCTGGCGCTGCATACGTGAAACACGCTTTCACCTTGAACTGTGCCTCTGAAAATAAATGCTGCAGGCAGGCGTTTGCCGCCGCGAAGAACAATTCGCAATCCATTGGTCCCGCGTTCTTGCCCAACAAACCGCCATGTACTGACATCGCCACGTAGTCCCCTTCTGCGGCCACGGAAATATCGCAATTGGGTGAAATCAAGCGATGGTAACGCGACAGCAACTCCAGCAATTGTTTCAGGTCGCCGCAACATAGTAAGGCATAACCGAGTACGCCCAGAGCGGTCAGCGTAACGCGCTGACCATAGCGCAACACCAACGCCGGCTGTGCCGTCAGCCGTAGGCAGTTATTCAGTAGAGTTACGAAATCCCCGTGATATACAGCGGCTCCCGGTTGTGCCAGACGCTCGATACTTATGTCAGTATTGCGCAGCGCTGCAGTCTGTGACACGCCTGTTTCGGCAACGTATTCGAGCAGAATAGCGACCATGCCGCCGGGTACATCCTGTACTCGCGCAGCCTTCGGCGCCTCGACTGGAGAAGGTAGGGGCATAAGCTCCTTGTCCCGAAATGACCTATTAAAGTCACACAATAACCTTGTGACAAAGCACGGCGCAAGTCATATTGCACTCTCTCAAGCGTATCGGAGTTCGCTATGACCGTGCAAATTGTCAACACGCCGCAGAATATTTGTCACTACGCTGCGGAGTCTGAATTGACGCTGAGCAGCGATCAGGTTCAGCATGTCGTCGAAATTTTTAACACGCCGCTGACCGGTGCGTTTAATTGGGACTACACACTGCAAGACGACCGCATCAAAAAGTTGTATGAGCTGGGCAAAAAACTAAACTGGAACGCGGAAACCGATATCGACTGGCACAAGCCCAAAGCCGAGGGCATACCTAACGACGCCAATGCCTTTGTCGAATATCCGCCTTATATGGCGCTCAGCGAAGACCAGAAAAAAGAGTTCGACCGGCATTTAAACACCTGGACGCTGTCGCAGTTTCTACACGGTGAACAAGGCGCACTGCTGGTTGCCTCGCAACTGGCGTCATGTGCACCGAGTTATAACGCCAAACTCTACGCGGCCTCACAAACTTTCGACGAAGCGCGCCACGTCGAAGCCTTTAACAAATACCTACAAACCAAAGTCGGCTTTATGTATCCGGTCGACCGCGCCCTGAAGGCTTTGTTAGATAAAATATTGACCGACCCACGCTGGGATTTGAAGTTTATTGGCATGCAGCTGGTGATCGAAGGTTTTGCGCTGTCGGCATTCAACACCATGAAACTTTGCGTGCCCGACTCGCTGCTGCACGATTTGCTCGATTTTATTATCCGCGACGAAGCCCGTCATGTGACTTTTGGCGTGAATTACCTCGAAGAGTTTATTGGCACTTTGAGTGAGGAGGAAAAAGAAGACCGCGCCCGCTTCGCCTATGAGGCGTGTGTGGTCGCACGCGAGCGGATGATACCCACCGACGTGTTTCGCCACTTCGGCTGGGATGTTGACGTAGCGCGCCAGGTTTACCTGGACGGACCCATGGCAAAAAACTTCAGAAGCCTGCTGTTCACCCGCATCATGCCCAACTTGCGGCGCATTGGCCTCCTCACCGAAGGCGTGCGGCCACTGTTCGATGATCTCGGTATTCTGGAATATGAAAATATGCCCGACGATGGCGATATTGACTGGGCAGAGTTGAGCAAGCCGTTAACTTTTGCGGCCAGCGTAGGTTAGCACTCGCCCCAGTTTTCTGCTGCCCAACGCCGGTCCGAACACTTTACCACTCCAGACGCGCTCGCCGGCGATAAACACGCCGCTTACCACGCCGTCGGAGCGATTCACCAATTGTTGATTTTCAAAAATTTCACGGTAAATCATGATGCGATGCGCGTCGCTGTCGTATTGCGCCAGCTGGTCAGGGTCGATCAATACGATATCGGCCTGGGCACCAATATCCAAGGTGCCAACATCAAGGCCGAAAAATTCGGCCGGCTCTGTTGTCAAACGCTGCACCGCTCGGGCGACTAGCTGCAGCGAATCTCGCTGCGCAATTTGCAGCGTCAACAGGTTGCCATCGAAGAACGCAAGGTTAGTCAGATGCGCGCCGCTGTCGTTGAAACCCGGTAAATTATTAGGATTAAATAGAGCCTGCTTGACTTGCTCAGGCCGGTCATTGGCAACAACCATCCACCAACGCAGATCTTTATCGAACGCCCGCAGCAGGTGCATGAGAAAGTCAGCCTCGTCACCGATCGGGGCGTGACAGTCGCGGAAAAACTCAATTTCGGGAGAGGTTTTTACCGAGCCGAAGTTTTTCTGAAAGCTCAGCAGGCGTTGGTAAATATCACCCAGGCTAAGTCCTGTCCATTCCGCCACCGGACACATCTCGACGAACATATCACCAAGCTTGCGACTAAAATTGAAACCGCTCTTACCGTTGAACCAGTCGTGTTTAAATTCCTCGATGAATTCAGGATCGTTCAACAAGGCCAGCCGCCCTTCGCGATCGTCAAGTTCGCAGGCGATCAGCCTGGCGGTCGAGGGAATTTCTTCCAGCAACGGCGTAGTCACGCCGTCGCCCCACATTTTAAATGGCGCAGACAAGGCCTGAAAATGAAACTTGCCCTGCAGCAGACGTGAGTTAAACAAGCCGCCCAATAGACCGCATAATTTGCTGGCACGGCGATCGGCAATGAAGTCCAGCGCCGCCAGCGCACTCAGGCGCAGTGGTTTGCCGTATAACCGCCCGCTGGTCAGCAGGAAGCGCTTCAGCGTACGCGGGCGATTTTCGGGGTCTGGAGTTGCCTGCCACACGCGGTCATGATCGCGCAATGTGTTAGTCAGCGTTCTCAGTTCTTTGTCGGTTGCGAACTGGGTAGGAATGCGTGATGCCTTATTCGGATCGTTGGCCAGAAAGTGGAACGGCAGCGCGTCGGTCGAGAAACCGATGTAACCGTGCTGCAGTGCATCAAACAGCAGATCGTTCATCTGTTGTATTTCTGCATCGCTGGGGTCGCGTGAAATGCTGTCTTGCAAGCCCATCACTTCGATGCGCAGCATGGAGTGCGGCAGCAACGGTGCGATATTCGGGCCGAGGGCAATTGCGTCGAAATGCTGTAAATAGCCGGCGGGCGTATCCCACGTTAACGCGTCGACACATTTTTGCAGTACGTGTTTAGGAATATTTTCCACTCGTGCGAAACAGTCCACCACCGGGTTTTGGTCGTGCCGTGCCTGCGCGCCAAACGCAACGCCCAAGCTGCAGTTGCCGACGATAGCAGTCGTTGTGCCGTGGCGCACAGCCTCTCCCAACGCGGAATCAATTTCCACTTCCAGGTCAAGATGCGTATGAATATCGAGCAGGCCGGGCATAAGCCATTGGTCGCTGGCATCGATTACCTGCGTGTTCGCGCCGGTCGCAAGGTGTTGCCCACGCGCTGCAATTTTGCCGCCGGCTAACGCTACATCCTCCCGCTGTGGCAGCCCACCGCAGCCATCGAATACCAATGCGCCTGTTATTACAGTGTCGAAGCCGATTGTTTCGTTCATAATGCCCATTGTTTGCTGCTATCTGCACGGTACAGATAAACCGCAGCTTGCCAACGCAACGTAAACCCCTTTTAATAGTTTTATATTTAGCGATGTTAGTTTCGCTTCACCAATCTCTGCAGTTCACTCAGGTCAGACGTATGCCAAGCCGTATCACACTCGTCCTTGTAACCATCTTATTGTTATTTGGTTGCGGGTCACAACAGGAACCCGCCAAGTCGGCCGAGATAGAAAAACCAAAACCCGAACAGTCTCTGGCAGAAAGGCTAAGCAAGGCGCAGCCCGACGAGGTCATTGAAGTTGCCGCGGGACGCCATGAACTCGACGCAGGGTTAAGCATCACCGCTGCTGGCGTAACCCTGCGCGGGGCGGGCATAGAAGACACTGTACTTAGCTTTAACAATCAGCAGCAGAAAGATGCTGGTTTAACGGTCAAGTCCAGTAACGTCGTGATTGAAGATATTGCTTTGGAGAACAGTAAAGCCGCAGCGATAAAAGTGGTGAGCGGCGACAATATTGTTATTCGCAACGTTCGCACCGAGTGGACCGGCGATCCCAAAAGCAGCAACGGTGCCTACGGCATCCAGGTATCACAGGCTGAAAACGTGTTGATCGATAACTCTGTCGTCATCGGCGCAGCAACGGCCGGCATTTACGTTGGCGACTCTAACAACATCATCGTGCGCAACAATCGCACCGAATTTAATGTGGCGGCCATTGAGCTGAGCAACAGCAGCAACGCCGATCTCTACAAAAACACAGCGCTGAAGAACAGCAGCGGTATTCTCATTTTCAATCTGCCGGACAACGCTAATACCAGCAAGAACATACGCATTCACAACAACAAGGTGTACGCCAACAACAATGCTAATTTTGGAGCGAGCGATGCCGAGTCTTCTGCGGTGGCAGTGGGTTCAGGCATTGTCATCAATGCAGCCGACCGCGTTGAAATATTCAGCAACTATATCGCCGACAATAAAACTGCGAATATTATTATCGGCAGCTATTTTACCGCCTCGTATTTCTCTAGCGAGCTGGCTATGGTCGATGGCTTTGACGCCTACCCTGAAGGTATTTTGATCTATGCCAATAAGTTTTCCGGCGGCGGTGAAGCGCCTGAGAAGCTTGACTGGGAAGCCTTGCGCGAGGCGAACTTTGGCACTAACGGCAGTTTGTCAGACATTGTGTGGGATGGTTACACGAATCCAGCCAAAGACAAGCTCGCGGCCAGCGACAAGATTTGTGTCGACAATTCCCAGGCCAAGATCGTCAATATTGACGCGGCGAACAACTATAAAAACGTTAACAAGAGCATGCGGCCGCATCACTGTCTACTACGGAAATTGCCTGCCATAACCCTGCCTGACGCCTCCTAGCGCTGCGGCCAGCAACATGCGCCACGGTAATTTTGAGGACCAGCCAGACAGCAAGATAAACTGGAAAATGCTGGCGTTGATCTGGCCGTACCTGCTGGAATATCGAGCCCGCGTGGCAGTCGCAATGGGCTGCCTGATCATGGCCAAGGTGGCGAGCGTCGGCGGCCCGTTCATTCTCAAGTACATTGTCGACGCGCTCGACGCCGAGACGCATGGCGCTGCACGCGCGCTGCTGGTGCCGGTAGGGCTGGTGCTGGCCTACGGCGTCGCACGCTTTGCCAACGTGTTGTTTGGCGAATTGCGCGATACAGTTTTTGGTCGCGTCACCGAGCGCGCCATGCGTCGCATCGGTTTGCAGCTGTTCGAACATTTGCACAAACTCGATCTGGATTTCCATTTGAACCGCCGCACCGGTGGCCTGTCGCGCGATGTGGAACGCGGCACCACTGGCATCAGCTTTTTGATGCGGTTTTTTGTGTTCAATATAGCGCCAACATTTATTGAAATACTGCTGGTAGTCGGCATTCTGCTGTTCAACTATGGCTATGGGTTCGCGCTGATCACGCTGGTCGCCGTGGTCTGCTATGTCGCTTATTCCATCTACGCCACCGAATGGCGCACGCGCTTTGTGCGCGAAGCCAACCTGGCCGACTCAGCCAGTAATACTCGCGCGCTCGACAGCCTGCTGAACTATGAAACGGTAAAGTATTTTACCAACGAAGACTTTGAGGCCCGACGTTACGATAACGAGCTTGCTGCCTGGGAGACGGCGCGCCGCAAGAACAGGCTGTCATTGTTTGCCCTGAACGGTGGGCAAGCGCTGATTATCGCCGCCGCAATGACCAGCATGATGATGCTCGCCGCCAGCCACGTAGCAGCAGGTGCTATGACCATCGGCGACTTTGTATTGATCAACGCGTTTATGTTGCAGCTGTTTCTACCGCTGAATTTTCTCGGCTTTGTGTATCGGGAGGTTAAGGGCTCAATGGCCAATATCGAGCGCATGTTCGATTTACTGGCCGAGCAGCCAAAAATAGTCGATTCTGCCGAGGCCCGCGAGCTTGCGATTGAAAACACGGGCGAACAGCAGTGCAGCATTCGTTTCGACAATGTTTCATTTCACTACCGCGCTGACCGTCCGATACTCAAGAATATTAGCTTCGCAGTGCCACCCGGCCAAAAGTTTGCCGTGGTCGGTGCCAGCGGTGCCGGTAAGTCTACCCTGGTCAAACTGCTGTTTCGTTTTTACGACGTCACAGCCGGCAGCATCAGCGTTGATGGTCATGATATTCGTGACCTGACACAACGTTCGTTGCGCGGTGTAATCGGCATTGTGCCGCAAGACACCGTGCTGTTTAACGACAGCATTTTTGAAAACATCCGTTACGGTAGACCGGAGGCTAGCGATGACGAGGTGCGCGCAGCGATTCAACATGCACACCTGCAGGACTTTATCGCCGAATTACCCGAGGGTGCAGACACCAGGGTTGGCGAGCGCGGCCTTAAACTTTCCGGTGGAGAAAAACAGCGCGTGGCTATCGCGCGCACTATTTTAAAACGGCCGCCTATTCTCGTATTCGATGAAGCCACCTCGTCGCTGGACAGTAAATCCGAGCAGGCCATTCTAGGAGCAATAAAGGAGGTTGCTAAAGGACATACCAGCCTGGCAATTGCACACCGCCTTTCTACCGTGGTGGACGCCGATCAGATTATTGTGCTCGATCACGGTGAGATTGTTGAGCAAGGCAGTCATGCAGAATTGCTGGCACGCGGGCAGCGCTATGCGGAGCTGTGGCGGGTACAGCAGAAGGAAAGCAGAACCGGGGAAGAGTAAAAGCGAGCGCTGTAGCAGCCGGGTTCAACGCTCAACAACCGCATAAGCCCGCACCGGGAAGGTACCGAAATCTTTGACTTTAACTGGCACGGCATTGAACTTAAACGCCGTGTCGGGCACGTCTTGTAATCGACACATATGCTCAACTATCGGAATATCCGCGCCTAATAAAATTGAGTGAACGGGGCGTTCATTGCTGACCGTGTCGTCTATGTTCAGGGAATCTATACCGACCAGTGCAGCCCCGGATTTTTTTAACCACTCGGCTGCCGCCTCCGTCAAAAAGGGATGACCTTCGAAATACTGTTCGGTGCGCCAGTGTTGCTCCCAACCAGTGTGCACCAGCACCGCTTTGCCGTTAACGTCCGCATCGGCAAAGATCTCTGGCCCGATGCTTTTTTGATCTGCGCCGGCTCGAAAAATCTGTCCGTCTAAATCGGCAATTGATTCCAGCGCAAGCTGCGACAGGTCTTTGCCGTCGGCGTAGCGGTGGAAGGGGGAATCAATATAAGTGCCGGTGTTCGCTACCATTTCAATTTTGCCGATATGAAACGTTGTGCCTTCGGCATAGTGCTGCTGCGATTTTTCTCTGCTCAAAAAATCGCAAATTAACGGCGCAGGTAGTCCTTTATACGTGACCATGCCGTGTTCCACGGTATGGCTAAGATCAATCAGCCGCTTCACCTTTTACTCCTCTTAATGTTGCATTTGATCCGACATCAGCGCTAAAACTGCTCCCTCAGGATCTTGCACCACGCAAAACTGACTCGAACACATTGTGCGCGGGCCGTCCAGCGCCTTACCACCCAGGGCTTCACAGGTTTTAGCGCTGTCAGCCACGTCTTTAACCCGCACGTACATCAACAAATGCGCCGGCAACTGGCTGTTACTGCCGCGCGCATGGCATATTCCCGCTATCGTTTCGGTTGAGTTTGGCAGGTTGATATTGAAATCATCATAGTCACCCATCGAAACTGCACTCGATTCCCAGCCCACCACAGCGCAGTAGAAGTCTCAAACCTGCTCGGCATTGTTTACCGTCAGGTCGCGCCATTCAATGGCGCCAATCTTTGCTTTCGATTCCACAGTATCAGACATTGATATATCCTCCATGGTTATACGATGTAACACGGCCTATAAGCGTTGCAGAATTGACCTTCTCTGTTGCCGACGTGCGGCTGAGGCATAGATAGCGACAGCTATAAGCATAACCATACCCAACGGGTTCATCGCGCCGCCGCCACCGCCACCATTGCTTATGCTGGTAGTTATAGTTTCCGTGATTAGCGTTGTATTGCCTGCATCGAACACCAGGTCGGTAATGTATTCCGCGCCGAATTCCACTGCTACCAGCGGGTTCTGCGTAGGCACATTGTTTGAGTTCTGGATGCGGCCCGTGCCGTTGGCATTGAGCTCAAATAACGCCGGATGAAAGCGACCGTTGTCTACCTCCCGTGCATTGAATGTCAGGATCATTTCGCTACCGACCAACTCGGCGGCCTGCACACCGTCGCTCAGCACAGCGGTTTCCGCAATTTCGAAACTTAGCAAACTACCCTGCGCATAGAATTCTGCGCCGCTCATACTGCGCTGTAGGTCGAACGCGGGAAACTCGGACGGCGTGCCGGCCTCCAGGTCGCCGCTGACCTGATAATCCACGCTGATAATTTCCGGATTAACGTAAACGCCGGCAGCCAACGGTGCGTCAATTTCGACAGTGATGCTAAAAAAATCAACATCGCTGAATATATTGGTAATTTCGTAGTCGCTGCTGGAGGTAGACAGCGTCATGGTTTGCGCGCTGGCCAGCGCGCAAACGAGAGAACTAACTATGAACGTGAGGGCTGAACGAAGCATTGAGTTTACCTTTAGGGTCATTGCGTAAACAAACTGCGAGCTGGCGCTAATAATCGCACAGTTCAGCGCAGAAAACATCCTGGGAGGCTGTCCGAGAATGGCGATCGTAGCGAGGGTGTGAGATTTTGAGTCAGCTTTTTGCGTCGATTGAGGTGAATAGTGGTTCTATTTGCCGAAATCGACGCGGAAAGATGGCCAAAATATCGCGGCCGCAGTAGATCAGTCTATTCTCGGACAGCCTCCTTGCTGCGCGTGATCGCGTGGGTCGGTTTATGCCAGTCTCATCGCACTGCACGGCTCGCCCAAAAAGCTGTGAACCATACCACATCGACAAGCGCTGTTACTTTCCCAGTTGTGTCTATACTCAAGTCAACGCGACTAATTTTTCAGCTGTTTCAATCGCTAAACTGCGACTGGAACAAAAATTCCACACCCCAGGAGGCCGCTTATGCTTGCCAACTCAATAGATAAACATTCAACCACCGAAGTGAAATATCGGCTAATCACGCGCAGCGACTTCGATGGGCTGGTGTGCGCGGTGCTGCTAAAGCATTTAAATATAATCGATGATATTAAATTCGTTCACCCGAAAGACATGCAGGACGGCAAAGTAAAAGTCAGCGATCGCGATATTTCGACCAATCTGCCATATGTAGCAGGCGTACACCTGGCATTCGACCACCACCACTCGGAAACAATTCGCAACGAAAAATTAGACAATCACGTCATTGACCCTGACGCCCCTTCGGCGGCACGCGTGGTGTTCGATTACTACGGCGGCTTCAACAGTTTTCCCCGGCGGTGGGATGAAATGATGGAAGCCGTTGATCGCGGTGACTCGGCACAGTTCAACAAGGAGCAGGTGCTTAACCCGCAGGGCTGGGATCTGCTTAATTTCCTGATGGACGCGCGCACCGGCCTGGGCAGGTTTCGCGAGTTTAGAGTATCGAACTATAACCTGATGATGGATCTCATTGACTACTGCGGCCATAACGGCATCGAACAGATACTGCAGCTTCCCGACGTAGTAGAAAGAGTCGATCTTTACCGCGAGCAAGCCAAGCTTTTTACACAACAGCTACAAAATTGTTCCACCGTGCATAAAAACCTCGTCGTGCTGGATTTACGAGAACAGGATGTCATCCATGCGGGCAATAGATTTATCATTTACGCTTTGTTTCCGCAGTGCAACATCTCCATTCACGTAATGTGGGGCTTCCAAAAACGCAACACCGTATTCGCCGTGGGCAAATCAATATTTGATCGTAGCTCCGAAACACAGGTGGGAGAGTTAATGCTTACCTACGGCGGCGGCGGTCATGCAGCGGCAGGTACCTGCCAGGTGGCGCACGACGCAGCGGCAGAAACGCTGCAAGCATTGATTTCACAGATAAATGCGGATGGCTAGTTCAGACTGGTAGCTCGCAAAGGTCTGAGGGTGGTTGGACAGTAAATTCCTGGCCAGCCACCCGCAGCCTGAAATAAAGTTTCGGTTGCACGGATATAATGCAACGATGGCAGTCTGTTTGCACAAGGTCCGCCAATTCGCCGTATAATCTCGCGCCATGCAGGCGTCTCCCTTACAAGTACTACAAAACACCTTCGGTTTCGAGCAATTCCGTGGCCAGCAGGAAGCGGCGATAGGCGAGCTGGTTGCAGGCCGCGATGCGCTGGTACTGATGCCCACCGGCGGCGGCAAGTCGCTGTGCTATCAAATCCCCTCAATAGTTCGTGACGGCGTCGGTATTGTAGTATCGCCATTGATCGCTTTGATGCAGGATCAGGTCGACGCGCTGGCTTTGCTGGGCGTGCGTGCCAGTTTTTTGAATTCAACCTTGAGCAGTTTCGAAGCCGACAGCATCGAGCAGGATGTACTGCAAGGCAGTATCGATTTGCTTTACATCGCACCCGAGCGATTGCTGCAGGAGCGCACGCTGAACCTGTTGAACCGCGCACCGATTGCGCTGTTTGCCATCGACGAAGCGCACTGCGTTTCGCAGTGGGGGCACGACTTTCGAGCCGATTATTTGCAGCTCAGCATTTTGCATGAGCGCTTTCCCAATGTGCCGCGTATTGCCCTGACCGCCACCGCCGACGCGCGCACACGCAACGAGATCGTACAACGCCTGCAACTCGACCGCGGCCAAAAGTTCATCAGCGGCTTCGACCGACCGAACATTCAATACCGCATCACCCAAAAAGATAATGCTAAACAACAGTTGCTGCGCTTTCTGCGGCGTGAGCATGAACACGACGCCGGCATCGTCTACTGCCTGTCACGCAAAAAGGTGGAAAGCACCGCCCAGTGGCTAACCGACGAAGGCTTTAATGCCCTGCCCTACCACGCCGGGCTGGATGCCAGCATACGACAGCGGCATCAGCAGCGCTTTCTGCGTGAAGAAAGCGTGATTATCGTCGCCACCATCGCTTTCGGCATGGGCATAGACAAACCCGACGTACGCTTTATAGCGCATCTCGACTTGCCGAAAAGCCTGGAGGCCTACTACCAGGAAACCGGCCGCGCCGGCCGCGACGGCGAACCGGCGACGGCATGGATGGCCTACGGTCTGCAAGACGTCATTAAACTGCGGCAAATGCTTGATGGCTCACAAGGCAGCGAAGAGCACAAGCGCGCCGAGCGTTACAAGCTGGACGCCATGCTCGGCCTTTGCGAAATCACCAGCTGCCGCCGCCACGCCCTGTTGCACTATTTCGGCGACTACAGCCCGGAACAATGCGGCAACTGCGACGCCTGCCTCACGCCGATCGATACCTGGGATGGCAGCGTGGCGGCACAGAAGGCATTGTCTTGCGTGTACCGCAGCGGCCAGCGCTTTGGCGTCGCTCACCTGGTTGACGTGCTGCGCGGCGATGCCACCGCCAAGGTCGAGCAATGGAATCACCAGCAATTATCAACCTTCGGCGTGGGTGCCGACCTTGATGCCAGTCAGTGGCGCTCGGTGTTTCGCCAACTGGTAGCACGCGGCTATCTGCGGGTTGATGTGGAAGGCTACGGCGCGCTGCAATTGACCGAAAAATGCCGCCCGCTGCTGCGCGGCGAAGAAACAATTACATTAAGGCGCGATGTGAAGGAAACCGTAACAAGAAAACCTCGCGGTGACCGAAAAATCAAGGACGACGACAAAGCGTTGTGGGAAGCCTTACGCGCCTGCCGCAAACAGCTGGCCGACGAGCAAGGCGTGCCTCCCTATGTCATCTTCCACGATGCCACGCTGATGGAAATGTTGCATTATCGCCCGCTGGCTACCCCGAAGTTGCTACAGCTTAATGGCGTCGGCCAAACCAAACTTGAGCGTTACGGCGATGCTTTTATTGCCGTGATTGCCGCCCACGAACAAAGCTAGCCTGTTACTAAATGGCACTCGACCTACCGTTCGACTATGAAATCACACGCTCAAAGCGCAAGAGCGTTGCCATTTACGTTCGCAATGGGCGCGCCGAGGTACGTGCCCCGCTACGAGCGCCAAAAAAATGGATCGAAGCATTCATTCAGCAAAAGGTCGACTGGATAGGCAAACAAATCGATGAGCAACAGCGCAAAGCCGCCGAGTCATTTACATTGAGCGACGGTGCTGAAATTCTGTACTTAGGCGAACCGGTGCACATTCGCATGACAGCCGACAATAGGCGTGGTGTGGTGCTAAGCAATGACACGTTGCATATTCCGACAAACGATTTATTCAACCGCAGCGAAGATTACTTCTATACCTGGCTGGAGCAACAGGCGCTGGAATACATTAGTCCACGCGCCGAGGCTCTGGCCTCAAAAATAGGTCTTGCGCATCGCTTGCAAAAAATTCGCTTTCGGAAAACGAAATCGCAATGGGGGCACTGCTCAAGCAAAGGCGTGGTGCAATACAACTGGCTGATCATGCTGGCACCCGCCCATTGCGTTGACTATCTTATCGCCCACGAAATTTGCCATCTTCAACACATGAACCATTCGAAAACTTACTGGGCGTTGGTGGAGTCGGTGTGTCCGCACTATCGCGAATCGCGGCGCTGGATTAAGGCCAACGAGCACAGGTTGTTTATTTAGTCCGACACAATTAATTAAGACATCTAAA
>JBBKXJ010000257.1:0-75297 GCA_037969395.1 Pseudomonadales bacterium
GCTGCGTACCGTCGACCGCATGCGCGAAATGGTGCAGCTTGCCAGCGGTCTTGACGAACACAATACACTCACCGAAGAAACCATAGACCGTGCGCTCGGCTGCCTGCAGCGCTTTGGTCAGCGGCTGACCGAAATCCCCGCTGGTAATGTGCGAGCGGTGGGTACAAATACCTTGCGTAAAGCGCGCAATTCCACCGAATTTCTCCGCCAGGCAGAGGCTGTGCTGGATCACCAGGTGGACATCATCTCCGGCTACGAAGAAGCACGACTGGTCTATCTGGGCGTTGCGCATAGCATTCAAACCGACGCGCAAAAACGCCTGGTAATCGATATTGGCGGCGGTAGCACCGAGCTTATTGTAGGCGCAGGCTTTAAGCCGCAGCAGAAACAGAGCCTGTATATGGGCTGTGTCAATATGAGCCGCAAGTTCTTCGCCGACGGCCGCATCACCAAAAAACGTATGCGCGCAGCGGAGTTATTTGCCTTGCGCGAGCTGGAATCACTGCGTACCAACTACAGCGGTGCCGGCTGGGAGGAAGCCATTGGCTCTTCCGGAACCATTCGCGCAATCAGCAATATTGTGCGTCAACAGGGCTGGCATGATCATATGATTACTGCTGAAGCGCTGGACAAACTAAGCACGCTGTTAATCGAGCTGGGCGACACTAATAAAATCAGGATGGATGGCGTGGAGCCGCTGCGAGCCAGCGTGCTGCCGGGTGGCGTTGCCATTCTTATGGCGGCATTTAGCAGCTTGGCGATTAAGGAGATGATCACTTCAGACGGCGCTTTGCGCGAAGGCTTGCTGTACGACATGCTGGGCCGAATCAGCAACGCGGATGTGCGCAATGAAACGGTGATTGATCTGGGCGAGCGTTTCCACGTGGGCTCGCTGCAGGTTGAGCGGGTGAAGTCTTGCGCGCAGAATTTACATCGGCAGGTCGCCAAGCCCTGGCGACTGAGCGATTCCTACCACGAAAAACTGCTCACCTGGGCCGCCCATTTGCACGAGATCGGTCTCGACATCTCCCATGCCCAGTATCATCGGCACGGCGCCTATCTCATCCAACACGCTGACTTACCGGGTTTCTCCCGCCAGGAACAAACTACACTGGCCGCGCTGGTGCGCTCTCACCGTCGCAAATTTAATAAGGACCTGTTCGAGGCAATGCCCGACAAAACCGCCCGCAAAGCCAGGCGCCTGACGGTTTTGTTAAGGCTGGCCGTGTTGTTAAGCCGCTCTCGCTCCGATGCCGCCTGGCCCGAGCTGACCTTAAGCGCCGATGCCAGCAACCTGTCGCTGCAGTTCCCGCCAGGTTGGCTGGAAGAGCATCCTTTAACGCAGGCAGATCTGGAGCAGGAGACTGTCTATCTAAAGTCTGCGGGCTTCAAGCTCAGCATCGAATAACATTTACATCTCCATAAGGATAGTAACGGTGAATCTAAACGAGTCCGGCATTCAAATACCCAAGCACATAAACGACGTGTATGGCGTCTACACGTTAAAGAAAAAACACAAGCTGGTGAAGCGTCTGCGCAAACAAGCAGAGCCAAGCATACATGGCACCAAGGTGTGGGACTCAAGCTATCTGGTCATGGATTATCTCGAGCGCAATCCACTCACAGCGGGCAGCAGAGTCATGGACCTGGGCTGCGGCTGGGGAGCGCTGTCAATCTACTGCGCGGTGCGCCAACAGGCGAAAGTCACGGCCGTGGATGCCGACGAAAACGTGTTCCCTTATCTCAAGGTGCAGGCTGCGTTAAACGACATTAAGTTAAAAACAAAGTGCAAGAAGTTTCATAAAATTTCCCGCAACACGCTGGCAAAACACAATGTGGTGCTTGGCAGCGACATTTGCTTTTGGGAGAACATGGTGGCATCGCTTTATAAAACCATAAAAAAATCGCTGCAGGCTGGTGTGCATGAGATCATCATTGCCGACCCGGGCCGCGATCCTTTTTTGCGGTTGGCAAAGAAATGCAAGAACAAGTTCGATGCCGAACTGATTGAACACAACACCAGCTACCCGGCGGCTGTTGATGGTTATTTGCTTATTATATCGAACCCAAACAATTAGTAGCGGTAAAGTGCGCCGTGCGTGCGCTGCGACCTGGGGTAGCGACAACACCACACTGCGACTGCTATTGCGCTAGCGTATATTAGTAAAATAGCTGTCACCTGACGCAGGCGAAGCAATTATGACGACAATACTCGTTGTTGATGACGAACCGGCTATCCGCGAGATGATGCAACTCGCGCTCGAACGGGCGGACTATAGCGTGCGGCTGGCAGATAGCGCGTTAGAGGCCAAAAGCTGCATCGCGCTGGAACGCCCCGACCTGATTCTGCTGGACTGGATGATGCCCGGCCAATCCGGGTTTGATCTTGCCCGTTCGCTGCGCAAAGACTCCTCCACTCGCGATATTCCCATCATCATGCTTACGGCGCGCGCAGAGGAGTCCGACAAGGTGGCTGCACTGCAATCTGCCGCCGATGACTACGTCGCCAAACCGTTTTCATTTGTCGAACTGCAGGCGCGCATAACAGCGGTACTGCGCCGCACCACAGAGCCGGGTTCGGACGAGCTTATAGAAGTTGATACAGTTAGCCTCAACCCGCAAACCCATAGAGTCAGCGTCAACGGCGAACCGCTGGTGCTGGCCCCAATGGAGTTTCAGCTACTACTGTTTTTTATGAGTCATCAGGAGCGCGTATATAGCCGGCAGCAGCTGCTTGACCTGGTGTGGGGTATCGACTCCTATGTAGAAGAGCGCACTGTGGATGTGCAGATCCGACGCTTGCGGCGCATGCTGGAGGCCAGCGGTCACGATCGCCTCATTCAAACCGTACGCGGCAGTGGTTACCGCTTTTCGACGCGAAGCTAGTACCCCTTTAAGGTGATATTGCCATCCCACTGGAAAGAAGAGATATTCCTGTGCCTGTGGATCATCGGCACAACCAGCGCCGCCGGAGCATTGGTCGGCTGGCCGCTGCAAGGTCTGCTGCTGGGTCTCATCACCTATCTTAGCTGGCATGCCTGGCATATCAGGCAACTGTCGTACTGGCTCAAAACCGACGCTCAGCACACACCCGCCACCGTCGGCCTGTGGAAAGGAGTTGTTGCGGAGATACAGCAACTGCGCGGCGTCAGACTGTCGCGCGAAAATAATCTAACAGTTTCGCTAAGCAGCTTCAGGGCAGCAGTAATTGCGCTTCCCGACGCCGTTGTTATGTTCGATCAGAACGAAATTATCGAATGGTGTAATCCCGCTGCCGAGCGCCTGCTGGGCATCAGTAACATTGGCGCAGTGGGTCAGCCGCTATTGCAAAAAATCAATGAGCCGATGCTAGCCGAGTATCTCGCCAGTAAGGACTTCGGTCGCCCACTAATATTTTCTGCCCCGGAGACTAAAACAAGCACCTTGTCGCTGCAGGTTGCCGGCCTTGCCTCACCGCAGCGACAGATGCTGGTGATCAGTGACATTACCGATCAGCACAATCTCAACGAAGCCAAACGAGACTTCGTTGCTAACGTCTCGCATGAGCTGCGCACGCCGCTGACGGTTATCATCGGCTTACTTGAACAATCGGCACTGGGCGAACTGGACGCAAACACACAACGGCGTATCACCACAATGATGCAACAGCAGGCGACGCGCATGTGTAATTTGGTTAGCGACCTATTAACATTAGCGCGGTTGGAAGCCAAGGACGCTGCGCTGCGCGACCAATTCGTCGCAATGCCCGAGCTGCTGGCAGACATTGTGGAGGAAGCGCGCACGCTAAGCGCTGGCACGGGCCATGTGTTGCAGCTGCATGTACATTCGACACTTGGGTTACGTGGCAACCCCATTGAGTTACGCGCGGCCCTTACCAACCTTATCACTAACGCAATCAAGCATACGCTCGATCATTCAGAAGTGGATATTCGCTGGCAAGTCGACTCCGACGGTGCTCACCTTGAAGTGCACGATAACGGCGGCGGCATACCCGCACGGCATATACCCCGATTGACCGAGCGCCTGTATCGCGTTGATGCCAGCCGATCACGCGATACCGGAGGCACCGGTTTGGGACTAGCCATTGTCAAGCATGCGCTCGACCAACATGATGCCGAACTGGAAATCGCCAGTACCGAGGGAAGTGGCACCACCTTTAGTTGTCACTTCCCCCCGCATCGCGTTTCCGAAGCTACCGAAGGGGAAGAACCCGAAGGGTTCAGATCGCTTTAATTTTACCCAGCGGAGGTCTTGGCAAAACTCCACTGGGTAAAATTTAAGAGATCTCACCCCTGCCCACGGTTAATTGATGGTTATTATAACTTTGCCCCGCGCTCGTCCCGTTTCAAGATAGCGGATAGCGTCGGCGCTCTCGCTCAACTGGTAGCGTTTGTCTATCACCGGCTTCACTTTGCCCTGTTGCATAAGATCTCCGAGTATAACCAGGTCTTCCCTATTCAACTGGGCCAGTAGATCGACGAAACTTTGACTTACAAACGGTGACCATATGAGTCCCTGAATCAACGGCACGAACGGCTCAACCCACTGGCCGTCGTCAAGCCCCGCCCCCCCACTCATGACCAATATGCCTTCGGGTTTCAGCACACGTCTGTATTCTGCCAGCGTGTGGTTGCCAACAAGATCGAAAATTACATCATAGCGTTGCTCGCCTTTAGTGAAATCCTCTCGAGTGTAGTCGACCATATGATCCGCCCCAATTGAGCCGACCATAGCGTGATTTCTGCCACTGCTTACACCGGTCACCTCGGCACCCATTGATTTAGCGATCTGCACGGCAAATGTACCTACGCCGCCAGACGCGCCGTTAATCAACAGCTTTTGCCCTGGCTGAAGCTTGCCCTTGTCGCGCAGACCCTGCAAAGCGGTGAGTGCTGCCACCGGTACGGAAGCCGCTTGCTCATGCGTCACGCCCACCGGCTTCAGAGCGATTGCACCATCTTCTGCAGCCACAATATATTCGGCCAGGGTTCCTGAGTTTCCGCCGAACACCTGATCACCCGGCTTGAAACGCACGACTTTTTTGCCAACCGCTGTTATCGTGCCGGCATAGTCGGTACCCAGTAGCCGTATATCTTCAGGTTTGCGCAGGCCGGAAAACAAACGAACGATGTACGGCTTGCCGCGCATGAAATGCCAGTCGAGTGGATTAACGGCAGCCGCGCGAATCTTTACCAACACCTCATCGTCCGCTGGCGTCGGCTTGGCAATCGTCTCGATCTTGAGCACATCAGGAGAGCCATAATCGCAATTTACAATGGCTTGCATACTGTCGCCCTGGATTGCACTGATGTCTTCGCAAGCGTTGTCCGATCGCCAATAAGCGACAATCAACGCTAACAGCGCGACTGCAAATAAGCCGGTAATGATCCATACGATACGCTTGAGTAGCATTATCCCGTCTCCAAATTCTCAAAAATTGTCGTTAAAAATAGCTTGCCAAACCAGCAATAGGTGTTATGGTACTGCATAACACCATATCGCGTCAAGCGGACACGACAACACGAGGTAGCACAATGAAAGCTCTCATTACCACATCACTATTTTTTCTGCTGGCAGGCTGCGCGTTCGTTTCGGATTACGAGCGGACCGTCGATGATTATTCGCTGGCAGCGCCGAACGTAGAACTGGGCATGACCCGGCAACGCGTCGTGGAAATACTCGCTCCAAGCCAGCGTCGGCTTGGCAATACTGAAGTAAAACAAGCCGACAAATATGCCAGGGATGGTGTTAACGTTGAGATACTGTACTTCAGAAGCGGTTGGCAAAGTGACGGTTTCACAACCAACGATGAATTTACGCCTTATATCTTCAATAATGGCAAACTGGTGGCGATTGGATGGGCAACTGTTCGCGATGTCTAGACACCATTACCCTCCGGCTACCGACCGATGCCTTATCCGGTTCAACTATCTGACGCTGCAAGGAGCATGAGATGGCGGATAATTGGAACGACGATCAACCCATTTACAAGCAGCTTAGAGAGAGAGTGGCGGCCCAGATTATGAATGGGGCGTTTGAAGAAGGCGAGCCAATTTCATCGGTGCGGCAAGTCTCGGCTGAATTGAAGATTAATCATTTAACGGTTGCTAAAGCCTATCAGGAACTGGTCGACGAGGGGGTGCTGGAAATGAAAAGAGGAAGAGGCATGTTCGTGGTAGACGGCGCCAGCGATAAGTTACGCGCTGACGAACGCAATAAGTTTATATCCGAAGAACTGCCGGCTCTGCAACATCGCTTATCGCATTTGAACATTTCAATAAGTGAGTTTATCAAGTTGCTTAAATCGGGAGGCAAATAAAATGAGTACCGTTATTAGCGCGCGAGGGCTTAGCAAGCGTTATGGAGACTTCCGAGCGCTGGATGACGTAACGCTAAACGTTTCAGCCGGCAGGATTGTCGGCTTGATCGGGCCGAATGGAGCAGGTAAAACCACGGCGCTGCGGTGTTTGTTGGGGCTCTCCACCTTTGAAGGAGAATTATCTGTGCTGGGTAAAGATCCCGGACACGATCGCGTCAGTTTGTTGCAGGATATTGCCTACATCGCCGACACCGCCGTACTACCCAGCTGGATTAAAGTCGAGCAACTGTTGCAGTACATGCAGGCGGTGCATCCGCGGTTCAGTCGGACAAAGGCGCAATCGTTTTTAGACGAGACAGAGATCAAAGCCAGCCACAAAGTGCAGCAGTTGTCGAAGGGCATGATTACCCAGCTGCATCTGGCGCTGACAATTTCCATCGATGCCCGGCTGTTGGTGCTGGATGAACCAACCCTGGGGTTGGATATTCTGTTTCGAAAACGTTTTTATGAACAGTTGTTAAACGATTACTTTGATACCGACCGTACTATCATCATAACGACTCACCAGGTCGAAGAGGTTGAACAGTTATTGACTGATCTTATTTTTATCAAGCAGGGAAAGATCATACTTGATACTGACATGGAAGCGATGACCGCAAGATTTATTGAAATAGAAGTGCGCAACGAAAACCTCGAACAAGCGCGCGCACTTAAGCCGATAAGCGAACGGACCGCCTTGGGAGGCACCGTTATGATGTTTGAGAACATTCAAGCAGATCAAATCGCCCCCTTCGGAAAGTCGCGAATTCCCAGTGTGGCGGATCTGTTTGTCGCAAAGATGGCTTAAAACTAACCGCTATTGCAAAAATGAAAGGTGGAATATTATGAATAGTATCGTTGCTGGTGTTAAACGTGAGTATTGGGAGCACCGCAATATTATTGTTGGCTTACCGCTAGTCATAAGCGCTTTGTTTATCATCGCGACCATCTTCTCCCTGTTAGTGATGACATATTATGCAGCAGAGAGCGACGGCGAAAAGATTGCGGCATTCGATGTGATGGCCACATTTATTGGCGCAGCCTGGCTGGCCGGTTTCTACTATTTACTGCCGTGCCTGCACGCTGACCGCAAGGACAAAAGCATACTGTTCTGGAAATCACTGCCCGTGTCGGAAACTCAGACTGTACTGACAAAATTTTTGCTTGCCGGACTCGGGTTTGTCGCAGTATCAATTATGTTTGCCTGGCTGACCTGCGTCGTTTTTTATATCATGGATATGATCGCTATTGGTCTGGGAGCCGGCAAGGCATGGCAGCATTCCGGTTTGGAATTAAGCGTGGCCGGGTTTTTGGTGTGGCCGTTAGCCAGCCTGCTTAGGGGTCTTATTTTGGGGGCGCCGCTGTTTGCCTACGCGCTGATGGTCTCAGCCGCCGCCAGGAGATCACCGTTTATGTTACTCATTCTTCCCCCGGTAGTGTTAATGATATTGGAGGGAATAGTGTTTGAAACCAGCCACATACTCGGCTTTATCGCTGGGCACGCCCCGTTTAGCATCTTTGAGCCAATAAAAAACGGTGCCAGTGTGAGCGAATTTCTGCACTACAATTTCGTCGAAAATGGTCTCGGCGTGTTGCTTGGTCTTATTATTGCTGCGGTATTTATAGCAATTGCGATCTGGTACAGGAACAACAAGTTCGAAATCTAGGAGTAGCAGAACGGGTCTGCCCCCATTTAGGGCTTGTCGTCCTACTCCGGTTCTACGCGTACTTTTACTGCGGCGCGTTTGGTGGCTTCGGTGACGGTGAAGCGAAAGCCGGATTCGACAATTGTCTCGCCTTCTCTGGGAATATGCCGCAGTCGCGCCATCATCAAGCCGCCAATGGTATGTGACTCGACTGCGGGCAGGCCGGCGCCCAGCACTTCATTCACCTCAGAGATGGGCAGGCGTGCGTCCATTAGAAAGATCTCATCTTCTTCGCTTAGCATTTCAAAATTGCGCTTACGGCGTGGCAGGTATTCGTCGAAATCATAACCGACGTCAATTTCACCAACGACCTCTTCCAGAATGTCTTCCATGGTAATCATGCCGACCGCCGAGCCGAACTCATCGACGACGATGGCCATATGATCTTCGCGGGTGCGCAATATCGGCAACAGTTGGTCAATGCTCTGGTATGGCGATACGTAATGGGCATCCTTAATCAACTCCTCCAGCGGCCGTTGCGCCAGGCCGGGGTCCATCAGGTCCCAGGTGGTGAGGGTGATAACGCCGATAACGTTGCTGGTATTTCTGCTGTATACCGGTAGCCGGTTGTACCCGCGACGACGGACCATGGTTACAGCAATACGCGTATCCCTGTTGCGGTTGATGGCGGTCATCTCGGCCACCGGTATCATCGCTTCGCCGACCGTTGTTGCGGCAAAACGAATAGCGCGGTTGATTCGTACGCGGTCAAAAATATCAACGTTAGCGCCTCGATCGGCCATTTCAACGACCATGCGCATTTGCTCGCGGGTGATAAAAACGTTCTGCCTGGACTTACCGCCGCCCGCCAAACGTGCGGCGAGGCGGGCGACACGCGAGAATACGAACACGATCGGGTAAAACAACAAGGAAAACGCGCGCAACGGGAATACCACCCACGGCGCAATTTCATCAGACTTTTGCTGATAGACACTCTTGGGCACTACCTCGCCAAGTATCAAAAACAAAGGAGTAAACAGCAGCACGGCATACAGGTCGCCCATCTCCCCGAAATGGCGAATCATCAGCATGGTACCCAGCGTCACAAGCACCACGGTAGATATGTTAGTTCCTACCAGTGTGGTGCCCAATAGCACGTCCGGCTTTTCAAACAGCTTAAGCACCAGTTTGGCGCCGCGGTTACCCTGTTTCGCCTTGTGGGTCATCTTCAGTTTGTCAGCATTTACCAGCGCGATTTCCGAGCCGGAGAAAAAGCCCTTCAATAGCAACAGCACGATCATTATTGCTACGATGATAAAAAATTCCATAGCTTAACCCTCTGCCGTTTTGTTTTCTGCGCCCTGCAGACGGCTAACTGGCGGTTTGTCAGCAGCTCCCTTAACGAGAGTAAGATCCTTTTCTGCTTGCTTCGCAGTGTCGTCAGCGGGATCAGTTTCGTCGGCGGGAGCAAAGTCATCAGCGGGAACGCCATCATCCTGACTGCTAGCGACAGCGTCTGCTTCGGTCGTAGCGGCTGCATTTTGCACAGCGTCGGCAGCGGATTTTTCGACGCCGGCATTCGCCGTCGCCTCATCATCTTCTTCAACCTCGCTACGGCGGCTGACGCGTACCCGCACAATGCGATGCTCATCCATTTCCAGCACCTTGATAATGATGCCTTCCACAACGACGCTGTCGCCTGTTTTTGGTAGGCGATCAAGATGGCGGAAGGCGACGCCGCCAATAGTTGTCATGCGCGGGTCTTCGATACCGAAGTTGGTTAGATTATTAAAGTCGTTTAGCTTCATCGCACCTTCGACTTCATATTCATTCTCGTCGCGCTCCTGATACAGCTCCTGTCCTTCCGTGTCTTCCGAAATCTGGCCGAAGATAAACGTTAGTACGTCTTTCATGGTCACAAAGCCTTCCATGCCGCCAAACTCGTTAAGAACGGCGGCAGCGCGAGCTTTGTTCTCCTGGAAGAAATCGAACATTTCATCGACCTTCTTCGTCAACGGCACCACCACCGGCGCGTGCATAATATCTTCGGGCTGCAGTGTTGCCAGATCGGTTTCATCCAGCAGATGACGCAGCACGTCTTCGGCATGCACGAAGCCGACAAGGTTGTCGCGATGGATGCGAAATACCGGAACGCGGGGATGCTGGTAATGACGGAAGCGCTCGACCATTTCGGGAACGGTCATATCAACATTGAGAAACGCCGTGCGTGTGCGCGGTGTCATAATTTCTACAACCTCAGTATCGCCGGCCTCCAGTAGGTTGTAGATCAATACACGTTCGGTGGCGTTCAGCTCGCCTTCGTTGGCTACCTCTTCGACGATAGTGCGAAATTCATCCAGCTGCAATATATTCTCGGCGGCTTTCTCTTCGCCAACAAACAGTGTGGTAAGGCGGTCAGAAATGCCACGAATAACCCAAACCAGCGGCTCTACAAACTTTACCCACAGGCGCATTGGGCCAGCTACGATACCAGCGCTGACCCGCACCGGGTCGGTTACCGAAATGGTTTTAGGGGTGACTTCGCCGAATAGCAGAAGCAGCGGCACCATTACCAACACCGACACCAGGGCGGCACGATCCACGCCGTATAGCGACACCAGAATAGCCGTCATATTGGCCGCAGCGGCTATATTAACCAGCTCGTTACCGCATAAAATAGAGATGATCAGACGCCGTGGCTGGTCCAGCAAGGCATGTAAGGTTTCGGAGTGATGGTGACGCTCGCGGCGCAGTTTCTGCAAATCGAGGCGCGACAGGGAAAATAGCGCCGTCTCGGAGCCGGAGAAATACGCTGAACAACCCAGCAACAACGCTTGTATGCCGAGACGTATGCGCATATCCGTGTCGGCCAGCCGGGACGCATCGAAGGCGAAAAACGCCTTGATCGCCTCCCAGTGCTGCACCAATTCCTGTACCAGAGTCTCCACTGCTTATTTCCTGCGTGCGGTTAGCCGTGCCTCCAAAAGTCTGCGGTATACTTTAACCTACAAACAGTATTGGGACGCGAAAAAGATAGGCACCTCGTGGTTCTGCTCAGCTGCTTAGTGTGCATGGAAGATTTGATTAACTGCCGATCACGTTGGTGGTAATGAGAGCTTTTCAACATTCGGCTGTAAAGGGTGGAAATACCTGCCTGAGTCTAGTGCGGTTTACAGGCTCATCATGTCGCAATGCACTTGCCGATGAAATAAAAGCTGCGGCCAACCGTAACGCTCTGGTTACTTTCGATTACTATGCGTGCCTCGGTCGCCTACCCGGCAATTGATCCGGATAAACTGACGCGTCGCATAGCAGGTCTGCGGCAACGCCAATGTAATCAGAACCCTGTGTTAAAGGAGAAAAAATTATGTCATCCACTAATCCACTTGCACGCCTGTTTGGCAAGTCGCCGTTTACGGCCATGCAGCGTCATATGCGGGTTGTACTGGAATGTGCGCATGAAATTCCGCCATTATTTGAGGCGCTTGCCGCTGGTGACAGAGCACAGGTGGAGGCCGTTAAAGAACGGATTTTCGAACGCGAAGCCGCAGCAGACTCTATCAAAAACGCCCTTCGCGGCGCACTGCCAAAAAGCCTGTTTATGCCGGTGGATCGACGTGATCTGCTGGACGTACTGGAAATGCAGGACTCAATTGCCGACACGGCGCAAGACATCGCCGGCCTGCTGGTTGAACGGCCCATGGAGCTGCCTGATTTCATGCAGGAAACCATGCTTGCGCTGGCCCGCCGCTGCGTCGATGCCTGCGATCAGTCAGCCAAAATTATCGAAGAGCTGGACGAACTGGTAGCTATCGGTTTTCGCGGCCGCGAAGCGGCCAGAGTAGCAGAAATGGTCGAGGCTCTGAACCTGATAGAAGACGAAACCGACGAGCTTGGCCTTGAGTTAACCCGGCGCTTGTTTGAGCACGAAGACGAACTCAAACCGGTGTCGGTCATGATGTGGTATCGCATCATAGAGTGGGTAGGCGACCTTGCGGACTACGCGGAAAAAGTAGGCGACCGGCTGCGCCTGCTCATCGCACGTTAGCTAGTTTGCGACTTAATAACAACAGCAACACCACGTTTAACAGGACAGCTAGATGGAAATCATAAACTCATACGGCACCGTCTTTCTCATTATGGCCATCGTGTTTGGTCTTTATATGACCTGGGGAATAGGCGCCAACGATGTCGCCAACGCGATGGGTACCTCAGTAGGTTCCGGGGCGATTACGGTCAAACAGGCGATTATCATCGCCGCCATTTTTGAATTTGCCGGCGCTTTTATCGCCGGGGGTAATGTCACGTCGACGATTCGCAAGGGCATTGTAGATTCCAGCTCAATTGTCGATGCGCCGGAGATTTTGGTGTACGGCATGCTGGCGTCGCTGCTGGCTGCCGCTATCTGGTTGATGATCGCGTCGTCGCGTGGCTGGCCGGTTTCTACCACACACACCATCGTTGGCGCGCTGGTCGGCTTTGCGCTGGTCGGGCTTGGGCCCGAGGCGGTGGAATGGGGCACGGTTGGCCAGATCGTTGCAAGCTGGGTGGTCTCGCCGGTGCTGGGCGGCACCATTGCCTTCCTGCTGATGATGAGCATTCGAAAGCTAATACTTAACACCGAAAATCCATTTGCCAGCGCCAAGCGCTGGGGGCCGGCCTATGTTTTTCTGGTTGGATTTATTATTTCTCTGGTAACTTTATTCAAAGGTTTGAGCCACCTGAACCTGGAACTGTCGGTGGGCGCAAGCTTCATTTCGGCGCTGGTGATTGGCATCGGCGTTGCAGGCATTGGCTGGACATTGATTAACCAGGTACAAGTTGACCCTGGTGCCGACCGTGATTTTCACTTTGCCAGTGTGGAAAAAGTGTTCACGCCGATGATGATATTTACTGCTTGCGCCATGGCGTTTGCACACGGCTCCAACGACGTAGCTAACGGCATCGGTCCACTGGCCGCGGTGGTTAGCATTGTGCAATCCGGTGGTGAGGTGGCACAGACATCAGCTCTGCCGCTGTGGATATTGATACTGGGCGGCTTCGGTATCGTCGTCGGCCTGGCAACGCTTGGCTATCGAGTAATGCAAACCATCGGCACGCGCATTACCGAGCTGACGCCCAGCCGTGGTTACTGCGCGACACTGGCCGCCGCAGCAACGGTAGTGCTGGCGTCGCGCACCGGTTTGCCGGTGTCGACGACTCATATAGCCGTCGGCGCGGTGATTGGCGTTGGTCTGGCGCGCGGCATCGGTGCCATTGACCTGCGCGTGATCGGCGGTATCGTCGTTTCCTGGTTTGTCACGCTACCCGTCGGTGCCGGTCTGGCGGCGCTGTTTTTCTTTACCTTGAAAGGCATCTTCAGTTAAATTTTTGTTACCATCCAGCGTTAAATTTGATATACAAAACGGTCATGTGCGAGCGTTGCAAGTCGTATCCTTTGCGTGCGCGTGCGCGCCGCGCGGCCTGGACCTCAAGTACGAAAAACAGGCACCCTTTTTGAGTCGCGAGTCGGGCTTGATGGCAGCCCCCAGTTTGCAAGGTGAATGCCCTTGAAAACGGTCGAGGTCGACGACGTCGAATGGGTCAAAGGCATTGCGGTTCCGCGCGGCGTACATTTCCGTCAAATCATCGTTACCGGTCCACCCTGCAGCGGTAAGTCAACGTTGATTCAAAAGCTGGGCGGCTGGCCCGAAGAAGGCTACGTAGACCTCGCGCAACGCGACTGGTGGCGCAGTCGCTGCCTGGCATTCAGGCCGCGTGAAGTGCATTTCGGCATTCCGTTCGAAGGCTTTCGCGAAAGTCATGCCGTGTTTGACCCCGAATGGCTGGCGGCACCCACCCCGATCAATTTAAAGCTGATACAGATACCCCCCGAAAAACGCTATTTTTTCGATATCGACTGGCGGCGCCGCTTTATGTTTGATTTTCAACTGCTGCCAGCCGCGAGACTTTACGCCGTGCGCAAAGCCAGAGCCACTGCGGGAACACACCCAGTAGATATAAACCTGAAGAAAAAAGCCGTAGAACGCCAGTGCGCCGTGTATCGGCAGTTAGCCCAGCACTTTAGCCGCTGCGGCATCGGCGTGATTGTACGCACCAGTTTCGACGGCTTACCGCGCTACGTGGTTGATTAGCCCGCGGTCGGTAACGCATGCCTGCCGCTCGTGCGCTGCAAACTCGGCTGCAGAGGGCTGCTCGTTCAGCCACTCCAGCAGCGCTTCGGTCGGATAAGTTTGCGGCACCATGGTGCCGTCGATGCGAGTAAACAGGCCTACCTGGTTGGCCCGGCAGCTCATGACTACGTGATGGTGCTGAGTGTTATCAACGTCCAGCCACAGCGTTCCTTCTTGCGAGCGCGGGTAATGACCCACGATAAACGGTGTATCAGCATCAACCTGCAGACTCTTACGAAAACGGCGCACATCACCGCTGCTATAGCCAGCGGGGAAACGCGTGCTGCGTGCCCGGTTCCAGGTAATTTCGTGCACCAGGTCGGGAAATTGTCTGGCGTTAATCAGCATCTCCAGCGAACACTTACTGCGCATTGGCCCGGCGTGGCAGGCAATAAAGTCAGGCGTTACCACCGCCAAAGGCGATTGCCGATAAAATAGCTCCAGCGCGGCGCGGTATGCTTCACCACGGGTTTTAACAACGTGTTTCTCCCATAACAGGCCCTGCGGCACGCCCAGCTTCATCAGGTCATGCGAAAAGCTGTCATGGTTGCCTATAATATAGAATACTTGCCGGGGAAAGCGCAGCTTGAGCTTGAAAATAAGATCCATGATCAATAAAGAAGTGTGCATCGATTCGGCGCATTCGGGCCGCTCGGAATGCACTGCGTCACCGAGTATAACCAGCGCCGCCGTGCCCTCTTGCAAGCTTTCCAAAAACGAATTTTCACTCAGAATTTTCAGCAGGTTATCAACTTCGGCATGCAGGTCGCCTAACACAATAGGCGTTAGCTGCTCGGGCAATGCAACCACAGCACCGGGATTGCCGAAGTCATCCTGCGCGCGCCGCGCATCATGCTCTAACAGTTGGTTAACCTCGGTAATGGTCTGCAGCGCTGCCTCGGCTGACAGCGGCTGTAGCGGACCGCCGAATATTTCTTTTACCTGTAGCAAGGATTGGGCCCGCTGGCCGTCTAATTGTGTCCTGCGTGGCTGATGATCGATCAAAGTCACGTAAGTGCCCAGTTCCGAAATTGGGTCACGAAATACCAGCGCGTCGCCGCTGTGACTCACCGAAAAATGACGCCGAAAAGCTTCCCGAGGCGAACTGAATACGTATTGCTGATACGCCACATCGCTATCGATGCCAAGTGTAGTATTCGGCGTCAGCCGCTGAAAATGGGCGATGCCGTGACCGTAGCGCTGCGGGTCAAACAGAATAAAATCATACGCTGTCTGATCAGTGCCAGAGCCCGGGCGCGGGTCAGGCTGAAGATGCAGAATCTGCTTGCCCAGTTCGACTTCAAAGGTCGGAAAACCCATGATGGGAATGCGTATTTCTCTGCCAGAAAGACGCAACTTTTGCGCCAGTTCGGGCACAACGGTCTCACATTCTGGCCGAAAATAACCTTGGATGTTTTTCCAGATTGATTGCTTGTTGGTATCCATTGCGGGTCCTGGAACTGGATCACTGCGAACACTATATATCAGTGCAGCGGCTGGATAACAGCTTTTTTCGCCCACTCGGGGCAGCACCACTCAGCCACTGTTACACTAACGCACGTGCCAATTGATCCAGATCAAGTTACGTTTGAATTAGCCTGGCAATAGCGCGACAAAGACTATTTAATATTCAAAGAGATCGCTACGCACGCTGGTGAGAATTATAGCGACCCGGCCCTTCAATCGAAGCATACAGGACGGTACATAATGGAAAAGGCTGAACTCAAGACTTCACAGCCGAAGCACACTAATAAGTCAGCGGTTACTACTGCGGTGGCAGAAAAGACCGTCGAGTCGCCTGCTGCGCAGACGAATTCTGCGTCCGGCGAGCAGCCGGCGCACGCTGAAAAATTTGACCTCGATGCGCCGGAGCTGTATCTAAACCGTGAGCTGACCTGGCTGGAGTTCAATCGCCGGGTACTGCATATGGGTGCCAACGAGCAGACACCGCTGCTGGAGCGAGTCAAATTTCTCGCTATCATCAGCAACAATCTTGACGAATTTTTTATGAAACGCGTCGGCGGTTTAAAGCAGCAAATTGCCGCTGGCATCCGCACTCCTACTGTCGACGGTCGCACAGCGCAGGAACAGTTGGCGGCATGCCAGGCGACAGTACGCGATTTGCACGAGGAACAAAACCGTGTATTTCGCGAACTGCTGGGCTTGCTCGAAGCGCAGGATATTCGACTTACCCGTTACACCGATCTGCAACCGACAGAACAGGAGACGCTGCGCGCCCACTTTATAACCAATATTTTTCCATTGCTTACCCCATTGGCGATGGACCCGGGACATCCGTTTCCGTTCATCTCCAATCTCACTCTGAACTTACTGGTAACGCTGCGCTATCCCGGTGGCAGCAAAAACTACACAGCAAGGGTAAAAGTGCCGGTGTCGAAAGACGTTGCGCCGCGCTTTCTGCAAGTTGGCGACAGCCACACTTTCGTCACCCTTAACGACGTGATCACCGCTAACCTCGACCTGCTGTTTCCCGGCATGGAAATCGTGTCCTGCGAGCTGTTTCGGGTAACTCGCAACGCGATTGTGGAGGTTGAGGAAGAAGAGGCCGACGACTTGCTGGAAATGATCGAATCGGAACTGCGCGACCGCCACTTCGCCCCCATTGTACGCCTGCAGGTTGAAACCGGTATGAGCCCGGAGCATCGCGGTATGCTCGCGGCCGAACTTGGCCTGAACGAAGACGCCGATGTGTTCGATGCCGAATCATTGATGGCAATGCGCGATTTGTTCGAGATAGCCGAGCTGGACATTGCCGCGCTGCACGACGCGCCGCACACCCCCATCGACCATACTCGGCTGGCCCACGATTCGCGTAATATTTTTCACATCATAAGAGAACGCGGGGCGCTGCTGCTGCAGCATCCGTATGAGTCTTTCAGCAGCAGCGTGGAACGCTTTCTGCGTACCGCCAGCGAAGACCCCAAAGTGCTTGCTATCAAGATGACCTTGTACCGAACATCCGAGAAAAGCGACATTATTCAATCGCTGGTTGAGGCGGCGCGCAATGGCAAGCAGGTGGCGGTGCTGGTCGAATTAAAAGCCCGCTTCGACGAAGCCGCCAACATCCGCTGGGCACGGCGGCTGGAACGGGCCGGCATTCATGTCACCTACGGTGTGATCGGCCTTAAAACCCACAGCAAAGTCATTCTGGTAGTACGCAAGGACTATAGCGGGCTGCAACGCTACGCCCACATTGGCACCGGTAATTACCATGTGGGCACCGCCAGTATGTACTGTGACCTGGGTATGCTGACTAACGATGCAGCTATTACGCAAGATCTGACCGAGCTGTTTAACTCCCTGACAGGCTACTCCCCTCCGCAGCGCTATCGCAAACTACTGACCGCCCCCTTCACCCTCAAAAAGGCATTGATAGAGAAAATCGACCGCGAGATCAAGCTGCACTCTGCGAATTCGCCTGGTCTTATCCAGCTAAAAATGAACGCGCTTGAGGATGTCGATATTACCAAAGCGCTGTATCGTGCTGCCGAGGCGGGAGTACCGGTCGATCTTATCGTGCGCGACACCTGTCGACTGCGACCGGGTATTGCAGGCCTGACAGACAGCGTGCGAGTTATTAGCGTTGTCGGGCGTTTCCTCGAGCATGCACGCATCTACTATTTCAAAAATGACGGCGCTGAAGAATACTACATTGGCTCGGCCGACCTGATGAGCCGCAACCTGGAAAGCCGTGTGGAAGTGGTCGCCCCGGTGGAGAATGACAAGCTCCAACAAGAGCTGCGCTTAATACTCGATGTACAACTTTCCAGCCAAACTAACGTCTGGGAAATGCAGTCTGATGGCAGCTACAAGGAGCGCCATGCAGCCGAAGGTAAAAAATCGCTTAGCCCGCAGGAAACTTTCATCGAGCTGGCGCAAAAGCGGATGACGGCAGCGAGTAAACATCGCCAGTCGAAACTGCGTAAGAAATTGCTTAGCCATTTTCACAATCGTCTGAAAAGCAGCAGCTAACCGCTGCTGTTAGATGCCACAGCCAGATAACAGCACGAGCTTTGCTCGCGATAACTATGCTGCGCCAACAAAGTTCACCGGTGTGGTAGCAACAGGCGAACAGGCCTGAGAGCAACAGCAGGACGACGAACTCGCTGCTGTAGCTAGCTGGCATCGCTGGCTCGAATGCCTTGTACGATAGGGTTATAATAACTGGGCGACGCAGTTGCCCGAAATTTCCCTGGCGACTGCCCAACATGTCCCTTGCACCAGCATGCCTCAGGCATTAATGAAATCGACAATAATGGCAACAGTCTCTGCGGCACGACGTGCAAAGCAAACAGTCTCAACAGAATTTTTAATTCCCGGCCAGCTCAGCGCCGATCAGATACTGGCGCAGCTGGTACAACACGTTCGCCTGAGCGCCGAGCCGGCACGCACCGTACGCCGCACCTTTTACGATACCTTTGATTGGCGGCTGTATGCTAACGACGTCATTATTGAAGATCGGCAAGACGGTAAACAACGAACACTGCTGTGGCATAGCCTCAGTATTGGCAATAAAGGTAACAACGGTGGGCAGACTGTCTCTGCTGCTCCGCTTCGATTTGCAAAAGATTTGCCCGCCAGCCAATTTCGCGACCGGCTTGAAGCGATAATCGAAATGCGCGAGCTGATGCCGCTACTGCAGATTACCGCGCAAGTGCGCTGGCTGCGAGTGCTGGACAAAATCGACAAAACAGTCGCGCGCCTGGTGATTGAAACAAGTACCGTTCGCCGCCGTCAGGGTAGCAAAGCTCACCCGTTGCCCGACCGAGTCGTCGTCATGCCGGTGAAGGGCTACCAGAAACCGAGCGTAAAAATAGTATCTCTGCTGGCAGCGATGGATCTCGCAACCACTAGCGAAGACGTCGTGTTAACGTCGCTCGCACTGGTCGGCCACACGCCTGGCGATTATTCCTCAAGGCTTGACCTGCAACTGGACCCGTCAATGCGCTCTGATCAGGCAGTGCGCAACATAATGCAGCGCCTGCTGGATGTTATGCTCGCCAATGAGAACGGCACGCGGAAAGGAACCGACACGGAATTTCTGCACGATTTTCGGGTGGCAATACGTCGCACCCGGTCCGCACTGAGTCAGATAAAGGGCGTGATGCCGGAGCGCACGCTTAATCGCTACAAACAGGAATTCGCCTGGCTGGGCCAGGTCACCAGCCCGCTACGCGACCTTGACGTATACCTGCTCAGTTTTGATGACTATCGCGACAGCCTGCCAGAATCAGAGCGCGCCAATATAGAGCCGCTGCGAGATTTTCTTTTGCGCCAACAGCAACGCGAGCACAACGCGCTGAAGAAATCGCTGGGGTCAGCCCGCTATCGTCGCCTGATGCAGGACTGGCGCAAATTTCTCAAGCAATCGGTGAACAAAAACTCCACGCTGAAAAACGGCAGCCGGCCTATCTTCGACCTCGCCCGGGAACGCATCTGGAAAACATATCGACGCGTCATCAGGGAAGGGGAAGCAATTGACGCCGGCAGTCCGGCTGAGGCGTTGCACGATCTGCGCAAAAACTGTAAAAAATTGCGCTATTTAATCGAGTTTTTTCAAAGCCTGTTTGCTGCGAAGAAAATAAAGACGCTACTAAAAACGCTTAAATCTCTGCAAGAGAACCTGGGCGATTTTCAGGACTACGAGGTGCAGGTGACGACATTAAAACAATTCAGCCAACGCATGGTGGCGGAGGAGGCAGCGCCTACCGAAACGCTGCTGGCGATGGGCATGCTGATTGAAGGACTGGAACGGCGCCAACAGCAGGCTCGGGATGAATTCAGTGATCGCTTCAAGCAGTTTGCACAGGCAGACAACCGTGCGCGCTTCCAAAATCTGTTTGCGCTACCTGCGGTTATAAATAAGGATGGCAAGGCGTGAAAGTCATTGCCGCGTACAACATTAAAGGTGGGGTCGGTAAAACGGCTACTGCCGTTAACCTTGCCTATCAGGCCGCGCGCGAAGGCGCCGCGACTTTAGTATGGGATCTTGACCCACAGGGCGCGGCCAGTTATTACTTTCGCATCAAGCCTAAAATCAAAGGTGGCGGCAAACGGCTGGTACGCGGCCAGCGCGACCTGGATGATTTCATCCTCGGTACTGACTTCGAATGCCTCGACCTGCTGCCGGCAGATTTTTCCTATCGCAATATGGATATCTTCCTTGAGCACAGTGAAAAACCGGCGCGTCAACTGCGCAGACTATTGCGACCATTTGAAGATGAGTACGACTACGTGTTTCTCGACTGCCCGCCGAGTATCTCGCTAACCTCAGAGAACGTGTTCGTCGCCGCCGATGCGTTGTTGCTGCCGACTATACCGACCACCTTGTCGCTGCGCACTTTTAAGCAGGTGGATAAGTTCTTCAAACAGGAACAGCTTGATACCATCAAGTTACTGCCTTTTTTCAATATGGTTGATCGGCGCAAACAGCTGCACCGCTCGATTATCGACGCGCCGCCAGACCAGTTGACTGGCCTGCTGCAAACACACATTCCCTACAGCAGTGAGGTAGAGCGCATGGGCGTACATAGAGCGCCCGTGGGTGAGTTTGCGCCTCGCAGTCGACCTGAGTTGTGTTACCAGGCGCTGTGGCAAGAGGTCAAGAAAAAAGTGGCCAAATAGATCAGCACTAAGTTTTTACAATCTAACATTAAACTGGTATTTTGCGGAATGCGTGCAATTATAACCAGACACTATAAAACCATTCAAAACGCCGCCGACGAAATCATGGGTTGGGGCGACGCACCGCGTCACCGCGGCTGGCGCGGCGACGTTGACTTCGTTGAATCACGCTTTCAGCGACGCGGCTGGATATTCGACGCCGTGTATTCAAGCGATCTGGAACGGGCGCGACAAACGGCGCTGTTTTACGCCCAGCGCCGTGATATAGGCGTTGTTCACAGCTCTGTCGCGCTCAACGAGGTTAATTACGGCAAGCTGTACAAAAAGAAAAAGAAGTGGGTCGCCGAAAACTACCCAAAGCATAAAAAAGACCCTGACCTGGTCTATCCGGAAGGCGAAAGTTTTCGCCAGATGCAAACACGCAGCGTGCAATTTATTACTGACATGACCAGGATTCACCCGCATGATACTGTGTTAATTGTCGTGCACGCCGGTGTGATACGCGGCCTCGTCAGCCATTTTTTAAAGCTTGATTATGCCGACCATTTGCAACACAAAATATCGCATCGCTACATTGGCAAGTTTATATTCGATGGTAGCGACTGCATCCGCTACAACGAAAAGGGCGAGCGCTCCGGCTTTGTGACCGACCGGATAATCAAGTTACCTGTTGATATACCGACCTCAAGCACTGGCAAGTAGAAGTTACTTCTTCGCCAGCGCCGCTTCCAGCCCCTCACAAAGCGTCTTCAGTACTTTTATTCTGGCGTACGGTTTATCGTTGCCTTCAACCAGTATCCACGGCGCCTGGCGCGTGCTGGTGTGTTCGATAATATCGTTGACCGCCAGTTCGTACTGATCCCAACTTTCCCGGTTGCGCCAGTCTTCGTCGGTAATTTTCCAACGCTTGTGCGGTATTTTCTCGCGCGCTTGAAAGCGCGTCAGCTGTTCGTCCTTGCTAACATGAAGCCAGTATTTAACCAACAGCAGGCCGTGATCAGTAAGCTGCTGTTCGAAGTCGTTAATTTCCGCATAAGCCCGACGCCACTCCCGCTCAGAGGCAAAGCCTTCGATTCGCTCAACAAGAACGCGCCCGTACCAACTGCGATCAAAGATATGAAACCTGCCGTCTTTTGACAGTTGGCGCCAAAATCGCCAGAGGTAATGCTGCGCCAGCTCTTCGTCGCTAGGCGCAGCAAACGGGGTGACTCGGAACTGACGTGCGTCAAGTGCCGCTGTAATACGCCGTATAGCGCCACCCTTACCCGCCGCATCGGGCCCCTCGAACACGATGACAGCCCCCTTTTTCTGTGCCAGCGCGGCACGCGACAGCAGATTGAGCTTTGCCTGGTACTCTTGCAGCTGCTTTTTATAATCTTTTTTCGGTAGCTTGAGCGTCATATCCAACGCCGATAGCACTGTGGTTCCCAGCGTCGCGGTCTCGATTATGGCCGCATCGCTGCTGTCGTCTGCATCGCTGTCTGCTGCCGGTGACTGAGCCGAATTCGTAAGTCGTGCGCTGGACTGTAATTCGACCGCGACTTTTTGCTTTTCGCGCACTGTTTCGATATGTCTGCGTATCGCGTCACGAATGGTCGTGCCAACAGTCAAACTGCGATAGTACGGGTCCACCCCCTCGACGGTAACCCAGGGCGCAGAACCCTTGCCGGTACGCATAATAATTCGCTCCGCAGCTTCTTCGAAGCGATCATAGTTTTCGGAGTTTTTCCAATCCTGTTTAGTGACGCGCCAGCTCGTTAACGGATTTTTTGCGAGCTTTGTGAGGCGACGTTTTTGCGCCTCGCTGCTCATATGCATCCAGAATTTCAGAATGAGCGTGCCATCGTCGGCCAGCAGTTTTTCGAAGCTAATAATGCGGTCGAGCGCCTTGTCAAAACCGGGCTCGTCGATCTTTCTGTACGCCCGCTCCAGCAGCGGCTGTGAATACCAGGCACTTAAAAACAGGCCAATTTGCCCGCGCGGCGGCAGGTCACGCCAAAAGCGCCAATACTGCGGCAACGCCTGTTCCTCTTTGGTGGGCGTTGTATAGGCCTGGGTGAATAGCCAGCGGGGGTCCATCCACTCGTTCAGTACGTTAACGGTTTCGCCTTTGCCGCCGCCATCCACGCCACCAAATAAAATGACGACCGAGAACTTACCAAGCTCGCGCAATTGGCGCTGTACCTCCAACAACTCCTGACGCAGTAATGGCTCGTGTTGTTTGTAAGCAGATTTCGAAACAGATTGACCCAGCTCTGCGGTTTTGAACATAGTTTGCTGTCCTCGCAAATGGCACGCTATGGACTTAACAGTCACACTGGAGTTAAGGCATTCACTCAAGCGCGTTTGCCTGCTTCCCGGTACGAAAATTTGAAACTTGATTGTTTCCAGAAAGTCTCACGGTCTCCAACAAATGTATACTATACGTTGGTCCAGATTGTAGCAGCGCAGCAAACTGGGAGACGATCATCAGACCACGGCAACTGCACCTGCTATTCTATTTACGGGCAAGAGGTTAAAGCGAACTATCCGCGAACAGAGGGATGCATGGCAAAAATACTGGTTGAAGACAGGGATGAGCAAACCAAAGTACCTTTTTTACGCGGCATTCTGACCCGCTCGCTGCAGGATGCAGGCCTGTCTTTCGAGGCTGCTTTCGATCTCGCAACCGAAGTTCGCAACGATCTTGGCAATAAATCGCAGATCACCACGGACGACTTGCACAGCCTGATCGTTAAGCGGCTCAGGTCGGACAAAAAGAACGATATTGTCGTCCGCTATCAACAATCGAATTTGCCACGCACGGTTCAGGTGGAACAGCGCGACGGCCAGATGCGGCCTTTTTCAAGATTGCAATATCAAAACGACCTGGAGACTATTGGCCTCGAAAGCACCGAGGCAATACGCTTTGTCGACACCTTGCACAAGCACCTGACTAATCGAAACATCGAGCAGCTGACATCTACGCGGCTGGCGATGTTGACCTACCGTTATCTTCGACAGTCACGCGACCTGGGGCCGGCAGTAGCCAAGCGTTGGCTGGTTTGGCGTGATTTCGTCAACAGTGGTCGCGCTTTGATTTTCCTCATCGGCGGTACCGCCGGCTGCGGTAAAAGCTCGATCGCCACCACCCTGGCCAGCCGCCTTGATATAGTGCGCACTCAGTCAACTGACATGCTACGTGAAGTGATGCGTACCATGCTGCCAGAGCAACTGCTGCCAATATTGCACAAGTCATCTTTCACCGCCTGGCAGGCCTTACCGGGCGCGCTGCAAAGCAAACGCGTGGTGCCGGAGTCTTTGCTTATCAGCGGCTATCGTGGCCAGGCTGACCTGCTTACCCTGGCACTTGAAGCGGTGATAGCACGCACCCTGCGGGAGAATGTATCACTGGTCGTTGAAGGTGTGCATATTCAACCCTCTATGGTGGAGCAACTACGGTCGGATGAAGACGCAACGGTGATACCCATAATGCTGGCCGTGTTAAAACGCAAAGCGTTGCAACAGCGATTGCAGGGCCGCGGCGCGCAGGTGCGGCGCCGCCGTGCCGCGCGTTATCTGCAATCGTTCGATGAAATCTGGCGGCTACAGTCGTATCTTTTGTCTGAAGCTGATCGCGCTAATATTCCCATTGTCTCTAACGACGACAGAGACAAAGTATTTCGTGAGATTATGCGCCTCACCATTAATACCCTGGCGGAAAGTTTCGATAGCACGGCAGAGGTCGTGTTTAATTCGGATGCAACTGAACCAACAAAGCAATAGCCAGTCACACTGAGCAAGCGATGCTATGAATACTCAAATCAAACCGCAACTAATCGACAGGTTTAAGCGCCGCGTGAGCTACGTGCGGCTTTCGGTGACTGATCGCTGTGATTTTCGCTGCGTGTACTGCATGGCCGAAGACATGCAGTTTCTACCGCGCAAACAAATATTATCGTTAGAAGAAATCGCGCGCCTGGCACAAGCGTTTGTGGGCCTTGGTGTTAGCAAAATTCGCCTCACCGGTGGCGAGCCGCTGGTGCGCAGGAATATTCTGTCGCTGGTTGAAAACATCGCCGCGCTCGACGGCCTGCGCGAGCTTGCCCTGACCACCAACGGCTCGCAGTTACCCAAACTGGCGCCGCAGCTAAAGCAAGCCGGTCTGTCCCGCATCAATATCAGCCTCGACAGCTTGCAGCCTGACCGCTTTCGCAAAATCACGCGTACCGGCGATTTGGCAAACGTACTGCGAGGCATCGACGCCGCGCAGGCCGCTGGTTTCAAGCACACCAAAATTAACAGCGTCATACTCAACGGCCGCAACGAAGACGAGGTTCTGGATTTGCTCGAATTTTGTCGCAAGCGACAGCTGGATATTTCGTTTATTGAAGAAATGCCGTTGGGGCTGATCGACGATCATGATCGCGCCCTCACCTACTGCTCCAGCGACGCTGTACGGGCAAGCATAGCGCAACGTTATGAATTAACTCCCAGCGATGACAGCACCGCCGGCCCCTCGAAATATTACACAATGCCGGGCAGCGACATTAGGGTCGGCTTTATCTCACCGCACAGCCACAACTTCTGCGCCGACTGCAATCGTGTGCGCGTCACTGTTGAAGGCCGCTTGCTACTATGTCTGGGTAACGAGCATTCGGTAGACCTGAAAAGTATTTTACGTGCAGAAGAATGCGACCAAAAATTGCTTCAGCAAGCGATTATAGACGCCATGCAGCTAAAGCCTGAAAAACATCATTTTAACCTGCACGACGCGCCGCAGATTCTGCGGTTTATGAGTATGACCGGGGGTTGAGCACACTCGCGCCGCGTAATGTCAGTGTCTGCTCAAGCCAGCAGACTCGCCAGCGCCGGCTGCAAGTCCGGATACTTGAACGTATAACCGCTGTCGACCAACTTTTTCGGCACCACCCGCTGCCCGGTTAGTAACAGCTCCTCAGCCATCTCGCCCACCAGCGTACGCATCACAAAAGCTGGCAGCTTGAGCTTAATCAAAGTGCGCTTGTTGGTCCGCATCGCCGCGCAAAATTGCGCATTAGTTACCGGTTCTGGAGCGGTAGTGTTAATCGCGCCTGCAATGTCTGCATGCTGTAATACATACAGGATAACCCCAATAACGTCGTCACGATGCACCCACGACATCCACTGTTTGCCGTCTCCAAACTGGCTGGCAACACCGAAGTCGAAAGAGCGGCGCAATTCGCTGAAGGCGCCGCCGTCCGGGCCAAACACAACACCGAAGCGCAGCCTGCAGACGCGTGTACCGAATGTTTCAAACTGCTGCGCTGCGGCCTCCCATTGCTGGCAAAGCTGGTGCGAAAAACAGTCCACCGTTGCTGCCGACTCGTCCAGTTTAGTGTCGCCTTGCGGGCCGTAAAAACCAATGGCGGATGCGTTGATTAATACATCGGGCTTGTGCTGCAAGCGCTGCACACAGGTAAACAGATCGCGGGTGGTATGCAGCCGGCTGTTGATCAGATTTTGCTTCTGCTGCTCCGTCCAGCGGCTTTCGGCCAGCGACTCGCCGGCGAGATTTATGATGGCGTGCAGGTGTTCGTCGTCGCTGATTTCATCGAGGCTATTGATATAGCGAATGCTGTCAGACTTTTTTTGCGTGAGCGCTTGCTGGCGAGTTAACACCAGCACGCGTTGCCCTTGCTTGCTCAATGCATGCACCAGGGGCGTGCCGATAAAGCCAGTGCCGCCGGTGATTAAAATCTGCATGTCGTTGGAAGACATAAAATCCCTCTAAAAAATTTTCTGCCCCACCAGTCTTGGCGGTAGCGGTACATCGAGGCTGTCGGCTACGGCACGAACCAGCTCGACTTCCTGGGGGAGAATCCTGTTATCAGCCATCACACATTGCGCGCAGGCTTTAATCAGCCGCGGTTTTTGCAGTGGCGCCAGGCTGTTGAGTTTAGCTAACGCCTCGTCAACCGCGCTCAGCGCTGCCTTATCCCTGGCCGGCAGGTTGACGCCGTCAAAGCCCAGCTCGGCCATGCCTGTGACGAAAGCCTGCTCAGCCTGCACCGCCGACTCTGCACCGGCATAGGCAAGTGCTGTCAACAGCACTGCGCAGTGTTTTTCCAGTTTCTCAATTTTGTCGTAACGTACTTTCGGCGGCCTGACGCGGCTAAAAACCGGGTCGAGATGACGCACCAGCAGGCGGTGCAAACACCATTCGAATAAATCGATGTGCTCGTCGGCGCGCATAAGCGCCAGCACCAGCAGTCGAAACGCGCGGTACTGGTCGTGGAACAGCGTCTTCAGTACCGGCATGCACAGGTCGATAAGTGGCAACCGATATTCAACGCCTAACTGTTCGATGTCTGGCAGCACGCGCATCAAAGCGGCAACCGTGGGCGCAGTTTCGGCTTGTTCGATTTTATCCAGTTGTTGCTCTCGGGTGGCCGGGTCGGTCGCAAACAACAGCGCGTAAATCACTGCTTTGGCGCCGTCGAGTTCGCGCGTCGCTGCAATAACACGATCGGTGATGGAGTTAATCAGGTTACGCGAGTGGTCGATATGTGGTTCATCGAGAATGCCGATTGAATCGATCAGGCTCGCACTTTCCCCTTCTACCTCGGTGGCAGCGGCAAATCCAGCGGCCTGGTCGCCGACGTCAAAGGAGCTGGCGGTAGACTCGTGAGCGGTGGCGGCACTCAACACCGGATAGTTGCCATCCCAACCTGGATCAAGCCGTTTAATGCGTTTGCGTAGCGGTGGATGAGTGGCCAAAAAAGTATTAAACGCGACGCGCACCGCCTGGCCAAAAAACATATGGCTGACTTCGGCTGCGTGTGGATGCTGTATTTTTGACCCATGATTTGCTGCGCCAATTTTTTTTAATGCACCGGCGATGCCGCCCGGGTTACGCGTGTACTGCACCGCGGAAGCATCCGCCAGAAACTCGCGCTGCCGGCTCACGGAAGCCTTGATAAGATTGCCAAAAAAAGTGCCTGCATAGCCGATAATCATCAAGCCTACGCCCAGCACCAGAAACGGCAGCGCCCCCTGGTTGTTACTGTTAGACGAGCGCCGCACACTGGAATGCGCGAATGTTCGCATAATGAAGTAACCCGCCATACCAATCACCATAATGCCGAACAGCGCGCCCATTAAACGGATATTGATGCGCATATCGCCATGCAAAATATGGCTAAATTCGTGGCCAATCACACCCTGCAACTCTTCACGATTGAGCAGTTGCACTGTGCCGCGGGTCAGGCCGAGCACGGCGTCCTGCGGCTGAAAGCCGGCCGCGAAGGCGTTTACCGAGTCTTCGTCCATGATATAGACCGGCGGCACGGGCAGGCCGGCTGCGATGGCCATTTCCTCTACCACGTTGAGCACCCGCCGCTCATTCAGTTCACTGGTGTTGCTGTTTATCAGTCTGCCACCCAGAGACTCGGCCACTACTGCGCCACCACCAGCCAGCGCAGCAACCTTGAACAAACTGGCAGCGCCGATTATTAACACAACGCCGAGGCTGATGAATGCCAGTGTTTCCCAGCCAACGCTGCTTAGTGCGGCACGCCAATCGGCGGTGGCAACACTGCCCTGCGTGGTCAATACGGCAAACACTACCACCAATATATTGGTCAGTACTACAAGGCTGAAAACGGCAAGGGAGAAGAGGATGACCAGTTGAGTGGTTTTGCGTCGGGCGCGATCTTGTGATTCGAAAAAATTCACCGCATAGGCTCCCTTATCAGGATGCCAAACCGAGCTTTATGCTTGCTACTACTGGTAAGCTTGCTAAAAGCTGACTTTAGGCGCTTCCTGGATGGCTTCAATATCGTCGTACTCCAACAAAGTGGCGTCTTCGGGATGACCAAACATGGCGGCAAACACGTTCGGTGGGAAGGTTTGTCGATAGGTGTTATACGCCATAACTGAATCGTTATACGCCTGGCGGGAGAATGCGACTTTATTCTCGGTGGCGGTAAGCTCCTCGCTGAGCTGCATCATGTTTTGATTGGCTTTCAGATCAGGATACGCCTCCATCACCACGTTCAAGCGGCCCATGGCACTGCCCAACGCGGCTTCTGCTGCGCCAAGCTGTTGCATGGCCTGCGGGCTGCCGGGGTCGGCTGCCGCCGCCTGCAGGCCTGCCATGGCCTGGTTACGGGCGTTGGTCACAGCCTCCAGCGTTTCGCGCTCATGCGACAAGTAACCTTTGGCAGTTTCAATCAGGTTTGGAATTAAATCATAGCGCCGCTTCAACTGTACTTCGATTTGTGAGAAGGCGTTTTTGAAACGGTTTTTTAGCGTGACCAGTCGGTTATAAATTGTGACGACGTAAAACGCCAAACCGACGATGACGACTAGTAGAATAATTGTGGCTGTTCCCATGATCCATCACTCTGTGGCGTTCGCATTATTGGCTCGCACGGTAGCATAATTGCAGCAAAAATCGTAAGCGTTATGCGCGACTTTTGGGGCAAGTTACCAGAACACGCGCGCAACGCTGCGTTTGGCTATGCCGAGTGACTTACATCCGGCGCCGATAAGGTCAGTCGTTAGTCAGACAATTTACGCAGCGTGTCGGCTAACATGAGCTGCAGCGTAACTGGGCATTTTCTGTTAGCATTTCCGTTCGATTATTTATTGTTGAGAGTAAAGCCATGCGCTGGAAGTCAGTCCGCCGTAGCCAAAATGTAGAAGACCGGCGCGGCTCTCGTATATCGCGTAAGGCCAGTATTGGCGGTGGTGGACTCGGCATGCTGGTGTTAGCCCTGGTAGCCATGTACTTCGGCGTAGACCCCTCTGTTGTACTGCAAGGCGCGGGCAGCGGAACGGCGCCGCAGCAGAGCGAACAGCGCCAGCCACCACCGGCGGGGCAAGACGAATTGGTGGACTTCACCAAAGCAGTGCTGAGCACTACCGAAGACACCTGGAACAGTATTTTTAAGCAGCAGCTGAAGCGCCAGTACAAGGAGCCGACTCTCGTGTTGTTCAGCGGCTCGGTCAGTTCGGCCTGCGGCAATGCGTCAGCGGCAATGGGGCCTTTCTACTGCCCCGGCGACCAGCAAGTATATGTTGATCTGAGCTTTTACAGCGATTTGAAAAATCGATTTGGCGCACCGGGCGATTTTGCCCAGGCGTATGTGATCGCTCATGAAGTGGGACACCATGTGCAAACTCTGTTGGGAATTTCCGGCCAAGTTATGCAGCAACGGCAAAAGGTTAACGAAACAGCAGGCAATGCGCTGTCGGTACGGCAGGAACTACAAGCCGACTGCTTCGCCGGCGTGTGGGCTAACCGGGTGGCGCGCACCGACATTCTTGAAGAGAATGACCTGGAAGAGGGCTTGAACGCAGCCAGCGCTATCGGCGACGACCGCTTGCAAAAACAGAGCCGCGGTTATGTTACGCCTGAATCTTTTACCCACGGCAGCTCGGCACAGCGTGTGAAATGGTTCAAAACCGGGCTGGAAACAGGAGATATGAACCAATGTGACACGTTTAGCTCTTCTGTTTAGCCGCCGTTTTCGGCCGTTTTTGTAGCAGATTAATACGGTAATTTACGTCGTATCGTTTTAACCACCGGCATCTCCGGGTTATTGCCAGTCCTCCCCACCGTAAATAACGTAGAGTGGCTGCGCTCTATTTTTTCGATATCAATGGGGTTATCGTTAAATTGCAGTACCACTTCACGCGAACGGCCTACCAGCACCTTGAACGGTGATTTGCCGCTCAGCTGCAGGCTACCGCCCGCTGCTCTGACTTCAGCGATCAGGCGCTGCTGGTCGGCGTCATAAACCTCAACCCAACAGTCTTTAGCAAACCTGAATGACAGTTCGTCGGCAGCCTGCACAGTATTCGTGTTTAGGTCGACGTCTGCATCGCCAGGGCTCTGATAGGTCGCCGCTATCTCGGTCAGCTCGCCAGCGTCAGTTATATAGGCAATCGGAGCAACAGTGCTGGTTAGTACCGGCACCGCATTCGCCGGGTCAGGCTGGACCGTGGCAACGGCCAGTACCGCATTATTGTCTCGAGCAACATCCTCGCCAGCAACAATTCCGCTGCCGACAGTAACCGGCGACTGACCCGCAACTTCAATTTTTGAATTCGTGGCGTTGTCATTGGTAGCTGTTTGCAAGCCGACCAACAGGCTATCGCGATATTCTGCCAACAGCGCACTAACCCGACTGGGCGTGGTAAATTGCAGCAGCACAAGCAGGCCCAATAGCAACGTCATGAGCATCAAAGCGCCGGTTAGCCAGCCGCCGAAAGATTGCAATTTAGTGGCGGGAATATCGGTACTTTGATCAACGCCACGTTGCAGGCAGGTGCCCATTTGCCGATCATAGATGGCAACAATCGAGTCAGGGTTTAGCTGTACAAGATTGGCGTAATCGCGCAAATGTCGTCTCAGCAGATCATCGTTCGCGGCCGCTCTGTAGCGGTCTGCCTCTATTGCTCGCAGGTCGGTAACCATTAACTGTAGCTTTCGTGCCGCTTCTTTCTCGGTAATTTCCTGCGCTTCACGTGCATCGCGCAAGCGGCCACCAGCCGACTCTATAGAAGGCTGCGATACTGTCAGGCGGTTATTGACGCCGCTGATAGCGAATGGATTTCCGGTTGCACGTCGCTTCGACATTAGCTTATTTCGCTGCAGATGCAGCGCAGAGTGTAAACCAGAAGAAAATCAGATTCATGGAAAATTACTGCAGTGGTTTGTCTAGCGTGCGATCGGCTATGTCCAGCGACCGAGCGATGCACATCGATCTGCTATCAGAAAGACGCTTAAAGGCGCGACAGCCGCGCCAGCAAACGGTCCAGCTGATTGGCAAAGGCCTGCCGGTCGCGCTGATCCAGAACTGCAGCGCCGGCGGTTTGTACACCGCTGCTGCGTAGATCATGCATAAAGTTGCGCTCGCTCAGGCGCTGCCCGATAGTCTCTTTTGAATACAGCTCGCCGCGCGGGTCGATGGCATGCGCGCCCTTAGCCACCACCTCGGCAGCCAGCGGAATATCAGCAGTAACAACAATATCGCCAGCGTTCGCCAGTTCGACAATTTTGTTGTCGGCTACGTCGAAGCCAGCCGGCACCTGCATGGCGTGCAGATACTTTGACTGTGGATGCTTGATATATTGGTTGGCAACCAGTGTGATGTGGACGTGCTCGCGAGTTGCGGCGCGAAATAGAATTTCCTTGATAACTTTCGGGCATGCATCGGCGTCTACCCAAATTTGCATGCTTTTTCCTCCATTTTTTTACTTACGCTTAATCCTCTTTCTTCAGTAGCTCTTGTCGTTCGCGTTCGTATTCCTCGTAACTTTTACTGGCTAGGCGTTCGCATTCTTCCTGCTGTGACACGGGCTTCTTTTGACAGTCCAATTGATTGTTGTTTTGTAGCGTTGCATAGACATCTCGATTACTACAAGCTGCCATACTAATGCCGACTACGCCGATAAGTACTACGTAGTATTTCACTATTTCAACCCTCATACTCGTGACCACTGAGACTAACCGATCGCGCATTACTCGGCAAACGCCACTTCCGTCTCCAGGCTGCGTACTGCGAGCCGATGGAAGTGCATCAACTGCAGCAAAAACTGCTTTATTTCTCTCTCATCTATTTTGCACGCGACCAGGCTTTGTCGTACAGGCGTTCCAATGGTGGTAAATTCCAGCACATCATCGAGACTGGTCGGCGCGACGTAGGTGAGAATTTCATCCACCAGGGCCAGGGTTTGTGTCGGCTGCACGTTGTGGGTAGCGGCATTCAGGTATTGGTCCGCCATATAGTTCATCCATGGGCCCGCCAGAAACAACCTGACCGCTTCGGGTACCGGCTGCGGATGCTGGGTCAACTTGCTGCGGATGACATGACTAACGTGTTGCTTCCAGCCGTCAAGGTGCCTTAAGCCGCTGCGCTGCAGACGCAGGTTTTTTACTCGCCTGGCGACTTGCCGCTCATGTTGCCGCAGCGAAGCGCTAAATCGAAACGCGGCATCGGCAAAGGTTTCGCGGTTGGGTTGGTCTGCCTCTGTTATGCGCCGCACGACGGCCTTCATTTCCAGCACCAGCGCCGACTTCTGCAAGTCGTCGGCTTCTTCCTGATAAATTTTGCACGCCTTTGCCAGGCCATTCAGCAGATGCTTAGCCGGGTGTTGGTCGGCATCAGCAAAGCTTGAATCGTCCGACGCCAACTGCACGTAGGGCAAGTAAAGGTCACTGAACAGGTTGACCAGATGTTCGCTTAGCGAGCGCTTGTCGAGAAAGCCACTAAACAAGTAGTTCACATAGTCGACCGGTTGTGCCGTAGTGCTGGCAGCGGCTTCGTTGGCGACAGCGGGCGCTGCAGGATCAACTGATGGCACAGCTACGTCGCTGGCGAGTGGCAATGCTGCGGTAGTCGCCGCCTCCAGTTGCCGCTCAAGGTCCGGGTCAAGCTCAAATTCCGGTTCGGGTTCCGATGGCAACACTATTTCCGGTTCGACCTGATTAGCGCGTAACAAATTCGCCGCCGCACCGCTATCTTCGCCGTAGCCATCAGTTACGGCGAGAACATCTACCGTGGATTCATCGACGGCGGGCGCCAGGTTGGATTCGCCGCCAAGATACTGGTCAATATCCGCGTAGAGTACGCCCAGGTGGTGCAGGAATTCGGCATCAAAGACCTTTAAAGCGACCACGCGAGTATGCAGATTCCAGAACAAATTTTGTGCCGCAGTTTCCAGCGCCAGCGCAAAATGCACCGGTGCCAGCGGATTAGTGCCAAGCTCGATCGCGCAGCCGGTGATTAGCGCGAGGCGCTGGTTTATGCTGGTCAGCAACTCGGTAAAACGCTGTTCGGCGGCTGACAGCATGGCGGGTAGCGCAAGATCGCCCATCACGGCGTCATGCGTTGTTTCGGTAAACTCAAGTAGCGCGGCGTCGTAATCAAGCAAGTCTAGAAAATCGACGAATGTATGCTGAATCGAGCGCTTAAACGCTGCCAGAAACTCTGCGTGGGCTGTTTGCGGTAAGGGCGCAAGCGTCAGGGCGTTGACTTCCTCCGGCTGGCTTTGCTCGGGCGTGTTCATGCCTGTCAGCTGGTCGAGAAAAACACCAAGACGATCGTCGCAAAACGCGTGCGTCATTTGTTGCAATTCCTGCAGCTGTATTTTTTTTTCTTGTTCCATAGATCATTTCTTGTTGGCAGTGGTCGGCGACGCGGCAGGCAAATGTTGCGCTGGATCGTCTCACAAAAACCGCAAAGGCAAACTTACACAGCGCGAGCGCGGTGCACGAACAGCAATTTGCGCTGCGTTAACACGCCATCGATTGTACGTTATTTGACCGGCCATTATACCCAACCGGATGGTGTATGCTTGCCAGGCTTGCAGTTTTTGCTGCAACACATCAGCAGGGAAATATGCTTGGACGACGATGCCGTGCTCTTCAAACCTGCTAGCGTCTGGACGCTGGCCTGGCCCAGCATTATCGCAAATTTATGTAATGCATTGGTCAACATCAGTCATATAAAAATAATTGGCGCACTGGGTACCACGGCAGTGGCCGCCGTCACCACCAACCAGCGCTTTTTTTTCTTCTTGATGGCCGTATTAATGGGTTTGTCCGCCGCGACGACGGCAACGGTGTCACGCTCATGGGGTGCCCGTCAGCCTGCTCTGGCAGCCAGCTATACCTGGAATGCGGTATGGATTGCGGTGGCGCTAACTGCCATCATCAGCCTTGTTGTGTTCTTGTTTCCAGCGTTTTTTGTGGCACCGTTTCATCTGGAGGCCGAGGCGGCCGCCTATGCGGCGTTATTGATTCGCTGGATCAGTGTTTTCAATATGCTGTTCGCGGTTGGCATGATACTCACTACCGCGCTGCGTGCGACCGGCAACGTGATCAGCCCAATGATCTACACAGCGATACTTACCGCCACCAACGGCACGCTGGTGTACGCGTTTACCTACGGCAAAGTGGGTCTGCCGTCATTGGGCATCCTCGGTATGCCGGCCGGCATTGGTGTGGCAACGGTTATTGTCAATGGCGCGCTCATCTACCTGTGGCTTAGCGGGCGGCTGTCGCTGGCATCGGGCCATCGCACTGGTATGAACCGCGGTCAGGCACGCGAACTGGCGGATATCGGTCTGCCGGCGGCGCTGGAGCAGGGGCTGGTGCAGGGTGGTTTTCTGATCTTTCTGGCGCTGGTTGCAGGTTTCGGCACCGCTCCCTATGCAGCGTATGGCGTCGGCGTATCGCTGCTGACGGTATCGATTGTGGTCGGCTTTGGCTTTAGCATCGCCGGTGCGACGCTGGTTGGTCAGTATATCGGCGCTAAACAGCCGGACATGGCGTACAAAAGTGGCTGGCGTGCGACTGGCCTGGCGGTGGCGACCATGACCGGTATTGCCGTGCTCATCGCTTTTTGGGCAGAGCCGATCGCCCGTTTTTTGGTTGACGACGATGAGGTGGTAGCGCACACAGTGCTATTTATCTACATTCTGGCAGCGATACACCCGCTAATGGGCATTGAGCTGACGCTGGCCGGTGCATTGCGCGGCGCGGGCGATACCCGCTTTCCCTTGTTCAGCTCACTCTGCGGGCTGGTGTTTGGCCGCATCGGTTTGGCCTGGTTGTTTGTGTCGCTCGACCTGTCGGTGGTTTGGGTTTACTGCTCATTGGCAGGTGAGTACCTCATTAAGGCGAGCCTGATTACATGGCGGTATCAGTCGGGTGCCTGGTTGAAACGGCGAGTGCTGTGACGCGGCTAAGGGGGCACGAACGCGAACGCTTCAACTTTTGATATTGGCCTGCAGGGCCGGCATATGCGCGCGCTTCAGCTTGCGCATGCCACCCAGCCAACGATCGTAGTCGGCACTCTTGCGCTGAAAATAGCCGGCAACGTCCGGGTGGGGCAGCAACAGGAAAGTTTCCTCCGCCAATCCCTGCACGACGCAATCGGCAACTACGTCGGCGCCAATAATGCCATCGTCCCCTGCCGGTCCGCCGCCCTCAAGACCTGCGACCATTCGGGTTGCCACGGCTTGAGGGCACAGTACCGATACTTTGATGCCCTCGTCGCCATGCGTGATGGCCAGCGATTCGGCAAATCCAAGCGCGGCGTGTTTGGTGGTTGAGTACGCCGCAGAGCCAATCTGGCTAAGCAGACCGGCAGCAGAAACAGTGTTGAGAAAGTAGCCCTCACCGCGCGCGCGCATGGCGGGTAACGCGGCGCGGGCTGCGAACATATGCGCTAACACGTTTATTTCCCATATTTTTTGCCAGTGCGCATTGTCCAGTGAGGTTGCGCTCCAATCAGGTAGGTCGGGGTAAAATACGCCGGCATTGGAACACAGCAGGTCGATCTGTCCGAATTGCTCTTCAGTGGCGGCAACCATGCGTTGAATGTCTGTCTCTTTACTGACGTCAACCGCCATGGCAACGCCGTCAATCGCGGCAGCGACGGATGCGGCGTTGGTATATTCAACATCGGCTACCACTACCGCACGCGCCTGCTCTGCGGCGAAACGTTCGCACAGCGCCTTACCTATGCCGTTAGCACCACCGGTCACCAGCACGACTTTATCTTTCAATTGCATATTAATCCCTCCAGGCTTGACGATCCTGAGCCACCGCTATGATCGCAGTCGGGCATAGTCGCACCGCCACGTGCTTCATGCAATCGGTCAGGCAGAACCACAGGCGCCACGCTGAGTGCGCACAACTTTAAAAAACAGTTACCGAAGCTGCGGACGCCCAAGGGCACGTCTATTAATTGATTATGTTTATAGCGCCCATAAAAAAGCCTCGACTAGCGAGGCTTTTTTGGTTGCTGGGGCAGATTGGCGAGCTAGCGTTTGTGATTCAACCGGCGCCGTGCCAGGCCCAGACCAACCAGGCCCAAGCCGAGTAATGCCAAACTGCCAGGCTCTGGAACACTGGCCGGATCACCGTCAGCATAGCTATTCGCCCACAAGCTGGAACTCTCCAGTATAAAATCGCCGCGCAGCGACTCAACAGTCTTAGACAACAAGCCGGTCAAATTTAGCGAGGCCCAGCCAAACAGGGTCTCTTCGGTGGTAATGTCTGATGCGGTAAATGACGCACGATCGCCAATTAATTCTGGCTGGCTAACGTACACCCATTTGCGCTCGCGATCACCGTCGTCGCGGATAACGACCGACATTCCGTAGTTCCCGAAATCGATACTATCTTGCCAGGACATTGGGATTGCTAGCGCCGCAATCGGCGTCATTAAAAGGCATAGCGCGAACGCGCAAATTTTTTTCATGGTGTTGCTCCTTGGTTTGCAACCCGGCGGTACAGAGCACAATTGCTACTGCTTTACCCCAGCCGCTCAATCTGGTTGTTTTTTATTTGATTAATTGTTTGAGATGCGGGACATCAGTTAGCAACCTGCACGCCAAGAATAATTCTATATTACATTCAATCACTTAGATAGAAACTGCTCGTGAGTCGATGAAAAGTGTTAATTATTCCGTCTATTTATGCCGGATTATTTACTTTTTCCGTGCTAGAAGGATTGTGAGACAACTTTTAATGCTCCGTTGGTCTGAAAAGATGCGTGTCTATAACTCTTAAGTATTAGTAAGCCTTGAGTTTTCGGCCGAACGGACTTGTCAAGTACCATAACTGCTGAGAAGGCGTTCCCAAAAGTTGTAAAAAAACCTGACAAATTACCGTTTTAGTTGAGAACTATTCTACATTCACCTTGGCAGACGTGGTCCGCTGCGGATCAGTGCGAAAATCACGCCCAGTGGTTATTGTTCGCAATGGCAATAAATCGCCGGCAAAGTTTGCCACTCCCGTCGGCTGCGCCAACTTAAGCTGTGATACTCTTCGCCGCTTGGGGCTGACTACTTTGATCTATCGGATCAAAGGTAACGCACGTTTTAGAATTCACGGTGGTATCGTATTTTGTCCTGTTATTTTACCCAACGCATTAGCGAACTCGGCAGCGTCGAAAACCGGGCGACGTTGCGCACGCTGCAGCGCGGCATCGAAAGAGAAGGCCTGCGCGTGCAGCCGAATGGCGATATTGCGCTAACGCCACACCCGCAGGCACTTGGCGCTGCGCTCACTCATCCGCACATCACGACCGATTTCTCCGAAGCGCTATTGGAATTTATTACGCCGGTGTGCACCAGCGTCGACGAACTGCTGCGCTGGACCACAGAAATCCATCAGTTTGCATACCAGCATCTTGGCGATGAGTTGCTGTGGGCCAGCAGCATGCCCTGCGTGCTGCCGAACGATGCCGATATTCCGGTCGCGCAATTTGGCACGTCAAATATCGCTACGATGAAAACGGTGTACCGTCTTGGCCTGGGCTATCGCTACGGTCGGGCCATGCAAACCATCGCCGGCATTCATTACAATATTTCGTTTACCGATCCGTTTTGGCAGCGTTACCAAACCCTGCTAAAAGATGCTACTCCGCTGCAGGATTTTAAAACCAGTCAGTACCTGCATCTGATCCGAAATTTTCGTCGTTATTCATGGCTACTTATTTATTTGTTCGGCGCGTCACCGGCAGTGTGCAAATCTTTTTTGCGGGATCGTCCGCACGCGCTGCAGGCGTTTGATAAATCCAGCCTGTACGAGCCGAACGGTACATCGCTGCGGATGGGCGATTTGGGCTACCAAAGTAACGCCCAGGAAAGTCTTTATGTTTGTTATAACAGCCTGGAAGAGTATGCCCGCACACTGAGCAAGGCGTTGACAACGCCGCACGCTGACTATGCCGCGCTAGGTACGCATAAAGATGGCAAGCGCATTCAGCTGAACACCAACCTGTTACAAATCGAAAATGAATTTTATAGCAGCATTCGACCCAAGCGCGTCACGCACTCGGGCGAGAAGCCACTGTCTGCCCTGCTGGACCGAGGGATAGAATACGTCGAGGTGCGCTGCCTGGACGCCAACCCCTACCTGCCGCTGGGTATTGATGAAGACGAGATTCGCTTCATCGATGCGTTTATGCTGTTTTGCCTGCTGGAAAACAGCGCACCGATTGACGTTAAAGAATACGAAGACATCATGGCCACCAGCAAAAATGTTGTTAACAACGGTCGCGCAGCGGATGCCCAGGTCAAGCTTGATGGTCTTTCCATGCCGTTGAGCGAGGCGGCGCATAAATTGCTCGCCAACGTAAAGCAGTGCGCCACAGTTCTCGATGGCGCTAGTGATACCAACAAGTTTTCAAGCGCCTGGGCGCAACAACTTGGCAAGCTTAATAATCCTGATAGCTTGCCGTCAGCACGAATATTGCAGGATATGCGCGACCAGGAGCTGACGTACTACCGTTTCGCGATGCAGTTAACTCAAGCGCATAAACATGTTTTTGCCGAGCATGAACTGGATCCTGAGCGTACCGCCTATTTTGAGCAGCAAGCGCGCGCTTCAATCGCAGAACGTGAACGTATCGAACAGCATGACGAGATTTCGTTTGAAGATTTCATGGCGCATTACGACGCCCAATAGCGCGTATGAACTATCTCGCTCACTTTCATCTTGCGCAAGCGCAACCGGCCCTGGTCGCCGGTGCACTGCTGGGCGATTACATCAAAGGCCCGCTGCGAGGTGCTCTGCCAGCCGACGTTGAGCGGGGTGTTACGCTGCATCGCAAAATTGATGCGTTTACCGATGACTATGCGGTGACCCAGCGCCTGCATACTCTGTTTCCGACAGAATATCGCCGCTGTAGCGGCATCATGCTGGATGTCTATTTCGACCACTTGCTGGCGCGCAATTGGCATACTTATGAGCAAGATTCTTTGGCGGATTTTTCCCGCCGCGTGCAGGCAAATCTGACTGCCTATGAAGCGCTACTCACACCTGATGCGGTGCGCTTTAAGCAACGGCTGGCACAGCACGATTTGCTGTCACGCTATGCGCATGCGGCTACTATCGACAGCACGCTGCAGTATATTGCCGGCAAGCTGCGAGCGCCGAATCCGCTGGCCAGCGCCATGCAACATCTCAGCGCTCGCGATGCGGAACTGGAAGCCATATTTCTGGCTTTTTATCCTGCTTTGCAGCGCTTTAGCTCTGCACAATGAAATTGTTAAACAACAGGTCTGAAACGACCTTACTGCCCTGTTCGTCCTGCATCACTTTTTGCACTTCTTCCAGCGCCGCCGCACGCAGCTGCTGACGACCTTCAGCCGAGCTAACCGCGGCATCGGTTTGCTGGCTTAGCAGCAGTATTAGATTGTTGCGCAAATACGGCAGATGCTGTTCGACCAGCGCGACATCATCCTGCGATTCTACTCGCACAGAGATGTCCACTTTAAGATATTGCAGCCTGGCGCTAATGCCGTAGTTGGTCACGAACGCCGGCTTGAGATTAATATACTGCGCCTGGTTAGATTCCGCGTGGCTGAAACTGCAAACCGCCATCAACAGCGTGACCAGCGCACAGCCGCGTAACATTGATTGCATCGTAAACTCCTTTGAAATGGCTCATCTTTCCCCAAAGCATAGTCGATTCATATAGCTGTAGTTGATTCATAGCGCTGCACTTGTTTCACTGCGAGCTTTCGCCTAATGTAATGTGTTATTTGAATTTAGCGTAACTCCACCATGCCGGCACCCCGCCCCCTGTTTTTACTATTGTTTTTGTTTTGCTGTGGCCTGATGGCATACGGGTTCTATCTGGAATACGTAGAGGGCTTGCAGCCATGCCCACTATGCATGACCCAGCGCGTATTTATCGTGCTTTGCGGCATATTTGGCTTGTTAGCATTTCTGCATAACCCAGCTTCTCCGGGAGTCAGAATTTACGCATTCCTGATCACCGTCAGCGGCCTATTTGGTGCGGCGATTGCCGGGCGGCAATTATGGCTGCAAAGCCTGCCCGCAGATCAGGCACCGGCGTGCGGACCGAGTCTGGAATATATGTTCGATGTATTGCCGTTTACCGAAGCGATTAAGACCCTGATGATGGGTGACGGCAACTGCGCCGAAGTGGTGTGGACTTTTCTCGGCCTGAGTATGCCAGGCTGGACCATGATCTGTTTTTCAGGTTTTGCCCTGTTTGGCCTGTGGCACATGCTGCGCAAACCAGTAACATAAGGCTTTCATACGTTTTGCAAAGGTTGACTTGCTGATGCCAGCCGGCTGACCTATGCTGAAGGGTATTATAAAGTCCAGTAATGCTAAAAATACTGAACACTAACAAAAGCATAACGTTTGGCTAAAATAGGCCACACACAACCAATAGACTAGGGACGAGCATCACACCATGATTGAAGAATGGCTACAACAGAGACAACACCTCATCGTGCAGTACTGTTCGATCTGTGGTGTACACGAGCAGATCAACGACTCGCCAACCAAAATACAGCGCTTGAAATCATTTTGCCAAACGCTGGTCGACTATGCCTCGGCCGGCCATTTTGAAATCTACAAAAAACTGGTGCACGAGGCCGAGCAAGCCAACCCGTCTGTGTTGGCAACTGCCGAAAAAACCCTGCCGCAGATACAGGAAACTACAGAAATTCTTCTGGACTTCAACGACCTTTACGAAACCGAGGAATTGACCGAAGAGATGCAGGTCAAGTTGGCCAGACACTTGTCGAAGCTGGGCGAAGCTATGGTGACGCGTTTCGATCTTGAAGACGAACTGGTGGGTTTGGCGCATAGCCCGAAAACTGCGACACGGGCTTAAGCTTCACAACACGGTACAACTCCTCGGTAAAGCGCCAACACTGAACTACACTTTACAGTAGCGTCCTGTGATGACCACAGGACGCCAGCATTGCTATTTTACTGTTACAGGGTAGTTTCCATGCCAATTGGTTTAACCAACCGCCTCAAGCCAATCATTGTTGTTGCCAGCTTGCTGCTTTGTGCTTGCCGCAATGACGTCGCACCCGGCGATAGTCTCGAACTCGCCAGTCAAGGCGCTTACAGCGCAGCGCTTTCTAGCGATGGCCAGCGCGCTATGATTGGCGCAATTAACCAGGGCGGCAGCCTGTGGGATCTCAGTAGCAATGCGCGCAAGTTTGACTGGAATCACGCCAGCGGGGAATTCTCAGTCATCAGCGCGGCGGCTTTTTCGCCAGCGGCGAACTTTGCACTGAGCGCCAACACGCAAACGCTGGTACTGTGGGATGCAACCAGAGGCGCAGGTCTGCGCTACTGGACCACGCCAGACCGTGTGCTTGACATCGATCTCGGCCCCGAGGGTAACTTTGCTCTGCTTGGGCTGGAGAATTTTACTGCCGTACTGTTCGACGTGCGCCGCGGTGGGATTAAACGTGTGTTCACCCATGCCGACAGGGTACGCAGCGTCGCCTTCAGTGACGACGGCACGCTTGCCTTGTCAGGCTCGGCCGATCAGACCGCGAAACTGTGGGACGTACGCTCAGGCAAAATGCTGCACAGCATGCAGCACGCCGATGATGTGCGGCTGGTAGCGTTGGCACCGCAAAACGATCTGGCATTTAGCGTTAGCAAATACGATAAAGCGGTGATCTGGAGCGCCGTCGACGGGGCCGCCGTTGGCGAATTGCCGCTGCGCGCCTTTGCACTGCAGCGCGGGCTGACGTTTACCGCCGCCGTGTTCTCCAACGACTCAAGTCAATTGCTGACCGGAACATCGGATCGCGTCGTACAATTGTGGGATACGCGTTCGCTGCAAGAAATACAGCGCTGGACAATACCGAAGCGTAAGGCCTGGAAACCAACCAGCGCCGCTATTCTGGCGCTGGCGTTTGGTGCAAAGCCGAATGAATACTACGCGGTAGCATCAAACGGCTATGCTCACAGACTAAAGCGCTAGCCGCGCTTATTTTGCCGCTTCCGTCTCTTTTGGCTGTGCGGCAGCCGCTGCTTCAGCTGCGGCTGCGGCCGCTTCCTTGTCCTTGATTTCCAGCAGTTCTACTTCGAACTGCAGTGTGGAATTAGGACCGATGTCACCGCCTGCGCCACCTGGGCCATACGCCAGGTCAGCCGGAATAACCAGCTCCCATTTCGAACCCACTGGCATTAACTGCAGCGCTTCGGTCCAGCCGGGAATGACCTGATTTACGCCAAACTCTGCGGGCTGACCGCGCTTGTAAGAACTATCGAACTCGGTGCCGTCGAGCAGAGTGCCCTTGTAATGTACCGAAACGAGATCCTCGGCTTCGGGCTTGGCGCCATCGCCTTTGGTTACAACCTTGTACTGCAGTCCGCTGTCGGTCGTCACTACGTCTTCTTTTTTGCCGTTTTCTGCTAAAAATGCTTTGCCGGCTTCTTCATTTTTGGCGCCAGCCGCTGCCTGCTCTTCCTGCATTTTAGCCATTTGCTGCTGCTGAAAAGCCTGCATGGTTTCGGCAATCTCTTCGGGCGTCATCAAGCGCTCGCTGTCGTCGCTGCCGGCGGTAAGCCCTTCAGTAAAGGTAGGTATATCGAGCTTGATTGCGTCGGTTCGAAAGCGGTCGCCAAGGCTCAGGCCCATGGCGTAGCTGACTTTTTTCTCTTGCGTATCCAGCTTGGAAGTCGCATCGCTGGACTTTTCAGTGGCTTCTTCAGGCGCCGCTTCTTTTTTCTGATCACAAGCAGACAACGCCAGCACGCCCATCAATGCGACGGGCAGGTAAATAAGTTTCATAAAGCTTCCTTAAAACGGTTATAAAATAGGCACGATGCAACAACAGCGATGGTTGTTGATCACAACGGGCGCATATATACCATGAAGCAATGATTAAAGTCTGTTAAATATTATCGAGTGCAGCTTTGCGGAGGTCAGCCGTTTTTTGCAGGTTTTTAGCGTCATCGATCAGCTTGGGAATATCTGTTACGGGCACGCTGGTCGGGAAGGCCAACTTAAAGCCCGAACCACCATTGCCGCTGTCGGCCTGTCCGCGTTCGCGGACTTCTACAGGCTGCATTATATTAGCCATTTGCGGCATATCCTGCACCAGCACGTCGCCTGCGGCTGCGGGCGGCGGCTCGTTGGAAAACTGCCAACGACCTTGTGCGTCTTGCCACTTATAAAGCCTGGGCGTTTTCATCCCGAAGCCAGTCGACGTGGCCCCCTGCAGCTTGGCGCCAGACTTGTTCCACATGTTGGACAGTTTGTTGCGCACACCGTTTAGCGAAACGTTGTCAGGCATCCAATCATTCAATGACATTAATGGCTTGCCACTCGGCCCGACAATGAACGTCGGTGCAATCAACAAACCGAGTAGCGATAACAGCATCATTTTATGGCGAATTTTCATAGCTAGGTTGGTCTCAATATCTGAACTCGTGCATTAAGATTAGCTCAAAAATTGCGCGCTGGCCCGCAAGGCAGCCGTCTATAGCATTAGTTTTTAGTAGCTGCCATCCTGCAGCCGGGAAGTTATTGTAAGGCTTGCTTGCTTTGAATTTGATCGTCGCAACACAGCGCAACCGCTAGCTCACGCACTAAATGAGCTGCCTCAGTAGACTTCAATGGCCAGCCCGCACGATACGCGAGCAAGTTTTGCAGCACCCTATTGTCAGCCAGGCAAACACCAGACACACATTTTTGCTGTGGTAGTGGCCTGGTACACGCGATAGCGATAATGTGCTGCTCCAGTTGTTCGGCCTGCAGCTCAAGCGCCTTTAACTGCTGATAGCATTCATCAGCGGCTAGTAGCTGCACGCGTTGGCGCAAATTACGAATTGGTTGCGTATAGCGCCGATTAAAAGGCGTTATATGTTCAGCGATTCGAAACCAGTCCTGCGCTTCAAGCATTTGCCCCAGGTGGCCGAAAAACCCGCCAAGCAGCAGCAGATTAACGTTCGCTGCATGCTCGTCCTGCAAGCGCAAACACAATGATTGCACATTGGTCGCGGCATAAGCCGTCAGCGAATAGCGCCAGTAGCGGCCTGCAAACCGGGTAGCCTCAGCCATGACCGCGGAGGTACAGACGTCGCATCAACTGCGCCGCCAGGCATGAAATTTTTCGACCCAGCGCAACAGACCCTGCGGTGTATGCTTTTTCTGCCATTCGCTGGCGGCAAACTTATTCGCTTCCGTCAGGGTGGGGTAAATATGAATAGTGCCCATGATTTTTTTCAAGCTAAGACCGTGCTTCATCGCCAGCACAAACTCGCTGATCAGCTCGCTGGCATGATAGCCAACAATAGTCACACCCAGAATCTTACCCGAGCCGCCCGGCCGCGTTAGCACCTTGACGAACCCATGCGCCTCGCCATCGGCGATGGCCCGATCAAGGTCTTCAATGTTATAGCGGGTAACTTCACAGGCGATGTTTTTTTCCTGCGCGTCCATTTCATTCAGACCTACCCGCGCGACCTGAGGATCGGTAAACGTGGCCCACGGAATTACCGAGTAGTCGACCTTGAACTTTTTCACCACGCCGAACAGTGCGTTGACGGTGGCAAACCATGCCTGGTACGACGCGGTATGGGTAAACTGGTAGGGCCCGGCAACATCGCCGCAGGCATAGATATTGGGGATGCGGGTACGTAAATAGTCGTCGACCATCACCGTACCATTGCGATTGAGCTCCAGACCTAGCGCTTCCAGGCCCAGGCCTTCCGTGTTAGCGCGGCGCCCAACGGCTATCAGTATTTTTTCGAAATCAATGCGTTGTTCCGTGCCGTCTTGCTGCACCACAAGCGCCCCCTCCTCGGCTGCCTGCGCTTTTGCGTTGAGAACAATATTGACGCCGTCGGCCTCTAGCTGACGCGCCACCTGCGCGGCGGCATCCTCGTCTTCGCGCGGCAGAATCCGCGGCTCCATATCCAACAATGTCACCCTGGAACCCAGCCGCGCAAACGCCTGCGCCAGTTCGCAGCCAATGGGACCAGCGCCCAGGATAAGCAGATTTTCAGGCAGAGCCTCCAGCTGCCAAACATTATCAGAGGTCAAATACGGTATCTGGTCTATGCCTTTGATGGGCGGCACGAAGGGCCGCGCGCCGCTGGCGATGATAATATTACCTGTGGTGATTATGCGGTCGTCGACCTCGACCTCGTAAGGCGACACGATGCGTGCCTGCCCGTGCACGCATTCCACCCCCAGTGATTCGTAGCGCTCGACCGAGTCGTGCGGCTCTATGCGAGCAATAATTTTTTGCACCCGGCGCATCACTGCTGCAAAGTCAGTTTTTATAGCGCCACTGTGCTGCAAACCATAATCGTCCATACGCTCGAAATAATGGCGCATTTTGGCCGAGCGCAGCAGCGCTTTGCTTGGTACACAGCCGGTATTCAGACAATCGCCGCCCATCTTGTCTCGCTCAATCAACACGGCCCTGGCTTTTACGGTAGCGCCGATCAACGCCGCCACCAGCCCGGCCGAACCGGCACCAATCACAACGACGTTGGCATCCAGCCTGGCGGGTTTTTTATAGTCTGCCATCGCCCTTCTCCGTTTGATAATATCCATCACTTTTCTCACAATAAAAGGAAATGTGGCCAGCAGTAGAAACGATGCCAGCAATGCCGGTGACAACACCCCACCAACACTGTCTACCTCGGCCAGCTGTTTACCGGCGTTAACAAAAACCATAGTGCCCGCTAACATGCCGACCTGACTGACGAAGAAAAACGTTAGCAGCTTGATGGGCGTCAGGCCCATCAGCAGGTTGACCAGAAAGAATGGAAACACCGGTACCAGGCGCACGCTAAACAAATAAAACGCGCCGTCTTGTTCAACGCCTCGATTGATGGCATCCAGCCGGTCGCCGAACCGATTCTGCACCCATTCGCGCAGCAGCACGCGTGCTACCAGGAAGGCAATGGTAGCGCCGATTGTACTGGCGAAAGACACCAGCAGCAGCCCAATCCAAAAGCCGAATATTGCACCGCCTGCCAGCGTCATCAATGCAGCACCGGGTAACGATAACCCGGTGACCACAACATAAACACCGAAATACACCAACGCTGTTTGCGCGGGGTGTTGCTGGTAGTAGTCAAACAAACGGTGTTTTTGCTGGTTGAAGTATTCCAGCGTGAGGTAGCTGTCGATGTCGAAGGCAAAGAATGCGATGATGGCGGCAAGTAATAGCCCGAATAGCAGCCATTTGTTATTTGTCATGCTCAGCTCTCAAGTGCGCTGCGGTGCGCCAGCTAATTTTAGTGGGGGAAACTTGATAGACTGTAACGCAATTGCTCAGTTCATGCATCGTGCGCTGGCGCGGGCAGTAAACGTATACACTTTTGCAATATGCATATAACAAGCCGCAGCTTGAATATTAGTGGAGCTGCCCATATTATTCTGTGCAGCACGAAATACCTAATTCTGGAGATAGATAATGAGCGACACCATTGTTCACGTAACCGACGCCAACTTCGAAGATGAAGTGCTTAAATCTGACGTTCCCGTATTGGTTGATTACTGGGCGGAATGGTGTGGGCCATGCAAAATGATTGCACCAGTGCTGGAAGAAATCGCCAAAGACTACGATGGCAAGGTCAAAATTTGCAAGATGGATGTAGACGCTAACCAGGACACGCCGCAAAAGTTTGGTATTCGCGGCATTCCAACGCTGATGATGTTTAAAGGGGGCAACGCCGAGGCTACCAAAGTGGGCGCATTGTCAAAAAACCAGCTAAGCGAGTTCATCAACGCCAGCGTTTGACCCTCGTTCAACCATCTTTGAAATCTGAAACTGTGAATTAGTTGCGGCTGCCAACCGGGTAGCCGCGCTAAACTTGCAAATAGGCTGGACTTCTGCCTAAAATCGAACTATATTATTTTGAGTCACCCTTTTTCCCCCAAATTCTCTCGCTCTTTGAACAAGCCTTAGTTTCAGCACAGCGAAAAAAAATCAAAAACCCGCGCGCATGCTCTGCCGCACCCCTGTTGTATACTCCTCACAAGTCGCAGACCTATATGAACTTAACCGACCTGAAGACCAAACCTATTTCTGAACTCGTCGAAATCGCTAAAGACATCGGTCTCGACAACCTCGCACGATCACGTAAGCAAGACATCATCTTTTCGATTCTCAAGCGCCACGCCAAAAGTGGCGAAGACATCTATGGTGATGGCGTACTGGAAATACTGCAGGACGGCTTTGGTTTTCTGCGTTCGGCCGACTGCTCCTACCTGGCCGGTCCCGACGATATTTACGTATCTCCAAGTCAAATAAGACGCTTCAATTTGCGCACTGGCGACTCCATCTCCGGCAAGATCCGCCCGCCGAAAGACAGCGAACGCTATTTCGCGCTGCTTAAAGTCAGTGAGATCAACTTCACCAAGCCCGACAACTCGCGCCAAAAAATTCTATTTGAAAACCTTACGCCGCTGTTTCCTACCGAGCGTCTGGTGTTGGAAACCGGTAACGGCAGCACCGAGGACTTGTCTGGTCGCATCATCGATTTGGTCGCACCGATAGGCAAAGGCCAGCGCGGCCTGATCGTATCGCCACCGAAAGCCGGTAAAACAATACTGATGCAGCATATTGCGCAGTCAATTGTGCGCAACGATCCTGAATGTTACATCATTGTGCTGTTGATTGATGAGCGGCCGGAAGAAGTCACCGAAATGCAACGCTCGGTACGCGCAGAGGTGGTCGCCAGTACCTTCGACGAACCCCCCTCGCGGCATGTACAGGTTGCCGAAATGGTGATAGAAAAAGCCAAGCGCCTGGTAGAGCATAAGAAAGACGTGATTATTTTGCTCGACTCCATTACCCGCCTCGCACGCGCCTACAATACCATCGTGCCATCGTCGGGCAAAGTGTTGACCGGTGGTGTCGACGCACATGCGCTGGAGCGACCAAAACGTTTCTTCGGCGCGGCGCGCAACATCGAAGAAGGCGGCAGTCTGACGATTATGGCCACCGCCCTGGTCGACACCGGCTCGAAAATGGACGAGGTTATCTACGAAGAGTTTAAAGGCACCGGCAACCAGGAAATACATCTGGACCGTAAAATCTCGGAAAAAAGAATCTACCCGGCCATCAATATTCGCCGCTCAGGCACACGCCGCGAAGAGCTGCTAACAACCGAAGACGAGCTGCAAAAAATGTGGATTCTGCGCAAACTGCTGCATTCCATGGAAGACAGCCCCGCCGTTGAATTTTTGCTCGACAAACTCAAAGACACCAAAACTAACGACGAATTCTTCGCCTCCATGAAACGTAAGTAAATACAAGTATTGCGCGTGGACAATATAAAGTACAAAGACCTGCGCGAATTTATAGACTTTTTGGAAGCCCGGGGCGAACTCAAACGCATTAAGACTGAAGTCGATCCGCGTCTGGAAATGACCGAAATCTGCGACCGCACCTTGCGTAACGGCGGACCTGCACTATTATTCGAAAACCCCACTAACTACGCAACGCCAGTACTGGCTAATCTATTTGGCACTACCCAACGCGTGGCGTTAGGTATGGGCCAGGCTGACCCCTCGCATCTACGCGAAGTCGGTAAGCTGCTGGCTGCGCTGAAGGAACCAGACCCACCGAAGGGCTTTAAAGACACCTGGGAGAAGCTGCCACTGCTTAAACAGGTGCTTAACATGGCACCGAGAGTGGTGAAGAACGCGCCGGCACAGACCCACTGTTTCGAGCATGATGATGTCGATTTGCACACCCTGCCGATCCAAACCTGCTGGCCGGAAGATGCTGCGCCACTTATGACCTGGCCGCTGGTGATCACCCGTGGACCGCTCAAGGAGCGACTCAATCTTGGCATTTATCGCATGCAGCTGCTAGGTAAAAATAAGCTCATCATGCGCTGGCTGTCGCACCGCGGAGGCGCGCTGGACTTCAAGGAATGGCAAGACGCTCATCCCGGCGAGCCCTTCCCCGTTGCCGTCGCACTGGGCGCCGACCCGGCGACTACCCTGGGCGCGGTCACCCCTGTACCCGACACCTTATCCGAATACGGTTTTGCCGGTTTGCTGCGCGGCGCAAAAACGGAAATAGTTAAGTGCCTGAGTAATGACCTGCATGTACCGGCCACTGCAGAGTATATTCTGGAGGGGCATATACAGGCGGGAGAGATGGCCGATGAGGGACCGTTCGGCGACCATACCGGCTATTACAACGAAGTTGAACGCTTCCCGGTTTTTACGGTTACACACCTTACGCATCGGCCCTCGCCTATTTACCACAGTACCTATACCGGGCGGCCACCCGATGAACCAGCGATTCTCGGCCTTGCCCTCAACGAAGTATTCGTGCCCTTGCTGCAAAAGCAATTTCCTGAGATTACCGACTTCTATCTACCGCCGGAGGGTTGCTCCTACCGGCTCGCCATTGTCACGATCAAAAAGCAATATCCCGGGCACGCCAAACGCGTCATGATGGGCGTGTGGTCTTTTCTACGTCAATTTATGTATACCAAGTTTGTTATCGTCACCGACGATGACGTTGACGCACGCAACTGGAAGGATGTGATCTGGGCGCTCACCACGCGCATGGACCCGGTACGCGACACGATAACGATGCAGAATACGCCCATCGACTACCTCGACTTTGCCTCCCCGGTCGCCGGCCTCGGTTCGAAAATCGGCTTTGATGCAACCAACAAATGGCCCGGCGAAACGCAGCGCGAGTGGGGTAGGCCGATCACCATGAAGGCCGACGTCAAACAGCGTGTGGACGCTATGTGGGACAGCCTTGGAATAGGCCAGTAAACTCTAACTCGCCGCGCTGATCTCTTTGTGCGGCTGTGGCAAATTCGGCAAGCCGTTGGTACTGAGCATAAGACCTTGATGAAAACTGTCATAGCTTTGCTGGAACTCCCCCAGACTTGCCAACAGCCGACCCTGTTCTGCATAGCCCTCCGCATCAGGGCTGATGCGAATGCTTGCGGCAAAGTATTCACGCGCCTTGCCCCATAGCTCATTCATCAGGCTTAAACGACCCAGCGTCAACAGTAAGCTGGCATCTTCAGGTCGCTGCTGCAACCAACGTTCAGCGGTGAGCAGTTGTTTACTAACGTCCTGCCCTTTTACTGTTCCATACAGGCGAGCAAGGTCGGCATCCCAGTTTTTTTGCAAATGGCTTCGCAGCACCGCTTCTGCTTGCGTGTTTTCTTCCGCTGCGGCTAGTGCACGAGCGTAAATACCTACCAATCGAGGATCTTTCCTAAGCGCTTTCGGCGTACTCTCCCACTGGGTTATAATGGCCGCAAGCGGCGCCGCGTCTTTTTTCCCTGCCTCGGCCAGCGCGCCTTCGTAAGCGACAAATTCCACTAACTGCAGCTCATCTGCAGCAAGCGCTTTTTGTTTGCGCAGTGGTGGTAACAACGCTTGCACTGCGTTCCAGTCGCCCAGCTGCTCATTGACCGCTACCGACATACGCAGCGCCTGAGGATGCTCAGGGGCCAGCGCACGCAGTTCGGTTAGCGTGGTCAGACACTGCGCAAACTGATTATTTTTGAGCTGAATTTCAGCCTGCGTTAATGCAATGGCAACGTTGGCATCAGGTGTTGTCTCTTGCGCTTTTTTCAAGTACTGCGCACACTGGTCATCCTCGCCTAGTGCTTCACTCGCGCGCGCCGCCATCAGGTAGTTAAGCAAGGGAGTCGGTGAATTTTCGGCGCCTTTGGCAAAGGTGTTTAGCGAGCGCCGCCAGCGACCTTCGATGTATTCAATCAACCCCTCCGTAAGCTGCGCCTCACTGCGACGTGCGTCACGCCCCTGTAACCAGTGTTGCAAACTGCGGCCCGAGTAGCGTAGTTGCAACAGCGAACGTAACAAAAACCAGCCCAGCGCCAGCACCAGCACCAGCGCTGTTAACGCAGCCCACAAGTTAGCTTCCACGCTTATTTGGTCATAGGAAATAAGCACGTAGCCCGGACTGCGCACTACCAGTATCGATAAACCGATGGCGCATACCAGCGCAACCAGACAAATAATAAATAGCCTTAACACCGTCAAACCTCCTCAGCCGCGTTGGCTGCTTCGTCCTGGGTGCTTGCTTCAGGTTCGTCGGTTGCGGGTTCTTTCCCGGGCTTCGCTTCTGAGTCAGGTGTTTTTGCCGGTTGTTGTTTTGAGTTAGCTTCGACTTGTGACTTTTCTGCTTTGTCTTTCTCGTCTTTCCCGCCCTTCGCGTTTGACTCCTGATCTTGCTTTGACTCCTGATCTTGCTTTGACTCGGGCTCTTGCTTTGACTCGGGCTCTTGCTTCGCCTCGGGCTGTTGTTTCGGCGCAGGCTCCGCCTTCAAGTTCGCTGTTTGCTCGGCTTCCGGTTGTGTCGGTGACGCGGCTTTTACTTCTGCCTGCGGCTTATTCTTCTGCAGCACTTGCTGTGCCGCTTCAGCTTTTATTTTTCTGCTGTACTCGCTGTCGGTATATTCTTTCAAAGCGCGATAGGAACCGCTAATGTCAGGTAGTGGCGGGTCAATATTAGTCTTACGCGCGGCTTCCAACGTCTCCAGCGCCGCCTGGGTAGCGGCATCTTCGCTGATGAAGTAGCGCGCGATCCACTGCTGTGCTTTATCGAGGCTCTGTTGATAGATATCAGGCTTTTGTGCCAGTAGCGCCAGCTGAGCCTGCTCCAGCATCAGCCGCAGATTTTGCCGCAGGTATAACTCCTGTTGCGGCGGCAGCATGGCTTCGACCGGCTGGTCGCGCTGTCGCACCACGAATACCTTACCAAGCGTCTGCTTGATCGCACCACCGACCCGCGTAACGCTGTCGCGCCAGGTTGGTTGTTCGGGCATGGTCGCCTCTACAGACTCTTCCTGTTCATCGTTGCTGAATTCGGGAATATCGTGCAGTTTCAGTTCATCGATGCCGCCGGTCAAGCTGGCCAGGCTCAAATATTCGCCGTCTACGTCAACCGATTCGGTGCGGCTCAACGCGGCAATATCGTCGGCAATCGCTCGCCGCACGTGAACCAGGCTAACGTCGTCAATCTCGCGTAAAATCTTATCCGCCGATTGCAGCATGGCAAGCGGGCCGCTGATTTCCTTGCTCATCAGAATACGTTGGTTCGCCAGCCGCAGCAGATATTCAGTTTCGGCCATTAACCATTCGTCACGATTGGTCTGGGTAAGCGCCTCCATTTGCCGGGTTTGCCTGCCCACAGTTTTTTCTAGCAGCTTTAGTGTATTTTGCGTCGCCGTCAATTCTCCCTCGCGAGTGATTGACTCCTCGCCAAGCTCAGCCTGTAACGTATTAAAGTCGTCTCGCAAATCATTGCGTACGTCATCACGCACATTAGCAATCGCATTTTGCGTTTCCTGCAGCTTACTCTTAAGCGCCAGCTTGCTGCCTTGCTCCATTTGCCACTGCTGCCACAGGTAGTACACGCCGTAACCTGCAGCTCCGCTAAGCCCGAGCGTGCACAGTAGAAAAAACCAAAGCAAGCCCGTGCGCGGTCCTTTTTTTTGCGCATTAACTGCGTTGCTGTCGCCGTAGTCGGCCTGGTCTGATTTTTTTTGATCTTCTTTTTGGGCACTGACGTAAGCTTTCGCCCTGGCAGCCCTTTCGGTGCTGCTGACGTTTCGCTGTTGTGATTTTTGTTCGGATTTTGACGCGGCGTCGTTAGGTTTATCGCCGAGCTTTTTGCTGTCTACCATCGCTTCGCCTTTTTCAACTCGTTAGGTGCGGCAGCGGTGCGTGCAGCACGCCACCAGTTGCAAAGTGCGTATGATACATCAGTCAATCGCATACTCCGAGCGGTCAGCACATTGCGGAACCCCTGCGCCTGCGCGGCGGCTGTTACGCGCGCGCCCGGTGCCAGTAGCAGTGTAGTCTGCAGTTCGGCAAACACCTCAACGGTGCGCGCCATGCGAGTCAAATTGACTACCCCGGCAACGCTGGTAGCCGCAACGGCGTGCGGCCGCCATAGTTTTACGTTGCTAGCCAGCTGCGCTTCATTAGCACCCGGATAAGCGCGCCGATAGAGCTCGGCTTGAGTCACCTCAGCCCCACGCGCCCGTAGCGTCTGTGTGATCAGTTCGCGCCCGCCCTGCCCTCTGAATACCAACACTCGCTTACCAGACAGCGACTGCAGCTCTGGCAGCGACAATAACGTTTCGCTATCAACCGCGTCGCTGGTTCGCATAGTAAAACCCGCCGCTGCGGCCGCATTGGTCGTCTTGTCACCAACGGCGTAACAGGTCGTTGCCAAAGGGATCGGTAGCTCGCGTTCCAGCAGGCAGGCATGGGCATAGCTTACGGCATTGGTACTGACAAAAATGCCAATATCATAGTGCTGCAATTGCTTAAATGCCGCATCTGTTTGTGCGTCTGCGACGATGGGCTCTATGGCAAGCACCGGCACATGGCGCAAACTCGCACCCAGTTGCTGCAACTCTTGCTGCCATTCATCCGCCTGCCCTGCGGGGCGAGTCAGCAGCATCCTTAGTCCAGCCAGCGCCGGCTTAACGTGAGACATCTAGCTCGCTGCCCGCGCTGCAGCGAGAATTTTATCGCCGCCGGCGGCCAGTATTTCTTCTGCCAGCCCCTCCCCCAGCACGTCGGCTTCAATGGCTGCGCCGCGTCGTTGTCTGATGATCATTTGCGCACCGTCGAGGGATACAACCCTTGCCTCCAGGGTAAGCATGTCGCCATCTAACTGCGCAAATGCGGCGATAGGAACCTGACAGCCGCCGTCAAGGCCGCGGTTCAAGGCACGCTCGGCGCGCACACAATGGCTGGTTTGCAAATGGTTTAATTCGGCGACAAGTTTATTGATCAGCGCATCATCGGCGCGGGTCTCAATGCCTATCGCGCCCTGCCCCGGCGCCGGCAAACAGATTTTTGGATCGATGATTTCGGCAATTTGATCGTCCATCCGCAGACGCTTCAAGCCGGCCTCGGCAAGAATGATCGCGTCGTAGGCGCCGTCGTGCAGCTTCTGTAAACGAGTGTTGACGTTACCGCGCAGGTCAAGCATCTTAAGATCGCCGCGCGCGGCAAGCATTTGGCTGCGGCGACGCAAACTGGACGTGCCAAGTCTTGCGCCTGGCGGTAAGTCGGCAAAGCTGGCGAAGTTGGGCGCAATAAAAGCATCAAATGGACTGTCACGTTCGCAAATTGCTGCCAGCCGCAAGCCCGGAGGGAAGTGCATTGGTACATCTTTCATCGAGTGAACGGCGATGTCGGCCCGGTGCTCCAGCATGGCCACTTCCAGTTCTTTGATAAACAGCCCTTTGCCACCGATTTTCGACAACGGTGAGTCAAGCAGTTGATCGCCGCGAGTGGTCATGCGGACCAGCTCGACCTGCAATTCGGGATAACGCTGCATGAGTACACTTTTGACGTATTCTGCCTGCCATATAGCCAACTGGCTTTCGCGGGTAGCGATACGCAGCGGACGATCCATAACCATTACTGTCATTCCCAAACGGAAAAGACGAATTATGCCATGAGAGCCACTAGCGCAGGAACATAAGAGCCTTCAGCGCAGAAACAAGAGAGCCTTTAGCGCAGAAATAAAAAAGCCTTTAGCGCAGAAAAAAAAGAGCCGTTAGTGCAGCAAGATAAGAGCCATCAGCGCAGAACCACAAGAGCCTGCAGCGCAGGACTAGCGCCATTGGCGTGCGAAAATGAGAGCCCTGAGCGCAACAAATACAAGAACCGCCCACATGTTTACAAGCGGCTGCATTGTTGAATAAGACAGAGAATTATAGGTTTTGCAGTAATTTTCTAACGTGTGGCAGATGGCGACGGCTTACCTGCGGCAAGGCCTCGGTTTCGTTCAAGCGCACACAGTGGGCGCCCTCTGCGTCGCGCTCCATGCCTTCCACATGCTTTAAGGCGATCAGTGCGTTGCGGTGAACGCGCAGTAGCTTATCGGGATATTCAGCCTCAAGCTCTTTTAACGTGTCGTCGATCAATAGTTCACCACCTGAGTGGTAAGCAGTGACATATTTATGATCAGCGAGGAACACTCTGATCTCTTCCATCGGCACCATTTGAATGCCGCGACGCGATTTTGCTGTGATGTGCGTACGCTGCTTAAGTGAACAATCACTATCGTTAGCAGCCTCCAGAGACATAAGCTGGAGTTTGTTGACTTGACGCGCCTTCTCAAGCGCGATCAGCAAGTTTTCCTGTCGAACCGGTTTTAACAGGTAGCCCGCAGCCTGGGCTTCGATTGCTTCAACGCCGTAGTCATCGTATGCGGTACAAAAGATGATCGCTGGCGCATTTTTAGCCAGCGCAATCTGTTTCGCCGCCGCAACACCGTCCATTTGCGGCATGCGTACATCCATCAAAATAACGTCGGGCCGGGTTCGATCGCTGAGCGCCACGGCTTCCTCTCCGTTGGCAGCTTCGGCAACGACATGCCACGTTTGGGTATCATTAACCATGCGCTTCAAGCGGTCTCTGGCCAGTGGTTCATCGTCGACGATAAGCACATTCATCTTGATCTTATTCCTGTCTGTTTAATCCGTTAATGCTCTATACATGAGCTGAGCAAACTCTGAACCAGGCCAGGCGTCTTTACCACGGGTCTTTTTCAGAGATTCCTTAATTAAAATAGTAGCTTATTATTGCAAGAAAGCGATTTTCGCTGACTTTGGCCTGTAATACTGCGTCGCTGCCAAAATGCGCCTGCAAGCGCTCGCGGGTATTGACCAAAGCCATACTGTTACCTTTATGTTTGAACGCATCGGCCTTAGCGCTGTCAGGCAGCGGATTAGCAACACTAATCTCGCAGCGCTGGCCCTCAATCGCCACCTTGATAACCACGGTACCGCCCGCTGCACGCGGCTGAATGCCGTGGTACACCGCGTTCTCCAGTAACGGCTGAATTGTAAGCGATGGTATTTTCACCGCGTCGTCCAGCGCCGGCAGCTGCCAATCAATGCGTAGTCGGTCACCCATACGTAACTGTTCAATGGCAAGATACTGTTCGCATAATGCCAGTTCCTGTTTTATCGGCACCAACTCGGTCGCAGCCTTTAAGCTGGCGCGAAACAGTTCCGCAAGATCTTCAACAGCTTTTTCTGCCATCACGGGATTGCTGCCAATCAAACTGGCAACGCTGTTTAGGCTGTTGAAAAGAAAATGCGGGCGAATACGCGACTGTAAGGCCTGAATGTGCGCCTGTAGCTGAGCCTGCTGCTGCACCAGTAACTGCTGCTGAAGATACAAGTAGCGCAGGGCGATACCGCCGATTACCGCAACGATAGCAAGATTCGCCAGAACGCGCTGCCAATCGAATACATGTACTGCAGCGCTGGTCACAAACGTGTGCAGCAACCACTGCGCAAATATGCTGAACAACAAGCTGACCAACAGAATCAGCGCGTAGCAGAGCAAGGCACCGCTAATACGTGGCAGGCGGGCAACACAGGCGCGTACCTGACACAGCACGGCAGCGCACAGCAACGCATTCCACTGCACAAAAAAAGTCAGATTGGCGAAGTGCAGCCAGTCGAAAGGTAGCAAGCGGCCATTGCTGAGCGTCACTACCAGCACCAGCAACTGCGCCGTTAGAATCAGAAATAACAATGGTTGAACCTTGCACAGGTCCGGCAGCTGAAAGTGCTCCATTACGGGCACTTGGGAATCTTTTATTGTCATGTTCTCAGTGTCGTAGTAAAAGCGCCTTTGCGCCAATGACAGGCGCTGTCGACGGCTGCTGCAGCGGCATAAACCCGCTATACTGCCGCGCTTTTATGCCACTTTTTTATCAAGCCGCATTGGCGCGCACTTAAATACGTACTGGACCCATGACCAAACACAATCAGAACGACACCAACACTAGCTGGGGCGGGCGCTTCAGCGAACCTACCGATGCCTTCGTACAGCGGTTTACCGCCTCGGTTGATTTTGACCAGCGCCTGTTTGAGCAGGATATAGACGGCTCTCTGGCGCACGCAGCAATGCTGGCACAACAAGACATATTAACGGCCGACGAATTGCATTCTATTCAACAAGGCCTGGAGGAAGTTCGCACAGAAATCAAAGCAGGGCAGTTCGAATGGTCAATCGCGCTGGAAGATGTGCATATGAACATTGAAGCCGCGTTGACCGCCAAAATTGGCGTCACCGGCAAAAAACTGCATACCGGCCGCTCGCGCAACGATCAGGTGGCTACCGACATTCGTCTCTACCTGCGTGAAGCCCTCGACACTATTTGTGTTGAACTCACCCGCCTGCAGGCCGTGCTGACGGCTATTGCCGAGCGCGAAGCGGCTACCATTATGCCTGGCTTTACTCACTTGCAAACCGCGCAGCCGGTTACCTTCGGGCATCATATGCTGGCCTGGTTCGAGATGCTGGAGCGCGACTATGGCCGATTGCAAGATTGCCGCCGGCGGCTTAATTATTGCCCGCTGGGTGCCGCCGCACTGGCTGGCACGACCTATCCCATTGACCGCGACTTCACCGCCACACAGCTCGGTTTTAGCGCACCAACCAACAACTCGCTGGACTCGGTCAGCGACCGCGACTTCGCCATTGAATTCTGCGCGGCGGCCAGTATTGTGATGACTCATCTTTCCCGTTGCTCAGAAGAGCTTGTGCTGTGGACCTCGGCGCAGTTCGACTTTATTCGTTTGCCGGACCGCTTCTGTACCGGCTCGTCGATTATGCCGCAGAAGAAAAACCCGGATGTACCGGAGTTGGTGCGCGGTAAAACCGGTCGTGTTAACGGTCATCTCATCAGCCTGTTAACGCTGATGAAAGGCCAGCCGCTGGCTTACAACAAGGACAATCAGGAAGACAAGGAACCGTTGTTCGACACGGTCGATACCTTGCACGACTGTCTGCGCGCCTTTGCTGACATGCTGCCGGCACTGGAGACCAAGCCTGAGGTTATGCGCGAGGCGGCGCTGCGCGGCTATGCCACGGCCACAGACTTGGCTGACTACCTAGTTAAAAAAGGTCTGCCATTTCGTGACGCGCACGAAGTGGTAGGCCACGCCGTGGCCTACGGCGTGTCTAACAATAAAGATCTGGCTCAAATCGATCTTGCTGAATTGCAAAAGTTTTCGGCGTTGATTGGTGACGATGTTTACTCAGTATTGAGCCTCGACGGTTCGGTTGCCGCACGCAACCATTTAGGTGGCACCGCGCCTGAGCAAGTGCGTCAGGCAGCAGTTACCGCTCGACACAACATGCAGCAACGCAACGAAGCGTAGCAGCCTCTCCATTTTTTTCGACAGCGGCGTTTTTAGGCTGTCGCTCACGTATAATCATTTACTGAATTTCACAGGTGAAGGCTGTTATGCGGCAACTGACGTTAATACTTCTTGTTATGTTGCTGCTAGCCTGCGGTCAGAAGGGGGATTTATATATGCCCGATGAGAGCTCCGCCGACTCTTCGCAGAACGGCGAACAACAGGATTCCGCACCCAAAGACAACGACAACGACAACGACAATTAGAAGCATGGATCATTTTCAATACCACAACGGCGAACTGCATGCAGAGCAAGTGGCCTTAAGAGAGATCGCCGCACGCTTCGGCACGCCGTGCTACGTGTATTCGCGGGCTGCGCTGGAACAGGCTTATGCTGCCTACGCCGATGCCTTGCACAACGTAGACCACTTAATTTGCTACGCGGTGAAAGCTAACTCGAATCTCGCGGTGTTGAATGTACTGGCGCGCCTTGGTGCGGGTTTCGATGTAGTCTCCATTGGTGAGTTGGAGCGGGTGCTGGCGGCCGGCGGTGAAGCAGGTAAGTGCGTATTCTCCGGCGTCGGCAAAAAGGCCTGCGAATTACGGCGTGCGCTGGAACTTGGCATTTTTTGTTTTAACGTTGAATCGGCGGCGGAGTTGCACACGCTGCAGGAGGAGGCGGCACAAATGCAGTGCAGCGCACAGGTGTCGTTGCGCGTTAATCCCGATGTCGACGCCCGCACCCACCCCTATATTTCTACTGGCCTGCGCGACAATAAATTTGGTATTGATATTAACCAGGCCCCTACGCTCTACGCCGCCGCGCAGAGTGCGGCTAATCTGGAGGTGGTGGGCATCGATTGCCATATTGGCTCGCAGCTGACCAGCGTGGAACCGTTCCTCGCGGCACTGGACCGGCTGCTGGATTTGTACGACAAGCTGAGCGTCAGTGGCATCAACATTAAGCATATCGATTTGGGCGGCGGTCTGGGCGTGCGCTATGAATACGAAACCCCGCCAACACCTGAAGACTACCTGAGTCGCGTACTCGAACGTCTGGGAGACAGACACGTACAGCTGCTACTTGAACCCGGCCGTTCAATATGCGCCAATGCTGGCGTGCTGTTAACCGAAGTGACTTGCCTGAAGGAGAACGGCACAAAAAATTTCGCCATTGTCGACGCGGCGATGAACGATATGCTGCGCCCGGCGCTCTACGATGCGTGGCTCGGTGTCGACCCGCTGCGTAACAGCGCCACGGCGCCACAACGGGACTACGATATTGTCGGTCCGGTGTGTGAGTCTGGCGACTTCATTGCGAAGCAACGGCGCCTGGCCTTAAGCGCCGGTGACCTGCTGGCGGTGCGCTCGGCCGGCGCCTACGGATTTGTGATGAGCTCAAACTACAATACCAGGCCGCGTGCCGCCGAAGTGATGGTTGACGGTAGCGCCGCGCATATTGTCAGGCAGCGCGAAACGCTGCAAGATCTGCTGCGCGGCGAGTCGCTGCTGCCGCAATAGCTGTCGCCGCAATAAGAGGTAAGGAATAGATCGCTCCATGCTGCTTCGCTTCACAAAAATGCACGGTCTGGGCAACGATTTCGTTGTGATTGATCGTCTCTCCCAGCACGTTAGGTTAACTAAAGGCCTGGTAAAGCGTTTGGCTGACCGCCGTTTCGGCATCGGCTTCGATCAACTGCTGGTGGTTGATCATCCGCACGATCCTGACGTCGATTTCCGCTACAGCATATATAACAGCGACGGCAGCGAAGTGGCCCAATGCGGCAACGGCGCACGCTGTTTTGCCAGGTACGTGACCGACAAACGCCTCACCGGCCGCAACCCCATTCGGGTGGAAACCAATGCCGGCTTACTCGAACTGCAAATAAGGAAAGACCAACAGGTGCGCGTTAATATGGGCGTACCCGAGCTAGAGCCGCAGCGCGTGCCGTTTCTCGCACCGCAACGCGCTTTAACATATACGTTAGAAGCTGGCGGTCGACAGTTCGAGCTAAGCGCCGTGTCACTGGGTAATCCACACGCCGTTATCGTGGTCGACGACTGCGCCAACACGCCGGTAATTGAGCTGGGCCAACACATCGGTGCGCACGCAGACTTCCCGCAAGGGGTTAACGTTGGCTTTATGCAAGTGCTGAATCGAGACAATTTTGAGTTACGCGTGTTCGAACGCGGCGCCGGCGAAACCCTGGCCTGCGGCAGCGGTGCCTGCGCCGCCATGGTCGCCGGCAATACCCGCGGCTTGCTTGCCAACAAGGCAAACGCTCACATGAAAGGGGGCCTGCTGCAATTGGAGTGGCGAGGCGAGGGTGAACCGGTGTTTATGACTGGCCCGGCCACTACCGTTTACGAAGGACACATACGTATATGAACACATCGATTTCGGCACATAAGAAAATAACCGTGACCGCCGAACAGGTAGCCGATTTTCTGCAGGAAAATCCTGACTTTTTCTCGCGTCGACCCGGCTTGCTGTGCGACCTGACCTTACCTCATCAGCGCGGTCAAGCCGTGTCGTTAGTAGAACGGCAGGTCGCTCTTTTGCGTGAGCGCAATATTGATATGCGCCGGCGGCTGGCTGAGCTGCTGGAGAATGCCAACGCCAACAATGAGCTATTCGAGAATACCCGCCAACTGGTGCTGGATCTTATTGAGGCGAGATCGCTGGTTGAGCTAACCGAGGCGCTGCAGCGCAGCCTCAGGCATGACTTCCACGTTGAGTTGCAATGCTTATGCTTGCTGACCGAACAGCAACAATCGCTGCCGTCAACTGTGCGCTGCGTCAGCCGTGAGCAGGCGCAGGCTGCTATCGGCAATCTGCTAACGGCACAGCAGGTTGTGTGCGGCGTACTGCGCGAGCAAGAGCTGGCGTTTTTATTTGGCGATGCAGCGACCAGCGTAGGGTCAGCAGCCGTTATCCCTCTGCTGGCTGAAAAGCATATCGGCGTGCTGGCGGTAGGCAGTAAAGATCCTCTGCATTTTCAGTCGGGCATGGGTACACTATTTTTAAACTACATCGCGGAAATGCTCAACCGCACTGTGCCGCAGTTTCTGCCACCGGAATAGTTCAATGTTGCAGCAAGATGTCGACGATTTTCTTGGCTACCTGCAACATAACCGCGCGCTGTCTAAACATACGCTGAGCAGCTACCGACGCGACCTCGCCAAACTTACGAAATTTTGCGCTGAGCGCGAGCTAGGCGATAGCGCGCAGCTGCAGTCCGGCGACGTGCGTGATTTTATCGCTGGCGAACACCGCAGGGGGTTGTCGGGCCGGAGTATTCAGCGCCTGCTGTCTGCGCTGCGTTCGTTGTATCGGCATTTGAATAAAGTGCATGGCTTAAAGCATAATCCGGCCGCAGGCGTGCAAGCGCCCAAAGCGGCTCGCCTGCTACCCAGGGCGGTCGAAGTCGACGAACTACAGCACTTCCTCAATTTGCCAACCGATAGCTGGATAGGCTGCCGTGATCGCGCGATGTTTGAGCTGCTCTACTCTTCCGGCTTGCGCCTTGATGAACTTGTTAGCCTTAATCGCGCCGAATTGAATCTGAGCGAGGGCAGAGCTGAAGTCAAGGTAGCCCACGGCAAAGGCGACAAGGCGCGCGTTGTGCCGGTGGGCAGCATCGCCTGCGGCGCGTTACGAGACTGGCTTAAGCGTCGCGCTGAGCACGAGGCAGAGGAGGAGCAGGCAGTTTTTATCAGTCAGCGCGGCCAGCGCATTAGCCCGCGCAGTGTGCAGGCGCGGCTGCGTTACTGGAGCCAGCGTCAGGGCTTACGACAAAGCCTGCATCCGCATATGTTACGCCATTCTTTCGCCAGTCATCTGTTACAGTCGAGCGGTGATTTGCGCTCCTTGCAAGAAATGCTGGGCCACGCCAATATCGCTACCACACAGATTTACACCCACCTCGACTATCAACACCTGGCGGCGGTTTACGATAAAGCCCATCCACGCGCCAGCAGGAAGAAATAAATGGCTCGCGTACAGTTACTCACCTTCGACCTGGACGACACACTGTGGGAAGTACACCCGGTATTAGTTGCGGCCGAGCGCAGCGTTACCCGGTTTTTACAGAGCAACTGCCCGCTGGTGCTGGAGAGATTAAAAACCGAGGACTTTATCGAATTGCGTCGCAAGCTGTTTGCCACCGAGCCCGAGTTACGCCATCAAATTAGCCAACTGCGAATTCGCGCCATGCAAATTGCTCTGCAGCAAAGCGGTTATGACGAAGCGCAGGCACAGCGATTGTCGCTGCAGGCATTTGAGGTATTTATTGAAGCACGTCATGCGGTGGCCTATTTCGATGGCGTGGTCGACAGCCTTGAGAGTTTGCACAGTCAATATCAACTGGGCGTGTTAACCAACGGCAACGCCGACATCAACCGGCTGGCTATCAAATCCTATTTCAAGTTTGCCATTGCGGCAGAACATATCAACGCCAGTAAGCCAGCGCCTGACCATTTTCATAAGGCCATGCAGCTGTCAGGTGCCAGTGCCGAACAGATGATTCATATTGGCGATCATCCCGAGCACGACATCTACGGCGCACAGCAGCTTGGTATCAAGACTATTTGGGTCAACTTGAATAATCAGAAATGGCCGGATGCCGAGCCGCCAACGGCAGAAGTACGAAAGTTTTCTGAACTGGCGACAACGGTTGCGAAAATTGGAAACAGTGATAAATAACGTGAAGGCAGTACTGCGCACACGGTCATTTTAAATTACCGCATGCACTCGCTTTTATATTAAATGGGCTGGCTGCCATAATTACTGGTTGGCTTACGCGGCGGGTCGGCGCGTAAATTTGCCTCTACTCGCGTGATTTTACCGCCTTCTGCGAGAAATGCTTCTATCTCGCTCTGCAGCTGAGCGCGAACCGGATCACGTGCTGCCACGGTGCGGCCTTCTGCCCAGTCATCTTTGTATGCATCGACCGGCACATCCGATTTTTTGGCTTTGGTCATTTTGGCTTTCGTGGCTTTAACTTTGGTCGCCTTAGCCTTAATTGCTTTCCCTTTCATAATGTTCCCCGTTGAATCTGAGCAATCGCTCGTTTAAATTGGCCTTATATTTATAGTTGACGACCACGGGTTTGCAATTATTCAGGGGCGTTGAATTGCTCCAGCGTGTAAAAAACGTGATTCACGACTGCAAAGTGTGCGCTACCGCACACTTTGTTATCGAAAATTTGCTTGTAGCAAGGTGGGAAAATGATGTATGAGATTCAGACGGCGTCTTTGCCGGTTTCGCCGGTGCGAATGCGTATCACCTGTTCAAGGTTAGAAACGAAAATTTTACCGTCACCGATTTTGCCAGTATTGGCGGCGCCGCTAATCGCTTCGATCGCCTGGTCAAGCAGCGGATCGTCGATCGCGATTTCGACTTTGATTTTTGGCAGAAAGTCGACCACGTATTCAGCGCCTCGATAAAGCTCCGTGTGGCCCTTCTGACGGCCAAACCCCTTAACCTCAGTTACGGTGATACCCTGAACGCCAATGTCCGACAGTGCGGTGCGCACGTCGTCAAGCTTAAAGGGTTTGATGATAGCTGTGACTAGTTTCATTTTTGTGGATCCTCCGAGCGGCGCATTATATTAAGGAAACGACGACGAAGTCCATGCCGCACCTGCCGATGCTGAATGGATCGAACGCCTATTTTGGACAACGCTTACGCAGATAATCGCTTAACTGCTGTTCATATTCTGCGCGTTGCTTATCGCTGTAGATGTCTCGCTCGCCGTCTTTGCGAGCGACATAGAGGTACCCCGCCCGGCGGCTCGCAGCATACGCGCGCTGAACTTTCGCGCAACGCTGACGCCGCTGCGCCAATTGTCGACTTTCTTCAGCGTGCTGCTGTTGTTGCTGATCGCGCTCAGTATCCCACACTTTGAGTAACGCACGATTACGCTGTCGGTATTGCTCAAGCTCTGGATCAATCTCTGCAGGACGAACATCAATGTCAATTTCCTGGGCCTGTTGGCGTGCCGGCGCCTGATCGCTGAAGTGAACCTTACCGTTGGCATCTGTCCACTTATAGATACCGGCCTGTGTTGCACTATGACCGCCGATAACAATAATGCTGAGAATAAATAGTATGGCTCGCTGCATGAATTACACTTTAGTCGCTATCGATTCTATAAATATAGATCGACATGCAGCCAGTGTGTGCGCAGTTGGTCGGATGCAAGAGAACCGCCGTGCAGGCTGCGCCGTGTGTATGGCGCAGCCTGCGTATTGCTCGACGGTGTGCTCAGCGCACGCTACTTTGCAGAAATAAACTCCGGGTAGGCTTCCATACCACACTCGGAAAGATCACCCCCATCGTACTCCTCTTCCTCACTGACGCGTATGCCCATGACAAGTTTCAGCACGCTCCACACAATCAGGCTGGTGCCAAACACCCAAACGAAAATTGTGGCGGCTCCTAGCAATTGACCGCTGAAGCTGACATCGGCGTTGGTCAGCGGCACTGCCAGTAAGCCCCATAAACCCACTGTGCCATGCACCGAGATGGCGCCAACCGGGTCATCGATTCTGACCTTGTCTAATAACACGATAGAGAATACCACCAGCACACCGCCGACCGCGCCAATACCGGTCGCCGCCAACGCTCCGGGTGTTGACGGCTCTGCGGTGATAGCGACCAGCCCGGCGAGCGCGCCGTTCAACGCCATTGTCAGGTCGGCCTTGCCGAACATAAAGCGACCGACCAGCATTGCCGCAATCAGCCCGCCGGCAGCAGCCATATTAGTATTCAGAAACACCATAGCTACACTGTTTGCCGAGGCGATATCGCCGAGCTTCAGAACCGAGCCGCCGTTAAAGCCAAACCAGCCCATCCACAGAATGAACATGCCGAGTGTCGCCATAGGCAAATTTGCACCGGGAATGGGGTGTACTTCGCCATTGGCGCCGTATTTACCCTTGCGAGCACCTAGTAACAGCACGCCTGCCAGTGCAGCAGCCGCACCAGCCATATGCACGATGCCCGAGCCGGCAAAATCCGAGAAGCCGGCATCGCCGAGGTTGTACATGCCGAACACATCGGCACCGTTCCAGGTCCAACTGCCTTCCATAGGATAAATAAAGCCGGTCATTACCACGGCAAAGGCAAGGAATGCCCACAGCTTCATGCGTTCGGCTACGGCGCCGGAAACAATCGACATAGCGGTTGCGACAAACACTACCTGGAAGAAAAAGTCAGAGGGGGCGGCATATACGGAATCTCCGTCGAAACCGTTTTCGGTGGAGGCTGCAAGCGCTTCCTTCACCAGGGTTTCACCACCTTGTATGCCGCTGAGGAACAGCGTGCCGTCATACATAATCATGTAGCCGCACAGCATGTACATCAAACACGATATAGAATACAGGGCAACGTTTTTAGTCAGTATTTCCGCGGTGTTCTTGGTGCGCACAAGGCCGCCTTCCAACATGGAAAAGCCGGCGGCCATCCACATAACCAGGGCACCGCACATTAAAAAATAAAATGTGTCGATAGCATACTGTAGTTCAAATATTTGGTTTTCCATGGTCAGCTCTCCAAAGGGCTGCTGTTTTTACAGTGAAAGATAAGGGCAAGACGGCATGCAGGGACTAGATCGCATCTCGTCCCGTTTCGCCGGTGCGGATACGGATGGCCTGCTCCAGCGTCGCGACAAAGATTTTACCGTCGCCTATCTTGCCGGTGCTTGCCGCGTTGCTAATCGCTTCTATGGTTTGATCGAGCAGCTGCGCGGCAACTGCCACTTCGATTTTCACCTTGGGTAAAAAATCGACCACATACTCGGCGCCTCGATACAATTCGGTATGACCTTTTTGCCGGCCAAAGCCTTTCACTTCGGTAACAGTAATACCTTGTACGCCGATGTCAGACAGCGCTTCGCGAACATCATCAAGCTTGAACGGTTTGACCACTGCGGTGATCATCTTCATGGTTTTCTCCTGGGCCGTGCTGAAAAATAGGGGCGTTATAAACTCTTTGAAACGCTGAACACTACGCGGCCTTCGCACCACGCCTTGCAATCATCGTCGTCGATATTGGTGCCGACATAAGCCAGCGAAAGGCCAATAGCGTCCATCTCGGTTGACACGCCGATTGAATAATCCACGTAGGCATCATCACCCGATTCCGCGCCGATAAAACTGCTGAATGAATCTTCGCCGTCAAACAGGTTGTAGCCCGCGTGCGCGTCCACCGAAAAATTCTCAGCCAGAGCCAAGCTGTAGTCGCCGTAGAAATAGTAGTAGGCATCGGTGTCGCCGAAATATTCTGGCGAATAGTTGACCCCTACGGTGGCGTCGAAGAAGCTGACCGACCCGTAGATTTCGGTATAGTCGAAGTTAGAATTCGAATCGCCCGGATACTGATAATGCAAAAGACCCACATCGAAAGTTACGTCTTCACTGGCTTCAAAGCCGTAACCGGCGTAAACATCGAGTTCCATATTGACCTCGGTGGTTTCGAATTCGACGTTGGAACCCCAAACGCCGGCGTAAAAGCCGCTATCGTGGGTATAGTCAAAGCCGCCTTGAATGGCCGGTAATTCCGAGCTTTGGCTGATGCCGCGAAACGTGTAATCGGTGGTTAGCGCGACGTTACCGCTCACCTCCGCCAGCGCTGTTGCCGCCGAAATGGTTAGTCCGGCCGCCACGACTACTGCTGTGGTAGTTATCTTCATTGCGTATCCTTTTAGATAAGATAGAGTTGTATGTCTGGCGTACAACAGCAGATGCCGTGCCATCTGCTGTTTTATCCTTTTTTACAAATAGTTATGGATTGTCAACGACGTTATGACGATAAGTGTGTCACAAATAGCGCGCAGATTTGGTGCGACGCAAAGGCCTAAGCACCGAAACAGTGCGTTTGTGCAAGAATCATGGCGGCATCGATCAGAGAACAATCTATTTCATGATAATTCGACCTCGGGTAGAATGGCAGCACCGACAACTACGGCGCGGCTGGCATGTTAAGAGATCGAATTATCAATCAGTTCAATGAACAACTGAGTAGCCTGTTCAAGGAACGCGGAACCGAGCAAGGTGGCGAGCTGCAGAAAAGCGTTCACCTGCTGGTACAAAACGTATTCAGCAAGCTGGACCTGGTGACGCGTGAGGAGTTCGACGCGCAGCAGGAGGTTTTGCAAAAAACCCAAGCTCGGGTGGCCGAGCTTGAGGCCGACCTGGAACAATTGATAGAAACCACCCAGCACTAAGCGCCGCAGAGCGCAATAAAACCCGGCACGGCCGGGATATCCGCATCCAGGGAAGGAGCAACTATGTCATTAGCGATAGTATTTACCCGCGCCCAGCTGGGTATAGAAGCGCCGCCGGTAGCGGTTGAAGTGCATCTATCCGGCGGCTTACCCAGCTTTACTATCGTCGGCCTGCCGCAAACGGCGGTAAAAGAAAGCAAAGACAGAGTTCGCAGCGCTATTCTCAATGCGCATTTCGATTTTCCAGCCAGCAGAGTGACCGTCAATCTCGCTCCGGCCGATTTGCCGAAGAGCGGTGGCCGTTACGATCTTGCGATTGCGCTAGGTATTCTGGTGGCCTCGGGACAAGTGCCGAAGCAGCGGTTGGAAGATATGGAATTCTATGCCGAGCTGGCATTGTCTGGTGCGCTGCGCTCGATCGACGGGGTGTTACCTGCCGTGGTGCAATCCCACAAGGCGTTGCGTGCGGTCGTCATCGCACCGCAAAACGGCGCGGAAGCCGGCATGGTACAAGACGCCGAAGTCTACTGCGCCGCGCACTTGCTGGATGTGTGCGCACACTTAAACGGCAACAGGAAGCTGCCGCTCAATAATGCGGTCACGCCCCTGAGCGTCACACCTTGTGCCGATCTGGCCGACGTTAAAAGCCAGGCCACCGCCAGGCGAGCGCTGGAGATTGCCGCCGCCGGACAGCACAACTTGCTGTTGGTCGGCCCGCCCGGCTCGGGCAAAACCATGTTGGCTAGCCGCATGCCGGGCATTTTGCCACCGCTGAGTGAACAGGAGGCGCTGCAGGTGGCTTCAGTTTATTCGATTAGTAAGCACCCGACCGAGCTGGCGTTGCGCCAGCAGCGGCCGTTTCGCTCTCCTCACCATACTGCTTCGGGCGTAGCGCTGGTCGGTGGCGGCAGTCCGCCCCGGCCTGGAGAAATATCTCTTGCGCACCACGGAATTTTATTTCTCGATGAACTGCCGGAGTTTCCGCGACATGTACTGGAGGTACTGCGCGAGCCGATGGAGTCCGGCAATATTCGGATTTCGCGCGCGGCACATCAGGTGGATTTCCCCGCCCGCTTCCAGCTCATCGCCGCGATGAATCCATGCCCTTGCGGCTATTTCGGCAGCAACGACCGTCATTGCCGTTGCACCCCCGATCAGGTACAGCGTTACCGTGATCGCATCTCCGGGCCACTGCTGGACCGCATCGACTTGCACGTCAATGTGCCGCGTGTCAGGGCTCAGGAGTTAAGCGACGACAAGGGAGACTGCGAAACCAGCGCGACCGTATTGCACCGCGTGACGAACGCAGGCCAGCGGCAACATGCGCGCGACGGCCACGCCAATGCCCTGCTCAGTGGCAAAGCGCTAGCCACAGCTTGTGTACTGAAAGAATCAGACCGTCAGCTGTTAAATTCAGCAATGGAGCGATTGCAACTATCGGCGCGGGCTTATCACCGCATTTTGCGCGTGGCGCGCACCATTGCCGACCTGGAGGGTGATGCGACCATCGCAACTCGGCATCTAACGGAAGCGCTTAGCTATCGCGTGCTGGACCGGCAGATCAGCGCACTACAACAAAACGCTTCCTGACCAGGTTTATTGCGGCACAAACGCCCGCTCAATGACATAATGACCGATATTGCCGCGCCGCGTTTCCACAAAACCGCGCGCGTCGAGCAGCGCGCCGACATCTTTTAACATCGCCGGACTGCCACACAACATAAAGCGGTCGTCTTGCAGGTTGGGCTCAGCAATATTCAAATCGCGAAACAGTTTGCCGCTGTCGATCAAATCGGTGAGTCTGCCGCGATTGCGGTAATCCTCGCGCGTGACGGTGGGATAATACAGCAGCTTGTCTCTCACCTCATCGCCAAAAAACTCGTTGTCGGGCAAGTCTTCGGTAATCATTTGCTGATAGGCCAGTTCTGCGCTGTGGCGGCAACCGTGCGCCAATATGACCTTGTCGAACCGCTCATAGGTTTGCGGGTCTTTTATGATGCTAATAAACGGCGCAAGCCCGGTGCCAGTGGCTAGCAAGTACAGGTGCCGCCCCGGCAATAAATGATCGACTACCAGCGTGCCAGTGGGTTTGCGGCTGACCAGTATGTCATCTCCCACCTGTATATTTTGTAGCTTCGAGGTCAACGGCCCATCCGGCACCTTAATGCTAAAGAATTCCAGCTCATCTTCGTAGTTAGCGCTCGCTATGCTGTAGGCACGCAGCAGTGGACGGCCGTCCTCACGCTGTAAACCCAGCATGGTAAAGTGGCCATTCTCAAAACGAAAACCCGGGTCACGCGTTGTGGTGAAGCTGAACAGATTATCGGTCCAGTGACGCACGCCGGTGACTTGTTCGGTTGCAATAGTTGTCACGTTTCTCTCCCATGGCTAAAGCTTGTTATATGTTAAGTTAGCGCAGGATTTGATATAAGTGAAATACATATAAATTATATTCTTATATCTCTTATAGCTATAAACGCCAGTTAAAGAAGCTCGCGTAAATGCCAGTGCGTAATTCAATTGGCGCGCTGAAAACCTATAATTTCAACATGAACTCAAGTTGGCAGATTCGGTGTGAGGAGTTGCTGCCAGCAAGGCAGCTGCCAGTCATCGCATCGCACTTCCTGCGGCATTAGCAATAGCTCACTACCAATGGTGTATTTAACGGATTGCTCCAGCGCGACTGAGTTGCCACGAGTGCTGTGGTTTGTCGCGCTGTGGGCGGATGGTGTTGCGACCAAGGCGGTGATCGGGTTTGTTATTCGGGCTTGGTTGCTGTAGGTGTAAGCAGCATTGAGCATGCGGCCAGGACTGAATTTCCGCTACAACGCTGTGCTATGGTACGGTAGTTTGTAGTCGACTGTCCTTTCCAACTATTACCGGGAGCCCTCATGTTCAAAACAATTGCAATACCCATCGACCTTGCCCACGTCGACAAACAACAGAAAGCGATTGCTATCGCGGCCGATATGGCCAAGTCTTACCAGGCTTCAGTGGTGCTGGTCGGGGTGACTACCACGGCCCCCAGCAGCCTCGCTCACGACCCGGAAGAGTATGCGCAAAAGCTGGCCGATCTTGCCGCAGAGCAGTCGAAGACGCTAGGCGTCACGCTAGCCAGCAAGGCAGTTGCCAGTGTCGACATCAGTATCGATTTAGAAAAGCAACTAGACCGTGTTGTACACGAAATCGGGGCCGACCTTGTGGTGATGGCCACGCATGTGCCCGGCTTGCATGACTTTTTGTTCAGGTCACATACGAAATACTTTGCGTCGCATACTGATGTATCGGTGCTCATCGTTCGGTAGTTAGCCGCGTCGTAATGGCTGTTAACTTTGAACCGAGGGGCACACACCTTAGTCTACCTGGCGTTGACGCTTAAATAGGTGTGTGCCCTTGCACTATCTAATTGCGTGGTCCAACCAACGAAAACGCAGCGCCTTGCGGGTCCATGCCATTCATTGCAAACTCGCCGCCGGGAATTTCCATTGGCTGCTGTGTGATCTGACCGCCATTTTCCTCTATCGCTTTACACGCTGCATCGATACCGGCCACACGGAAATAATAGGACCAGGCCGAGACCGGCATCTCATCCGGGCGCGGCATTACGGCGCCGATCATGCCGGGACCATGATGGAAGAACTGATATTTTCCCATAGGCCCCATATCCATGTCCTCTTCCTGGCGCCAGCCGAACTGGTCGGTGTAAAAGGCCACTGCACCGGCCTGATCGGTGGTGGCAAGTTCGTTCCAGGCGCAATGGCCAATCATGGGCTCAGTCGCCGCAAAAGCATTGCTGGTAGCATCCGGGTTGTCTGCTGGAGGTGTGGGTTTCATGATATAGAACATTACGCCCTGCGGGTCGGCCACTAAGGCGATGCGGCCAACATCAGGTATATCCGATGCTGCCATATGTATGCTGCCACCCGCCGCCTCGATAGACTTTGCCGAGGCATCGACATCGTCTACATTGATATAACCCATCCAGCAGGGCTGCGCACCATTCGACTTCATTTCATCGGTGAGCGGCATCAGCCCGCCGACGGCTTCTTTGTTTGCCGAAAACACGCGGTAATCCATATCTTCCACGCCACTATCCTCGAATGTCCAGCCGAGAATTTTCGTGTAAAAATTCTGCGCCTTATCGGCATCGTTTGTCATTAACTCATACCAGATGAAATCGCCATGCTTGTTTGACATTTTGTCTCTCCTTACGGTGGGGTTGGGATCGCTCAGTGTTTAGTAGCGATGCTGTACTATTTTTCCAGCGTCACTACCGGTGTAAAACCGCCATAAATGAGGCGCCTGCCATCGAACGGCATCGGATTCTTCTGCGGGTCCATGCGCGGATCGGTTTTCATCAACTCGTCCATTTTCCCCATTGCTGCATCGCGCGTGGCTTTGTCCGGCCATTCGATCCAGGAGAACAGCACCGCCTCGTCTTCTTTGGCTTTAACGGCAGCAAAAAAGTCCGTGGTCTTGCCCCTGGGTACATCATCCTGCCAGCATTCAAGAATGCGGTTAGCCCCCAACTCCATGAACGCCGCATCGGCCTTGTTCGCGTGTTCGATAAACTCTTCTTTTTTCGCCTTTGGGCAAGCTAAAACGAAACCGTCTATATAAGTCATTTCTCTTCTCCTAGTTCACAGGAAAGGTTGTCGAGCGCCGCGCCGAACCCACTGCGGGTATCAGCTAACATTTCTTCATCGCCCATTGCTGCCACTTGAATGGTGGCCTTCAGCGCTGAGCCCTGCTTTGTTGCAGAAAACTCCAGCGTATGCAGCGCGCCCGAGAGGGTAGCGTCACCCATTGAAACGCGCTCTGAATAGACGATTCGTTCATTCGGTTTTATGTCAAGATAAACAGCTTCGACCAGAAACTGAGGGTCATCTTTTGCGCCACAGCGCTGCAGGTCCTTGCCGCCTATTTCGAAATTCGACTCATCAAATATCAATACGGCGGTGGGCGAGGGTACGCCCCAGCGTACACGCGCGTTCGGGTCGGCAAAGGCCTGAAAAAGCGCTTCAACAGGAGACTGAAATTCGCGCTCGATAAGCAATGTATCGTGAAATATTTGAGTGTCGCTCATAACGAATATCTCTTTCGATAATTTCAGTTTCAGTCATCCAACGTTGGATACCAGTCGCTGCCGCCGTCGGGATAGTCCGCCGGCGCTGTGTGCACCGCGTCGATATGTGACTCAGGCAACAAAGAGGCATAAAATTTCGCTGCTGCTTCTGCGTTTCTATCGAACCACAGGCAAGTGATTATTTCGGTCATGCTATTCCTCCGTTAGTCCTCCGTTATTGTTTACAAGACAAGCTTGCAAACTCCGCCAGCAACGTTTCGAATTGCTCCATTGGTGGAAACTCTTTGAAACTGTGTTGCGCCGGAGTCTTGACCCACGGCAACTTCTCCGCAGTACAGGTTTCGAGAAACGGCACGAAATCTCTGCGTTCGTCCAGCATCATCGCGCGCACATTGACGAATTCATCCATGCCTGCCGGGCGAGTAAACATCCAGCTCATGCAATGCGAACAATGGAAGTGCCGATCTTCGCCGTGCAGACCACCGATCACCGGTTCTCCTTTAGTCACGGAGAAACCCGAAGCAGGGACTCCGACGCTTAGTGAGAAGGCACTGGCGGACATGCGCTGACAGCCGCTGCAGTGGCAGGCGCTGGTGAATAGCGGTGCGGCGGAAATTGCGATGCGAACCCGTCCACAGCGGCAGCCGCCTTGCAGTGGGAGTTTCCAGTTAGACATGTTTCCTTCTTTGAGAATGGCTACTGACTCGGCGGCGCGTGTCGATCAAAAGCCGCCAACTGATCAGCCAGCGCTTTCTGGAAGGCGGATCTTGCTTCGTTGCGCTGTTTATAACGGGTCAGTGCCGGGAAAGCTTCGAGAATATCCGTATGCCGCAGGTCGCGCAAGACTGTGGTCATTAGAATATCGGCCGCCGTGAAGGCACCCTCCAGATATTCGCGCTGCTCCAATTGCGGGGCAAGTTCGCCCAGCCGTTTTTCGATCATAGTGACCACCTGTGGGCGACGTAGCTTAGCCCATTCCTCTTTACGCGAGAAAAAGTCGATATCCGCAAGGTTGCTAATATGCGGTTCCAGCGTGTTCAGCGCTGCGAACGTCCAGGTTGTAACACGGGCACGTTCATTGGCGTCGGCTGGCAGTAGCGCCGCAGACTTGCCGGCTATATGCAGCACAATCGCGCCGGACTCGAACAACGTTAAGTCGTCTTCCTGATAAACAGGAACCTGAGCAAAAGGCTGCTGCTTACGATAGCTGCTGGAGCTCTTCTCTTCCTGCCCAATCAAGTGCTCTTCATAGGCTAACCCTGCTTCCTCCAGCGCCCAACGAACACGCAAATCACGCACCGAACCCCTGGCAAAGTCCGGTACCCACTCAAATGCGGTTACGATGATTCTACTCATGGTCTTACCTCCTTTAACAGCACATCGGTTTTTACTTTACACCCACCAGGGCAACAATTGCGCCCTGCGGCTATTAGTTAACGCTTACCGCTAGACTTTTGCCTCAACGTGTTTTTTGAAGCGGTTCAAAATACTTTGCCACCCCTGCCGTTGCTGCTCGGCGGTATGCTCGTCTTCGACGTCGAAAGTTTCAATGACTTTAACGCCATCTGCAACTTGCTCGAACGTGATTAATACAGACCTGCCGTCTTCAAGCTCGTATTCGATAAGCTTATTTTCGATAATCTTTGTATAGGTGCCGTCGAAATCAAACCCCATGCTGCCGTCTTTAGCTTCCATGCGATAACAGAACTTGCCGCCAACGGTTAAATCAACATCACTATTTGTGGTATGCCAATCATCGGATGCGGCGTTCCACTGATTGATATCCGCAGGGCTGTTCCAGGCGTTCCAGGTGGCGTCGATATCTGCTTTGACGATGCTTTCCACTCGAATTTTCATGCTATCACCCTCAACTGATTGCTGCGCCGGTTGCGACCGCCGCATCTATTATCGCTGCTGTCACGTATGTAAGGAGTTTTGGTATAATCACAACTATAGTTATATAATGCAACATAAATGTTATTATTACTAACTATAAATTTCCAACTTCAATAAAGGACTAAATTCTGGCTAAGCGTGAATTTAATGACGGCTGCGCCATGGCGCATGCACTCGATATTGTCGGCGAACGCTGGGCCCTGCTGGTTATGCGTGAGCTGCTGCTAGGGCCGAAACGCTTTTCCGACCTGCGCGCCAGCTTGCCAGGCATTAGTGCAAATTTACTGACCCAGCGGCTTGAAGGCCTGGAGGCGGTGT
>JBBKXJ010000258.1:0-4025 GCA_037969395.1 Pseudomonadales bacterium
GGCAAAGCCGACATGAGCAAACATCTCAGTCCCGGATCTCCGTCCGTGAACACGGTGATGTTATCGGTAATCTGGCCTTGCTCACGTAGTCGTTGCTTCAATCGATGCCCTGCAGCATGATTGCTTTCGATCGTACGCACAAATCCCAGACTGCGCGAGTCTTTGTTTTCGGCGAGAATTCTACCCACCACGACCTCGAAGGACCTTTCTGATTGGGGTCGGCAATCTTTTACGTAGCCACTGTCGAGACCTGCTACCGTGACCAGATTTGTGCCCGGTTTTGAACACTCGAAGTGCGCTACCTCGGCTACCTTGTGCAGTTCTTCATCCAGGCGCTGCCCGACGCTGAGCGTGTGACGGCGGACAGTAGACGGTGCATTCCCAGTATCGGCGGGCACCAGCAACTCCAGAAGCTCCGCCGCACGCGCGTACGGGATCATTGCTGCCAATTGACTTTGTACAAACTCAAGTTCAGGGGAAACCCAGTTAACCAGCCCGTCGATCTTGACGGTTCGAGCCCGGGCGTCTTGTCCCTCACACAAACATCCATTCAGACGGGGTATCCGCAAACTCACTCCGCCAAACAGGCTCTTGAAACACACGGTGTGGTAAGCTTTGAGCGTTCGCCGTGATCCGCATTGAGTACAGATTCGCTGCTCTTGTAGGTAAGATTGGAACTGTGATTCTACGATTTCTTGCTGCACCCTGGCCAACAGGCATTTTGATTCAGCTAATGTTAATCCCAGGTTAGCTGCATTCATTGGGCCCGTCCGTTCGATTTGAGAAACCATCAAAGGTGGGGATGAATCGTCTTCACTCTTGAGCAGGATCGTGAATTTCATGATAACTCCAGTTGCTGTTAGAAATTTCCATGATCCTGCGTTTTATACAATGTAATCAATCTCCTAAATTACACCCCACCGTTTGAATCGCTCTCCCGCCAGGCCGTCAAAAACGGATGAAATGCTGACGTTCCCCAAATTCAGTTGACGCGAGTTTGTAGTGCCACTCGCCGATTGGACGATGGCTAAGTTGCTGAATTTAAAGTCATTGCAAAATGGGCTGTTAAAGATGGGTTAGGCGAGATGCGTTTACACGTTGGACAGAGAGTGTGGCTCGACACCAGAAGGTAGGCTTTTACGTTGGCACTGAAGTTAATTTGCCAGTGCCTTCCTACGCCTTGTTGTTCATATAGCTAGACGGTTCTTACAGCACAGGCTAATAGATCGATTTATCATTTCTTCTTAGCGGTTTACGGGCCTAGTATCACCGTGTGGATCTCGAAATAACCCATTAATTGATGCTTGACCTATTTCTATGAGGCAAGCCCGCGTGATTCAAACTGCTGACTTACGTTCTCTTTTCTAAATTTCAACCGGCCTGCTAGGATGACTGGATTCGCACGGGTACTCGTCGGCCTTGACCTTATGGAGGATACCGCAGGTGTCATTCTAACCCGTGCTTCCCAACTTGCCACTGCGGATGCGGTCGAAGTGCTGCATGTATGCGATCATCTGCACCATCATCATGAAGATTATAGTACCGGACCGTTTGCCGCCTCCGAAGATCTGGATGATGCCATAAAGCGCGAAGCGGCTGCGCGGTTGGCGCTCGCGTGCGCGCCATTCGGTATTAGCAAACAGACTGTATTGGGTGGTCACGCTACCGAGGTCCTTCATACACAGGCAGAGCAAAAAGCCGACCTCGTCGTTATCGGAACGCATGGGCGCCACGGCTGGCGTTTATTGTTGGGGTCAACAGCCAATGCCGTGCTGAACGGAACGCCATGCCACGTGCTCGCGGTGCGCATTGCGGAAGGAAAAGCGACCACGCCACCACCCTATCAGCGCATTCTTGTTGCCATTGACCTATCCGATGAGTCACGGCAATTGCTGGACATTGCCAAGCAATTGGCAAAAGCTAGCGACGCATCAATTACCGTATGCCACGTATTCAAGCCGGTTCATCATTCCTATTTCGAAGGTCACTCATTGTCGGATAAGTTGGCGGCGATGGAAACCGAAGCCAAACAGCAAACCCTGCAACGCCTACAGGAACTAGGCAGCGCTTATGCCGTCGGTAGTGATGCCTTGTTTTTACAAGAGGGCCAACCGGCCGCAGAGATCCACACACTGGCCAAGCAGCAAGCGGCTGATTTGATCGTGGTGGGAACTCACGGCAAACTTTCGGGATCTACCGCGAATGCCATACTCCACGGAGCGGATTGCGATGCCTTGTCGGTCCGCGTTCAGTGCGATTGAAAAGTACAGGGTTTGGTACTGCCAACTTCGCTCTCACTGTGTGTCAAAGACGACAGGAACCGTCCGGACGTAGTTGCGTATGCCGTCGCTAACGGCAGAACGCTATTTACCATAACGTGGGTATCATCCGACAAAGGCCCGTTCCAAAACGAAGGTGCCCGGGTCATTGTTGCGACCTTCAATCAGGCCGTGCTCTGCCAGCATGAATACAAGTAATGAACGTCACAGTGGGCCACTTTCACCTCACACCCGTACAAAAGCGCTTCCGCAATCTGCTGGCGGCGTATCCTACTTTGATGCAATACTGGAACTTTGAAATTTGTGAGTGTCGTTTGGCGGAACTGGATAGCGCGATGCCCGTCTTTACACGTGGTGAGCAGATCATGGCGACATTTTTTCGCTGCGTCTGGCTCGGGAGTGATGATCACGATTTCCCGATTGTTCGCGCTGCGAAGGTGCTAGGCTAAGAAGACATAGCCGTTATCACCGGATGGCTAAGCGATCCTTTTTTTCCGTGAATCAATATGTCGTTCGAAGAGAGCCTCTTTTAAGTATTATTCCGTAGTAATCGCATTAGTACGCATCATAAGACACACATCTAGTAAACTCCTGAACACCTACATCCGCTTACGGAGAAAGGGAATGACGACGGCGACGAATAGACTACTAATCTAGTCTGTTTACTTGACAGCGACTGTATAGACCAGTATTCTGGTCTATACAGTCAGCGAGGCGCGAAATTATGCTAGAAGAAATCGGGGCCTACGACGCCAAAACCAAACTCCCGGAAATCCTCCGTCGTGTGGAGGCCGGCGAGTCCTTTACTATTACCAATCGCGGTCGGCCCATTGCCGATGTGGTGCCCAGTCGCATTGGCAGCCGGTTAAGGGCCCAAGCCGCGATTAACAATATTCTCAACGCCAAAAAGCATATCGTGTCGGATGGCACGTTGGCTGACATGAAGGAAGCGGGCCGTAAATGACCAGCTTCGTCATGGATAACTCGATCTCGATGCGCTGGCTGCTGGCGAGTGAGAAAAAGTCGGATCAGGCGTATGCCGAGGCAGTTTTAGAGAGCTTGGTGGACGTTGATGCGACGGTGCCAAATTTATGGCATTTGGAAGCGGCCAATGTTCTCGTCACCGCTGAAAGGCGGGGAGAGTTGGAAACGGGTGACGTTGAGCGCTTTATTGCACAGCTGGAAAGCCTACCGATTCAGGTAGACCCCATGACAGCGCACCAGGCGTTTAGTCGGACACTTAGCTTGTCCAAAGCTTACAAGCTCAGTAGTTACGATGCTGCATACCTTGAGTTGGCAATACGTGAAGGTTTGCCAATCGCGACGCTGGATAAGGATTTACTGAAGGCAGCAAAAAAAGCTGACGTGGCTATCTATCTGAAATAGTCGGATGAATCGAACTCACGGGAATACAGACAAATTAACGTTATGCTAGGCCACTTTCAACTCACACCCGTACAAAGGCGCTTTCGTAACTTGCTGGCAGCGTATCCGACCTTGATGCCGTACTGGAATTTTGAAAGTTGTGAGTGTTGTTTGGCGGAACTGGACAGTGCGATGCCCACCTTGACACGCGGTGAGCAGATCATGGCGACATTTTTTCGCGGCATCTGGCTCGGGAACGACGATCGCGATTTTCCGATGGTTGGGGCGGCGATGGTGTTAGGGAAAGACGACATGGCCGTCATCACCACATGGCTAAGCGATCCTTTCTTCCCGTGAATTCGTATTGTGCTTGAAGAGGGC